>NZ_JAMQQG010000005.1:0-60940 GCF_023716925.1 Frankia sp. R82
CGCCGCCGGCACCGTCACCGGCACCGTCGCGGGCAACGCCGTCCCGACCGGCGGCATCGCGGCTGCCACCGCGCCGTCCGCCACCGCCACCGCCAGCGGCACCGGGCTCGTCGTCCAGGCGCAGGGTCAGCGAGATGCGCTTGCGGGGAATGTCGACGTCCAGGACCTTCACCGTGACGATGTCGCCGGACTTGACGACCTCCCGCGGATCGCTGACGAAGTTCTTCGACATCGCCGAGACGTGCACCAGGCCGTCCTGGTGGACGCCGATGTCCACGAACGCGCCGAACGCGGCCACGTTCGTCACCGAACCCTCGAGGGTCATCCCGGGGGTGAGGTCGGCCAGGGTCTCGACGCCCTCGGAGAACGCGGCCGTCCGGAAGGCGGGTCGCGGGTCGCGGCCGGGCTTGTCCAGCTCGGCCAGGATGTCGGTCACGGTGGGCAGCCCGACGGTGTCGTCGACGAAGTCGGTCGGCTTCAGCGACCGCAGCACTTTCCCGTTGCCGATCAGCGAGGTGAGCTCCTGACCGGTGGTCGCGAGGATGCGCCGGACCACCGGGTAGGACTCGGGGTGCACGCTGGAGCCGTCCAGCGGATCGTCGCCACCGTGGATGCGCAGGAAGCCGGCGCACTGCTCGAACGCCTTCGGCCCGAGGCGGGGGACCGCCCGCAGCGCCTCCCGGGTGCGGAACGGGCCGTTCTCGTCGCGGTGGCGCACCAGGTTCTCGGCGAGCCCGGCACCGATCCCCGAGACGCGGGTGAGCAGCGGCGCGGAGGCGGTGTTGACATCCACGCCGACGGCGTTCACACAGTCCTCGACGACGGCGTCCAGCGACGTCGCCAGCCGCGTCTCGGACAGGTCGTGCTGGTACTGGCCGACCCCGATCGAGCGTGGCTCGATCTTGACCAGCTCGGCCAGCGGATCCTGCAGCCGGCGCGCGATCGACACCGCACCGCGCAGCGACACGTCGAGCCCGGGCAGCTCACCGGCGGCATAGGCCGACGCCGAGTACACCGACGCCCCGGCCTCCGACACGGTGACCCGGGTCAGCGACAGTTCCGGATGCCGGCGGATCAGGTCCTCGGCGAGCTTGTCGGTCTCCCGCGACGCCGTCCCGTTACCGATCGAGACGAGGTCGACGGAGTGCGCGGCGGCCAGCCGGGCCAGGGTGGCGATCGACTCGTCCCACCGCCGCGCCGGGACGTGCGGGTAGATGGTGTCGGTGGCGACCACCTTGCCGGTCGGGTCGACGACGGCGACCTTCACCCCGGTGCGGTAGCCCGGGTCCAGGCCCATCGTCGCCCGGCTGCCGGCGGGGGCGGCGAGCAGCAGGTCGCGCAGGTTGTCGGCGAACACCTTGACCGCCGTCTCCTCGGCCGCCGTCCACAGCCGCATCCGCAGGTCCACCCCGAGGTGCACGAGGATGCGGGTGCGCCACGCCCAGCGGACGGTGTCGGCGAGCCAGCGGTCGGCGGGGCGGCCGGCGTCGGTGATGCCGAACGCGTCGGCGATGCGCCGCTCGTAGTCGCTGGGCCCGGGGACCGGCGGGGCGTCCGGTGCGGGCGGCTCGGCCGGCTCGAGGGTGAGGTCGAGAACCTCTTCCTTCTCACCGCGGAACACCGCGAGGATGCGGTGCGAGGGCAGCGAGGTGAACGGCTCGGCGAAGTCGAAGTAGTCGGCGAACTTCGCGCCGGCCTCCTGTTTGCCCTCGCGTACCTTCGACACCAGCGTGCCGCGCGACCACATCTGCTCGCGCAGCGCGCCGATCAGGTCGGCGTTCTCGGCGAAGCGCTCCACCAGGATCGCCCGGGCGCCCTCCAGCGCCGCGCCCGCGTCGGCCACGCCCCTGTCGGCGTCGACGTAGCCGCCGGCGGTGCCGTGCGGGTCCAGCGACGGGTCGCCGAACAGCGCGTCGGCGAGCGGCTCGAGCCCGGCCTCCCGGGCGATCTGCGCCTTCGTCCGCCGCTTGGGCTTGTAGGGCAGGTAGATGTCCTCCAGCCGGGCCTTCGAGTCGGCGGCGAGGATCTGCGCCTCGAGAGCGTCGTCGAGCTTGCCCTGGGAGCGGATGGACTCGAGCACGGCCGCGCGCCGGTCCTCCAGCTCCCGCAGGTAGCGCAGCCGCTCCTCCAGGGTGCGCAGCTGGGTGTCGTCGAGGGTGCCCGTCACCTCCTTGCGGTAGCGGGCGATGAAGGGCACGGTGGCGCCCCCGTCGAGCAGGTCGACCGCCGCCGCCACCTGCCCCTGGCGCACGCCGAGTTCCTCGGCGATCCGTTGATGGATGGACTGCTGGGGGACAGCTGTCGTCGTCACAAGCTCTGATCCACCTTCTCGTCGGAGTCGATGTCGGTGTCGCGTTCGGACCGCGCCGTCTGCGAGACTACGGGTGATCACCGTCGGTGGGCCGGCCGGGCGGCCCCGCGTGGCGGTGACACCCCCGACGCGTCACGCGGTCGTCCGCCGCGCCACGCGCTGTGCCACTGGGTGTCGGCAATGATCGTTCGGTGTGATCCGGTGTGATCCGTACCGTTCGATTGCGTTACTGGGCATATCCCATTGGTGCGACATGACCTATGATGTGCTCGTGTACACGGGGGGCGAGGCCACGAGGGCGGTACGGCCTTGTTCCTTCTATTCTGCCGGGGGCCTGGCCGGGCACGGTCGGTTCGCGCCGGTCCCGCACGGGTCGTGTTTGCGGCCCCGGGCGGCCCGGTGAAGCCGGGGGGCGCGTTCGGCCCCGCCCTCGCCACCGGGGGAGTCGAAACCGGCGCGGGCGCCGGGGGTATCCGGCACGAGGCTTTTCTCTATCTTGGTGATGTTGGTTTTCTCGGTGCTACCAAAGATTTCGTCCTGGCCGGTCTGGCCGCCGACGAGGATGTGCTGGTCATTCTGGGCGAGCCGCGGCTGACATTGCTGCGCGACGCCCTCGGGCGGGCCGGAAAACGCGTCGAATTCGTTGACCTGGCCGATCTCGGCCGCAATCCCGCCCGTCTCATCCCGACCTGGCAGGAGCATCTCGAGCAGGGCGCCGAGCGCGGCCGAACCGTGCGGGGCATCGGCGAGCCGGTCCAGCCGGGCTGCTCGGGTCCCGAACTTGCCGAGTGCATGCTGCATGAGGCGCTGATCAACGAGGCTTACCCCGGGCCGGCGAGCTGGCGGCTGCGCTGCCTCTACGAGGCGGTCGCGCTCGAGCCGGCGACGACCGACCTGGTGTGGCAGACCCATCCCCTGGTGGTCAAGGGCGGTCTCACGCGGCCCAGCACCCGGTTCGGGCCCGGCGCCGACCTGTTCGCCGAGCGGCTGCCGGATCTCGGGCCGCCCTGGTCCGAGCTCTCCTTCGGTCCGGCGGATCTCGGTCTCGTGCGGGCCGCCTCCGCCGCCGCCGCCCGGGCCGTCCGGCTCGGCAGCGATCGGGTGGATGACCTGGAGCTCGCCGTCCACGAGGTGGCCACCAACAGTGTGCGCCACGGTGGCGGGCGCGGCACGGTGCGGTTCTGGCCCGGCCAGGGCGGCCTGATCTGCGAGGTGAGCGACGCGGGTCAGGTGGCCGATCGGCTCGTCGGGCGGCGCCGTCCCGCGCTCGACCTCGGCAGCGGTCGCGGGCTGTGGCTGGTCAACCAGTTGTGTGACCTCGTCCAACTCCGCTCGGGCGCCTCCGGTACCACCGTTCGCATGCACCTGCACTGACCGGCCCGTAGCGTACCGACCCGCCTGCCCGGTACCGATCTTTCTGTCCTGCACTGCTGTCTGCACGGAACGGGGGATGCGATGACCTCGACGGAACGCACCCGGGTCGGGCGTGGGTCGTGGCCCGCGGACGGCCGGGGCGGCACGGTGGCGCCGGCCGCGAGCGGGACGGGCTCGGCCGGGCCGGGCCGGTGCTACGGCATCGGCGCCGGGCTGACCCCGCCGCCGGGTAGTACCGACGGCGACATCCTCGCCGTGCGCTCGGCCGTCGTCGCGATCAGCCGCGCCCTGAACTGGCACGCCGGTCCCGGCACCCCCGTCCCCACGGACGGTCGTTTCACCGCCGCCACCGCGACCGCCGTCGCCGCATTTCAGGAGAAACTCCAGCCGACCATCAACCGGGACATGTACCTGCCGGCCATCGAACACAATCCGGCCGGATTCATCGGCAAGGAGACGTCCTATGCGCTGTTCATGCCGATTGCTGACAGATATGCACTGAAGTACACGGTGCCACGCGGCCTGGTGCGCGGTATCACCACCATCGAAAGCAACTGGGATCCCGGCGCCGTCGGTTACTGGACGAACTCCGATTTCGGGCTCTGCCAGTGGAACACGACACTTCCCGAGGTGACCACCGCCCGTGCCCTCGACCCGTTCTGGGCGCTCGACTCGACCGCCCGGATGATGCGTGAGCGGTACGACTCCGATCGGTGGGGACACAACTGGCTCTACGTCATTGCCGCCCACAACGTCCCGACCTGGGCCGCGCAGTGGGCGCAGGGCCAACTGTCGGCGGCAAAGCCCGAGGACGTCCCCAAACTGGACCGGATGAACGGTTACGTCAGCAACGTCCTGGCCCGCGTCTGGTGACCGGCCCGGTCAGGAGGCCGGCGCGGTGATCCGCTCGAGTACGGCGGTGTGCAGCCGGCGGATACCGATCGGCGCGAAGGTGCGTTCGAAGAAGCCACCGACACCCCCGGCGCCGTCCCAGGTGGTGGTCGCCGTCACCGTGCTGCCCCCGCCGCCCGTGCCGCCGGCTGCGGGCGTGACCTGGTAGCTCGTCCGCAGCGACGAGTTCTGGTCGGCTTCCAGCAGGGTGTTCGGCTCCGGCGCGGAGACGATCGCGTCGACGTCGCGGGCGCGCTTGCGGGTGGCCTGCAGCCGGTAGGCGATCCGGCTGCCCGCCCCGGTGCCCCCGGCGAGCACCCGATAGCCGTGGATGTTGTCCGGCCAGGATCGGGCCCGTACCCCCTGGTAGTCGCCGAGCGCCGCGAGGACCTGTTCCGGCGCGGCGGCAACCTCTCGACGCACCTCCACCCGGATCTGTGCCATATGCACCCTCTCCCACCTCGATGGTCCAACCCTGCTCACTGAGGGGTCAGCTCACTGAGGGGTCAGGCTCGCATGCCGGCGCCAGGTCCTGCACCCGGCCCGGTGGGGATGCGCAATGTGATTACCTCGCGTTACTTTCCTGGGGCGCTCGACGGGGCGTCCCGCGGACTGGCGCGGGCCATCGGGCGGATCGGGGGTAGGCCCATTTCTCGCGCTCGATCTGTGGGTTCGCGATCCATCGGCGATCTGCTCATCATCTGCACCGGAGCTCGTCCGGAATGGGTCGGGCCGTCCGACCGGCCACGTTTCGTCACAGCCGGTGCGCTGATGCTGCTGACGGCCGGGCTCGCCACCTATGCCGGTGCGACCGTCGCCGCCATGGGTCTGCACCGCTCGGCCTGGCACACCGTGGCGTTCGGCCTGTTCTACGCGGCCGTCATCTTTTTCCTGGACCGGTCGGTGTTGCTGTCCCCACGCCCGTACCGGTGGGGACGCGACGCCACCGTACGTATCGGTGGGGCCGGCGCCGCCACCGTCATCCGGGTGTTCGTCGCGGTCTGCGCGGCGCTGCTGGTCGGTGAGGCACTGTTGCTGACGGTGTTCGCCTCGTCGATCGCGCCGCGGGTCGCCGAGATCCGGCAGGAGGAGATCGGTCGGGCCCTGCGCAGCTTCGACACCAACCAGGACGGCGAGCAGCAGGCTCTCGCTGCCGGCCTCACCGTCCGCCAGCAGGCCCTCGACGACGCCCACCGCCGCGTCGCCGCCACCACCACCGCGGCGAACTGCCAGCTCACCGGTGCCGCCGGCTGCCTGGCCGGGGCCGGCCCGATCTACCGGATCACCCTGGCCGATCTCGGCGCCGCGGCCCGCGCCGTTCGGACGGCCACCGGAGAGCGGGACGCGGCCCAGGGCCGACTGGCGGCCTTCGACCGGGACCGGGACACCCGCCGGGCCCGTTTTCTGGTCGCCCAGACGGCCACCGCCAACGCCGCTGACGACCTGCTGACCAGGGAAAAGGCGTTCTGGCGGCTGACGACGTCCGACCCGTCGGTGCTGCTGTGGCGGATCGTGCTGACCCTGCTGTTGCTCGGTGTCGACCTCGGCCCGCTCACCTTCGCACGGACGCTCGAACAGACCGGGCCCCGTCGCCGTGAGCGGCTCGAACAGTGGCGCGAGTCCACCGCGCAGGAACTCGAGGCCCAGCAGATCGGCTCCACCATCCGACACCGGGCCCGGCTCGCCCGGGACCTTGCCGATGCCGGCACCGACCGCTATGGCCAGCACGTCCGCCGCCGGGACGAGATCGAGGCCTCGGTACGCCTGGCCGGCGATCTTGCTGCGGCGGAGGTCGCCCGCGCCGAGATCCGCGCCGATCGGGACAGCCGGATCCGCGAGCTGCGGGCCCGCCATCGGGTGCCGGGCCCGACCCCGTCCGTGGACCCAGCCCCGGCTTTCGAACCTCGGACACCCGGGCCCCGAACATGACGCCGCCCGGACGCGCGGGGTCAGTCCCACGTGCGTCCGGGCGTTGTGAGGTCAGCTGGTTCCGGCCCGCACACCTGCCGGGGTCAGCTGGCGTTCGCGGTGAACGCCGTCCTGCGTCCACGCCGCCGCCGACGCAGCGTCGCGAACAGCAGGGTGGCCGCCGCCGCCCCGGCCGCGGCCAGTCCGGTGGCCTTCGGGTTCTCGGCGGCCTTGCGCCGACCGGTCCCCACCGCGCCACCGGCGGTGTCCCGGGCCTGAGAGACCTTCGCCGCGACCTGTGGGTGCGCGTCGAGCTGACGCTGCACGGTCTGGGTCGCCGTGCCGGCGGCGCTGCCCGCGGTGCTCACGGCCCGCTGGGCGGAGGCGGCGACCTGCGGGTGGGCGTCGAGCTGACGGCGCACCGTGGCCTTCGCCTGGTCCGCCGTGTGCCGGGCCTTCTCGGCCGCGGTGTCGGTGGTCGCCGCGACCTTCGGCCGTACGGCGTTCGTCGCCGAGCTGACCCGCTCCCGCAGGTCATGAGCGGTCCGACCGGCCACCTGACCGGGGCTCACCCGGGCCGACAGCTCATCGAGGTCGTCGCCGAGGCGGGCCCGGGTCGCCTCGATGTCGGACCGGATCTCGTCCGGGCTTGCGCTGGTCGTACCAGTCTCACTGGTGCTGGTCACTGCCTACCTGACCTTTCATCTATGCGGGTGGGGCGGCGGGGATGGACGGATGACCGGGGATGGACGGATGACTCAGTGGCGGCGGCTCTGCGCCCACTGGACGTCCTCACGCAGCGTCTCCACGGTCTGCGTCGGCGCCGGGTGGACAGTGCGCACGGTGGAACGTCCCTTCAGCGCCAGGACGGCGCCGACCGCACCAAGGACGGCGGCGACGATGAGGGCCGCCCAACCGAGCGCCATCACCTCGCCCAGGCCGAACATGACCGCGAGCAGGGCGAACAACAGCGCGTACAGACCGGCCCCGCCGGCACCCGCGAACATGCCGGCGCCCTTGCCGGCCTTCTTCGCCTCCTCGCGGACCTCCGCCTTGGCGAGGGCCACCTCCTGGCGGAACAGCGTGGAGATGTCGGTGACGACGTCCGAGACCAGGTGCCCGGTCGAGGCCCGCCGCCCGTCCGGCGCCGCAGTGCCACCGGGCGCAGCGGTGCCGGTGCCGGTGCCATAGGACGACACCTGGGCGTCGTCCGGGTACGGCTCGGCGGCGGAGGCGACGGGCGCGGGGCCGGCGGTCGTCGCCGGGGTCGGAAGGCCGCCCGGGTGGGGGGCCTGCTGATGGGTCGTGGTCGTCATCGGGTCTCCTCGCGGCTTGTCCGATGGGGCGGCTCCGCTCGGGAAGCGAACCGTCCCGCCTGGGTGAGCTCCGCGTGGCGGCACCAGCGGAACAGCGTGTGATCTGCGAAATTCCCAGCATTCGGCGGCTTAATCACGACCGTCGGGTCGCCGGTGTCGCAATGTTGGGCGAGCGGACGACGCAGGCGCTCCGCGATCGGCCGGAGTGATGTGGGTCAGGTTCTGATCGGCGGCTGCCGGAGAGTCCGTGGCTGCTGGAGAGTCCGTGGCTGCCGGGGAGCTCTCGGGGCGCGTCTGGTCGTGTGCGGCGTGCTGACGACCGATCTCGGCGTTGACCAGCGCACCGACGAGGATGACCGTCACCGCGTAGTACAGCCAGAGCATCAGGATGACCACGCCACCGAGGGCGCCGTAGGTCTTGTTGTACTGACCGAAAGCCCGAACGTAGATCGAGAACGCCACCGAGGCCACGATGAGCGCGACGGTCGCGCCGACCGCGCCGACGGATGCCCAGCGCCAACCCCGCGGCGGCCTGGCCGGGCCGAGCCGGTAGAGCGCGGCGATCGCCCCCAGCAGCACCAGCGCCAGCAGCAGCCACTGCACGATGGTGAGCACGGCCCGCACGCCGCCGTTGGACACATGGTGTGACAACAGCGACCCGCTGGCGGTGATCCCGCCGATGACCAGCACCGCCACGACCACCGCACCCAGGCTCATCCCCACCGCGAGCAGCCGCAGCTGGACCGGGCCGCGGGTCTCCTCCTGCTCGAAGGCGACGGAGATCGCCTTGATCAGGTTCTGGGTCCCGGTCGACACCGCCCACAGCAGACCGACGAGGCTCAGCAACAGACCGATGCCAAGCCCGGAATGGTCCGTGGTCGTGATGCCGGTCAGCCAGTCCCGCAGTACCGTGCTGGTCGCCGGCGAGAGCGTGCCGGACAGGTGGGCGATCTCGTCCCGGACCGTTTGTGGGCTCGCCACCAGGCCGTACACGGTGATGACGGCGATGACCGCAGGGAAGATCGACAGGATCGCCCAGAACGCCACCCCGCTGGCGAGCAGCGGGATCGACAGGTCGGCAAGCTGGGACTTCACCCGCTTGCCGACCGTCAGCCAGGTGCGCTTGGTCGCCGGTTCCGACCGCGATGCCCGTTCCTGCAACGTCGGCCGGCCCGATCCCGCGGATGCGCGGATCACACTGATGCCCTCCCGGCCGGTGCTGCCGGTGCTGCTCGGGCCAGCGGTGGCCTGGCCGGTCGTGCCGTCCGTGGCGATGGTGGCGTCCTGATCGACGGGGGGCCGGCGGGCGGTGCGCTGGCCGGCGCCGTGGCGGCGTCCGATGAGAGCGGACGTGTTCATGGCGATCTCTCCTGCCGTTGGGACATGGCGGCAGGTGTACCCGTCCGGACCTGGTCAACCCCTCGATCCGGGTCCGCTGATCGGGCGGGTGGCCCCGTGGCCCGGCATGCCCGGTGGCCCCGCGGGCTCAGTCGCTGCGCTCCTGGGGGGACGAATGCTCCCAGTCCGCCAGGATGGTGCGGATGCCGGTGACGAGCAGCAGTGGGCGGTCGAGCATCACGTGATGGCCGGCCAGCGGGATCTCGATCACCGGCGCGACCCGGCCGAGCAGGTTGTACATCTGGACGCCGATGTCCGGGGTGAGCAGCCCGTGTTCCGCCCGGAACAGCGCCACCCGGCAGTGCACCTTGCGCAGCATCTCCGGGGACGGCGTGCGGTTGGCGAACACGTTCGGGTCGAACTTCCAGGTCCAGCCGCCCTGCACCGAACCGATCGAGGACCGGGCGATGTGGTCGATGATGTAGGGCAGGGACGTGGGCTGATCTGGCACGGTACGGAACCGGGCCAGGGCGTCCGTCGCCGTCGAGTAGACCCGGAGCGGGCCGAAGGCGGTGCGCTCGCGGGCAGCGCGCTCCTCGGGAGTGAACTCCCCGACCGGGGAGTCCACCACGACGATGCCCGCCACCCGGTCGGGGTACTCGGCCGCCGTCATGATCGTGACCCAGCCCCCCATGCTGTGCCCGATGATGATCGGCGGCGAGACGATGCCGGCATCGTCGATCACCCCGACGACCTCGGCTGCCCAGGTGGCAAGGGTGTACTCGTCGCGCCGGGCGCTGTCGCCGTGCCCGGACAGGTCCAGGGCGACGACCCGGTACTCGCTCGGGATCAGCGGCGCGATGTGATCCCACCAGCCGGCGTGCGCCGCACCTCCGTGGACCAGGACGATCGCCGCCGACCCCCGCGGCCCCCAGCAGCGGTAGCTGATGGTGGCCCCGGCGACCTCGGTCTCGTGCCGCTCCGGGCGGGTGTCAATGGCAGCCTCGAACCAGGCCGGTGCTTCGTCTTCCATCCCAGGTCTCTGCCGTTCGCGTCGTCGTCGTGGGTGGTTGGTTGCGGTCGCTGGCCAGGTGGGCCGTGGCGTCCTCCCCGATACAACACCGGCCGACCGGGTTTCCGGGCGGTCCACGGCGAGTTGTCGGATTGGTGATGGTGCTGCCGGGGCCGGCCTGCGCCCCTGGTGACAGGACCATCACCTGGGGTCGATGCGGTGGTGACGTCCGCCGCGTCATCGCGCGCTTTCCGGACGTGCGGGACGTGCGGGACGTGCGGACAGGGCGGGACACCGTCAGATCATGAAGGTCGAGTTGACGACGGCGCCCAGCCGGCTGTAATGAATAACACAGTCCTGCAGATCCTGCGGATGCGTGGGAATCACGCCGGCGATGACGTCATCCTCGCGCAGCCCGTGCTGGGAAAGCCCGCGGCGGCAGACATACACCGTACCTCCTTCACTGATGAACGTCTCGATCTGGTTGTTGATGTTGTGCTGGCCGGGGAATGCCGAATCTCCGGTATGCGGAAACCCTCGAGTCGCCATTGTGTTCATCGCCCCGGGTCCGTGGAAGTAGACCACCGTCTCAAATCCCTTGCGCAGCGCGCGGGTCGCCTGCAGCAGCGCGACGAAACTCACCGACGACTCATGGGCGATCCCGTGGATGAGAGAAAGATACACCTCGCCTTCCCTGGCCTGGAAATCCGGAAAGATCTTGGTTGATCCGTACAGGCTGGTGCCCGGCGACAGGGCCGGATGGGGGATCTCGGCGAGGCTGCGCCGTTGCTGCTCGGTGAACTGCCGTGCCGCCTGCGACTCGGCCTGGTCGGGGTCGGCCCGTCCGCCCCGGCCGGGGGACACCCCGGAGCCTGGCCGGTGCCCACGTCTGTCGGCCTCGGCTGCCGAGCCGCTCATGCCCATCGCCCGGGCCCCTCGAGCTGGCGGCCATCGCCGCCGAGGTGGCTTCCGGGGCCGAGGTGGCTTCCGGTGTGGCGGTGGCTTCCGGTGTGGCGGTGGCCCGCGGCGATGCCGTGGCACTGACGGAGAAATGACCCGAGCGGGCGAGCTGGTTCCCACATTGACACGACATCGAAGTCAAGCATCCTGCCGATAGCCGCGTGTGCCAAACGGGGCGACCCGGGTGTGTCGGCCGACTCATTCTGGTCCCGCTGGTCCTCCACGGCCGGACCGGACCAGGATTCTTCGGTGACTGGCCCAGACAAGCCATCTCTTTGCCCGGATGTCGTGGTCGGTCGGCGTCGCCACCGGATGCGGGGGATGCTGGACGAATGCGTTATGCGTTGTTCGCGGATCTGCACGGTCGACCGAGGGCGCTGGATCGGATCATGGCCGCGGCCGAGCAGGCGGGCGTTGACGAGCTGGTCTGCCTGGGCGACTATCTCGAGGCCAACGTGCCGCGCCGGCTGCACGATCCCGACCGGTACTGGCCGCTGCCCGCCGTGGTCGATCCGGATCCGTCGCTGTGGGGGCGGTTGGCCGCGGTGCGTCGGATCCGCGGGAACCAGGAAGAGCGCATTCGCGAACTGCTGCGCCCGGAGCAGACGCCGCCGGAGCTCGCCGCCATCCTGGACGCCCCCGCCCGCGAGCAGCTGCACGGGGTGCTGGCGCTGCACGGTCACCAGATCCGCTGGACGCTCGCCGGCGGCCCGACCGGGTACCCGTCCGCGGCGGCCGAGCTGTTGCTGCCGGTCGCCGCGGATGTGCCGCGCCGGCCCGTCGTGGTGGTGGGCCACACCCACCAGAGTGCGGTGTTCGAGATCCACTGGTCGGTGGCAATGTCGGGATCGGTCGAGCCACGGGTGCGGGTGGTTGCCGGTCAACCGGGTGCGGCGCTGCCGGTGCCCTCCGATACCGGGCCGTCCGACGCCGTCCGACGGACTCTGGTGGTCAATGTGGGGTCGGCTCACGGACGAACGCAGAGCTGGCTGTACTACGACACGGATCGTGGTGAGATCTGCTTCCGGACTATTGCGCGAGCGCGCAAGGAGTCCGAACGAGCACGTTAAGACTAGGTGTGGCCAGAGTCCTGTGACCTGGACCTAGGTCCTGTCGCTCTCGACGGATGGGGGTCGTAAGGTAGACCCAGTCTCGGTGAAGCTGGTGCCTGCGTTCCCCCCGTACGTCAGGCGCCGTGGCTTCACCGGGGCTTTTTCTTTATGTGGTCACGTCCGTCTGGGGGACCCCGAAAGACCCGGACGTCCGCGGGAATCACCGGGGTCAGGTCGGGCCGGGTCCGCGCCATCTCGGTGGTGGGTCGCCCCAGGGGGCCTGCGGGGCGGGTGGCCTCACTCCGCGAGGGTGAACCGCGGCTGCCGGGCGGAGGCCGCCGGCCCGGCGGTCAGGGCCGCACCGACCTGCCCCGAGGCCCGGCCGGACCGGGTCGGGCGGGGCATGCGCCGGTCGCCGGGCGCGGCGATCAGCCTGAGGCCGTTGGCCCATACCGAGCCCGCCGGCCGCCGTGCCGCCGGTCTGGCCGAGCGGCCGGCGAGGCTGGAATGGCGACCGAGGGCGGGCCGTTCCGGGGGCGGTAGATCGCACCTGCAGGGGTGACCCTCTTACCTGGGCGAGGCAAAGGCGCGACGATGCAGGCCCCCGGCCCTGACCGTGACCGGGGCATCTCCATCACTGTCCGTTCTGGAGTGGACGTCATCGGGGGTGTTGGAAGAATCGTTCCCCCGGCGGACGTCGCGTTGCCGACAAGGTCCGCTACTTTCGGATAGATGTGAGATGTTTCGTAGGTAACCGTAGTGGGTCCTGGTCGCACCGCCGATCGGGATCGCTAGCCTGTTTTGGGCATGTACTGACAAAACCGGTCGTTACATCCGGAGGAGTTGAAGGGGGCGCGGTGACGCCGGCCGGATGCCGGCGAAATCCGGGCACGACGGTCACGCGCGGGGCGGTCGCCAGGTGGAGGCCGCCGGGGCGCGACCGGCGGCGGGTGCGATGTACGGCATCCGGTTGCAGCGCGCAGCGGACGCCTCGTGGTGTCGGGGGCCCGGAGCAGCGCCCGCCCATGCGGATGACTCGGAAGGCAGGGGTGAACAGGTGCATGTCCCCGCAGCACGGATCGTCTTCTCGGTCGACGATCGTGCGGAGATCGCGTCGGCGACGACCGAGATCCTTTCCACCGGTGCGCTGACTCTGGGCGCACACACCAGGGATTTCGAAGCCGCATTCGCGGCGGCGCACGAAGCGCCGTTCGCGGTGGCGGTGAGCAGTGGTACGGCCGCCCTGGAGATCATTCTTCGCAGTCTGGACGTTCGGGGTACCGACGTCATCGTTCCGACCAACACATTCGCGGCGACCGCCTTCGCCGTTCTGCGGGCCGGCGCGAATCCGGTGTTCGCCGATGTGAGCCCCGACACCTTTGCGTTGTCCGCGGACACCGTCGCCGCGGCTCTCACGCCGAACACCCGGGCCGTCGTGCTCGTGCACATCGGTGGCTTCATCTCACCGGGGGTAGACGAGCTGGTCCGCCTGTGCGCCGAGCGTGACATCCTCCTCGTCGAGGATGCGGCGCACGCACATGGGTGCCGGCATGCCGGCACCTTCGCGGGGTCGTTCGGCGTGGCCGGATCATTCTCGTTCTATCCCACCAAGCTGATCACCAGTGGTGAGGGCGGCATGATCGTCACCGCCGATCCGGCGATCCATGAGGCGGCACTGATCTACCGTGACCAGGGCAAGGCGGGCTTTCTCGGCAACACCCACATCCGCGAGGGCTATGCCTGGCGGCTGAGCGAGCAGCACGCGGTCACCGGGAAGGTGCACCTGCGCCACCTGGAGGAGTTCCTCGCCACCCGGGCCCGGATCGCCGCCCGTTACGACGAGGCGATCGATGGTCTCGCCCGCCCCGGTGCCCCGGCGCCCGCGACCCGGCTGCACGTGCCCGCGGGCGACATCAACAACTACTACAAGTACATCGTCGTGCCCCGGCCCGGTGTCGACCGGACCCGGCTGAAAAAAGAGCTCAAGGAACGGCACGGCGTGTCCCTGTCCGGTGAGGTCTACGAGGCACCGCTGCACCAGCAGCCCGTGTTCACCGACTACGCGGGCGGCGCCCTGCCGGTCGCCGAGGACCTCTGCGCCCGGCACGTCTGCCTGCCGCTCCATTCCGACATGACCGACGCGGAGGCCGAGCACGTGGTGACCTCCTTCGCCGCCGCGCTGGCGAGCCTGGACCTGGACGGGGCAGCATGAGAATCGCGGTTACCGGAGGCTCCGGTTTCATCGGCAGCCATGTCGTCGACCGGCTGCTCGACGCCGGCCACGACGTCGTCTCCCTCGACGTCGACGCCCGCCCGAGCGACCCGCGGGCGACCAGTCTGCAGGTGGACGTGCTCGACCTGCCGGGGCTCACCGCGGCGCTGCGCGGTGCCGACGCGGTGTTCCACATCGCGGGCATGTCCAACGTCGACTTCGCCTACGCCGACCCGGCCCGCACCGTGCAGCTCAACGTCGAGGGCACCGGCAACGTCTGTGAGGCGGCCCGGCAGGCGAAGGTCGGCCGGGTGCTGTTCGCGAGCACCGTGTGGGTCTACGGTGCGGTCGGTGAACAGGCGGACCCGTCGCCGCTCACCGAGGACGCCGAGATCACCCTCGGTCGTGCCGGGCACGTCTACACCTCGACCAAGCTCGCCGCCGAACTGCTGCTGCACAGCTACCAGCAGACCTACGGCCTGCCGTTCACGATCCTGCGCTACGGCATCCCGTACGGGCCCGGCATGCGCGACGAGCTGGTGCTCGCCCGGTTCGTCCGCAAGGCCCTCGATGGCGAGTCGCTCACCGTCGCCGGGGACGGCCAGCAGTTCCGCAACTACGTGTTCGTCCGCGACCTCGCCGACGCGCACGTGCTGGCCCTGCGTCCCGAGGCGGAGAACGCCACGCTTGCGCTCGAGGGCGCGGAGTCGGTCAGCGTGCTGGAGATGGCCCAGGCCGTCTGCCGCCACTTCCCCGGCACGACCATCGAGCACGTCCCGGCCCGTCCCGGGGACTTCCGCGGCCGGGAGGTGTCCGCCCGCCGTGCCCTCGACCTGCTCGGCTGGCGACCCACCACCCCGTTCTCCGACGGCGTGCGGCAGTACGTCGAGTGGTACCTGGCGAACCGGCGCCCGCCGGCCCAGGCCCTCTCGCACGTCGATGACCTCGACGTGTCCGCTGCCTCGTCGGAATGATTTTTCAGCTGACCAGCCCATGACGCAGACCGCATGACGCAGATCGGTGGTGTGACGGTGACCGGACCTTCGCAGGACGGCGACCCGACGGCTCGGACGCCGACCCGGCGCGGGTCCGCGCTGCTGCTGTCCGGGTCGCTCGGGATGGGGCACGACGTGATGGCCGAGGCCTGCAGCGCCTCGCTGACGCGGCGCGGGTGGACCGCCCGCACCGGCGACAGCCTGCGCATGCTCGGCGGTCGCAACGGCGCCCGCGGAGAAAAGGTCTTCCGCGGAATGCTCGCCGTGCCCGGCCTGTACGACGCGGTGCACTTCTCCCAGATGCGCACCGGTGGGAAGCTCGCCGGGCTGATCGAACGGACGTCGAGCCGCTATCTCGTCCCCGCGCTGCGCGAGGAACTGGCCAGCACACCCACCGATCTCGTCGTGTCCATCTTCGCCACCGGAGCCGCGGCGACCAGCCGGGTCAAGTCCGAGTTTCCCGGTCTGGTCACCGCGGTCTTCTCCACCGACTGCTGCGTGCACCGCCTGTGGGTGCACGACAACACCGACCTGTATCTGGTGACGTCGCAGACCGCCGCCCGTTACGTGCGGCGGTTCGCGCCGAACGCGCTGGTCTCGGTGGTGCCGACCCCGGTGCGCACGCCCTTCTACGACCCGCCGGCGCAGGAGGAGGCCCGCGCGACGCTCGGTATCCCCGCGGACGCGCCGTGCGTGCTGCTCATGTCCGGCTCGTGGGGCCTGGGCCCGCTGGTGGAAAGCGCCGCGGCGCTCGCCGGCGCCGGGATCTACGTGCTCGCCGTCGCCGGGCGCAACCAGCAGCTCGCCGCGAAGCTCACCGCGCTGGCCGAACGTCAGCACAAGGTCATCCCGTTCGGCTTCACCGACCGCATCCCGGCCCTGATGGCCGCCAGCGACCTGGTCGTGACGTCGTCCGGGGACACCTGCAGCGAGGCCCGGGTGATCGGTCGCGACCTGCTGCTGCTCGACGTCGTGCCCGGCCACGGCCGCGACAACCTGCAGAAGGAGCTCGAGCGTGGCCACGCCGAGGTCACCAACACCGATCCGGTCTCGCTGACCCGCTCGGCGCTGGCCTGCCTCGACCGGGTCAAGCCGCCCTCGCACCGGGTGGCCATCGGTCCGCAGGCCTGGGAGCAGGCCTTCGACGCAGCCCTGGCCCAGATCGGCTTCGGCGCTCACTGGTGAGCCACGACCTTCCCCACCGTCGCCCCGCCTGGTCCGGAATTCCTCGGCTTGCCGTCAGTGTTGACTGGTACGGGTGGTGGGTGTGAAGCAGATGGGGGTAGGCCGCGTACCGATGGTGTCTTCGAACGGGGCGATCCTCCGTACCGGTGAGATGGGCGGCCGATGAGCACGGCGCTGTTGGTCGGGCTGCCGACCGCGGCGGTCTCGGCGGGGCTGTACGGCGTCGCTCCGTTGGTGCAGGCGCGCGCGGCCCGGGAGGAGGAGACGAGCTCCGGGCTGGGGCTCGGCCTGCTCGCGCATCTTGTGCTGCGTCCGCTGTGGTTGCTCGGGCTTGCCGTCGAGGCCGGGTCCTTCCTGCTTGAGGTCGCCGCGCTGTCCGTCGCGCCGGTCGCGCTCGTCGCTCCGGTCATGGCGCTCGACATGATCGTGTTCACCCTGTTGGCGCAGCGGGTTCTCGGCGAGCGGATCAGCCGGAACGGCTGGCTCGGGGTCGCGTCGATGGTCGCCGGCATCGGCCTGCTCGCCTACGCGTTCGCCCGGCGGGCCGAGGTCGGCACCTCCGCCAGTACCGATGTCCTGCTCGCCTTCCTGGTCCTCGGCCTTGCGTTCGCGCTGTTCTGCGCGTTCCTGGCCAATGTGGCCGCGCGCCAGGGAGGCGTCGCCGCCACCGCGCTCGGCTTCGGTGCCGCCGCCGGGGTTTGCTATGCGATCGCGACGCTCGCCACCCGCCAGATCGGCCTGGCGGTGCACGAACGTCGGGAGGGGCAGTCCACCCTGATCGACCTGCTCACCACCCCGACCCCGTACCTGCTGGTGCTGTTCTCCGTGCTCGCCCTCGGCCTGCAGCAGCGTGGCCTGCAGGGCCGCGCGGCGGTCATCGCCTTCCCGGTGACCAGCGGCGTGTCCGCCTTCCTCCCGGTGACCCTCGGCGTCACGCTCTTCGACGAGCCGGCGCCGGACGGTCCGCAGCGCGTCGCCTTCATCATCGCCCTGACCATGGTCGCCGCCGGCATCATCGCCCTCGGCCGCGACCGGATGGCCGCGAACCGTTCCATCGACGAAGACGACACCACCGCGGCCACGACCACGGCGGATGCCCACGCCACCGAGGACGCCCATGCCGCCGAGGATGCCTACGCCGTCGGGGACACCGCCGCGATGAGGCCCACCGCGGGGGCACCGTCGGTCGGATCGTCCCCGACCAGCGGCGCGGTACCGTCCGACGGCGCGGGGGAGCAGCCGGATCCGGCCACGGGGGCGCAGCCCCAGCCGGTGGCCGGTCCCCGGCGAACGGTCGGCGGCGGGCGTGCGGCCGGCAGGTAGGTAGGGACTTCCGCGCCCGCGACTCCACCGGCTTGTTCATGCGACGTGGTGCCGTCTCTGCTCCCCCTCGACCACGGTCATGTTCTGTGACACCGCTTTCGGGGGTTGCAGGTGGGCAGGGCGCACGCGGGTCGCCGTAGGGGTATCCCCGTCCGATGTGCCCCCCGCGGCGATCCGAGCAGGCGGATCTTGCTGTGGGGTTGGCTGCGGGGGTGGACGGATGCGAGGGGATCAATTACGTCGGATGCGGCAAGGGTGGACAGTCGGTAACCCTCGCGCCACACTTCTCCACCGATAGTGATGTCGTATGCGCTTTGGGTGAGAGAGTTGCTGTGGCCGGCCGCCCGGGTTCACCCCCCGATCGCCCGGGCGCCCGGCCATCTCCGCCTGGAGCTGCTCTGATCAGCTCTGCTCGGGTCGTTTCTGCTCTGGGTGTTCCCGGGCGGGGCGCAGCATCGCCGGATGCAGGACGCCGGCCTCCCCGCGGCGGTAGAGCTCCGCGGGTCGGCCGCTGTCGGGGGTCGTGAAACGTCCGGTCGGGAGCAGGAAGCCCGCGGTACCGGTGACCTTGCGGTGGAAGTTGCGCGGGTCCAGCCGGCATCCCCAGACCAGCTCATAGATCCGCCGCAGGTCGGCGACGGTGAACTCCGGTTCGCAGAACGCCGTGGCGACGGCACTGTACTCGATCTTGGATCGGGCTCGTTCCAGTCCGTCGGCCAGGATCGCGGCGTGGTCGAAGGCCAGCTCCGCCGTCGAGGTGTCCCGCAGTGGCGCCCAGCGGCTGGCGGCGGCGTCCGTGCCGGCGACGGGGGCACGCGACTGTGGCGCCAGGGCGAGGAAGGCGACGGTGACCACGTGGCCGCGTGGATCGCGTCCGGGGGTGCCGTAGGTGGCGAGCTGTTCGAGGTGTGCGGGCCGGTGGCGCAGGCCGGTCTCCTCGGCGAGCTCGCGCACAGCGGCATCGGCAAGATCCTCCCCGGGGCGGACGAACCCGCCGGGTAGCGCCCACCGGCCGCGATACGGGTCGATGCCGCGCCGCACCAGCAGGACGGCCAACTGGTCATCGCGGACCGTCAGCAGAACGAGGTCGACGCTGAGCGGGACCGGGACGACGCCGTCCGGCAGCGAAGGTGACATGGGCTGCACCATATATCGTCACCTTGACGAGAAAAGCCGTCCCGGATTATCGTCACTTCGACGATAAAAGAGTGACGGTCGGTGCGGAACGCCGATCACCGGGAGGCAGTCATGGCGGACATCAGCCGCGTACCGTTCCTGTGCCACCTGCGCGGGCGGCCGACGTCGTACATCCGGCACCTGCGTGGTGCCGAGGTCGCCCACGAGGGGGTCGGGCAGGTCTTCTGGTACCGCCCACGGACGGCGGTGATCAGCGAGGTACCGGTGGACGACCGCGAGCTCGCCGTGCTGTTCCACGCCCGCACGTCCGACTTCCAGGACGTGGCGGTGCAGGCCACCGTCACCTACCGGATCGCGGACCCGGCGCTGGCCGCCGCCCGGCTCGACTTCGGCATCGACCCGGAGCTCGGCACCTGGCGGGAGAAGCCGCTCGACCAGCTGGCCGGCATGATCACCGAGACGGCCCAGCAGTACGCCTCGGACCTGCTCGCCCGCGCGTCGCTGACGACCGCGCTCGCCGAAGGTGTCCCGGAGATCCGGGTCCGGGTGACCGAGGGGCTGCGTTCGGACGCCCGACTGGTCCAGACCGGCATCGCCGTCGCCGGGGTGCGGGTGGTCGCGGTGCGGCCGGCACCGGACGTCGAGAAGGCACTGTGCACGCCGACGCGGGAGCAGATCCAGTCCGAGGCCGACCGGGCCACCTACGGCCGCCGGGCACTCGCGGTCGAGCAGGAGCGGCGGATCGCCGAGAACGAGCTGCAGAGCAAGATCGAACTTGCGGTGCGGGCGGAGCGGCTGGTCACCCAGGAGGGTGCCAACGAACAGCGCCGGATGACCGAGCAGGCCGCCGCCGCACGGATCACCGCCGAGGCCGAGGCGCAGCGAGCCCAGACCACCGCCCACGCGCAGGCCGAGCGGGTCCGGGTGGAGGCCTCGGCCCGGGCCGAGGCGGTGCGCCTGGTCGGGCAGGCCGAGGCGGACGCGGAGGCGGCCCGGGTCGCCGCCGTCACCGGGCTGGACACCTCGGCGATGGTGGCCCTGGCCGTGCGTGACCTCGCCGACCACCTACCGTCGATCGGCGCGCTGACCATCACCCCGGACCTGGTGACGGAGCTGCTCGCCCGGTTCGTCCAGGGCGGGCAGGCGCAGTCGTGAGCCTCGCGCCCCGGGCGGTCGTCGTGCACCGGCGCACCGAGTACGCCGAGCTGCTCGCCCGGCACGGCACCCGCGGCCAGGCGGAGTTCTTCCTGCGCACCCGCGGGCGCGAGCTCGCGCCGGTGCAGGCCGCCGACGCGCGCACGCAGGCCGCTCGCCAGACGGTGGCCGCGGCGATCCCGGCGCACTGGCGCCGCGGCGAGGTGGAACGGGCCGATCTCGACCGGTTCCTGTTCGCCCCGGACGACGTGGTGATCTGCGTCGGCCAGGACGGGCTGGTCGCCAACGTGGCGAAGTACCTCGACGGGCAGCCCGTGCTCGGTGTCAACGCCGATGCCGGGCGCAACCCCGGGGTGCTGGTCCGGCACGTCCCCGGCGAGACGGCCGCCCAGCTACACGGGTGGGACGGCTCCGAGGGCGGCCGGCGCACCGCGCAGTCGCGGGAACTCACGATGGTGGAGGCCTGTTCCGACGACGGGCAGCGGCTCGTCGCCCTCAACGAGGTGTACATCGGCCACGCCGGGCATCAGACCGCCCGGTACGTCCTGCGCGCGCCGGGCGGGATGGTGGCGGAGCGGCAGGCCTCGTCCGGTCTGCTGGTGGGCACGGGGACGGGGGCGACGGGCTGGTGCCGGTCGGTCTGGGCACAGCGCGGCAGCGAGATCGAGCTGCCGGCGTCCACCGCCGGCACGCTGGCCTGGTTCGTCCGCGAGGCGTGGCCCTCACCCGTGACGGGCACCGCCTGCACGCAGGGCCTCCTCGTCGGGGCGTCCCGGCTGGAGGTGCTGGTCGAGTCAGACCGGCTGGTCGTGTTCGGCGACGGCATCGAATCGGACGCGATCGAGCTGTCGTGGGGGCAGCGGCTCACCGTCGGCGTGGCCGAGCGCCGCCTCCATCTGCTGTGACAGCCCCCTGGCCAGGGGGTCAGCCGCGGCGGCGCACCCGGCGGGTGGGTCGGGTGCCGACCTGACGACCGGGGCGACGAACCGCGCCGGCCGCGGACGGACCGGCGGGTGGCCGGCGCCGTCCGCGGGGCATCGAATGACTGGTCACCGCACGAAACGTTCGATGGCCCGGCGAACCCGGAGGTTCGCCTGTGCGTAACTGATTTTTCCGTCCACGTAGGCCGACAGCGCCGTGCGTCGGACCCGTTCCACTCGCTGGTCGTCGTTCGGGGTGTTGAGCAGGTTGGTCGTGGCGATGGCCACGGCGATCACCTCCCGGTAGCAAGGGAACTCCGACGGTGCTGTTCGTGCGAGGTCGACGATGACCGCGGCCGGTGGTGACGTCCGCCCGGTGACCGGACGCGGATGCGTGGGGACCGGAACAGACGGCAAAGGCCGCGATGGTGCGGGAGCGCGATGGTGCGGGAGATGGCGAGGCCGCTCCCAGGCTCCCGCGCCCAGCTCCCAGCTCCCAGCTCAACGGGGACGGGTGCGGCGGGCGGCGGGGCCCGGTGACGACCGGACCGGCTGCGGCGATCGCGTGGATCGCGGCGCGGCGCGGCGGCGGCTGACGCGGCTAGGAAGGCGCCGGCAGGATGGCGCCGGCCATCAGGCCAGCCCGATGCTCGCCGGCCGGCATCCGGCGCCAGGCGGGCACATCACGTTGGCCGGGGCGACCGGACGAGGACGGCTGGACACGGAGACGACAGCGACCGCCGGCCCGCGCCGACGCGGCCACGTGGGCCGGGGCGACGGACATCGGCGTATGGGTAGCCGCACCGTCAGATCTGGTCACGACGACTGCCCTCCTCCGCGTATGGGCGGGCATCTCGGCCCGCGTAAGCCCGTCCAGAAGACGAGGACGGCAGGAGCCGTGCCGGCGCCCCGTCATGCTCGGACCGACCGGTTCGCCGCCGCATCCCGCACGATGCGTGGCGTGAGCGTCGTACCCGAGCATGCCGCGACCACAACGGCACGACTACAACGACACAAGCGCATACCCGAACGCGTGCCTGAACACCCGAACGAGCATCTGTCGAACATCTACACGAGTACTGAACTACGGGCTGTACTGAACTACAGGCGGTACTGGACTACGGGCGGTGCTGGACCACGAGTGATGGACAACGAAGCTCTACTGAACATCTACAAGAGTGCGCGACGAGGCGCCGTTGCGCAAGAGCCAACCGGCACGTAACGCGACCGAGAGGGGCAGGGTGGGGCCGGGCCGGATCGGGCGGACATCAGTGAACCGGTGCGGGGGTCACCCCGCGTGCACCCGCGAGCGATCGAACTCCCCGTCGCGGGCTCCGGCGAGGAAGGCGTCCCACTCGGGTGCGGTGAAGGCGAGCACCGGGCCGGTCGGGTTCTTCGAGTCGCGGACCGCGACCCCCTCGCCGAGCGGCGCGACCTCCACACACATGCCGCCCGCGCCGTTGCTGTAGCTGCTCCGGCGCCAGGCCAGCTCCGTGGCGTCCTGCGGATCGGGCTTCGCAAATATGGTCATTTAAGTTCCTTCGCCACCGACAGTATCATCTGGACGGATTCTTCGGGTCGCAGCGCGGCGGCCAGAAGATGATCCATCTTCAATTTATATCGGCGGACTTCCGCCACGCGCTCTATATACAGGCTGCCGGCCGCCTCTTCTATATAGACCACTTCGTGGTCTTCTGAGTCCGGGAAGCCGAGTATCGAGAAAGCGCTGCCCAGACCGGCGTGTGCGCCCACGTCGAAGGGAATCACCTGGATGGTCACGTTGGGCAGTTCGGACCGTTTGGCGATGAACTCGAGCTGTTCGCGCATCACGGCGCGACCGCCGATCTCGCGGCGCAGCACGGCCTCGTCGAGGATGACCCACAGTCGCGGGTGGTTCGGCGCGGTCAGTCGGCGCTGCCGGTCCATCCGGAGCGCGATCTTACGGTCGATCTCCTCCGGTGCGACCTCCGGGTCGTCGGCGCGGATGACCTGGCGGGCGTAGTCGCTGGTCTGCAACAGACCGTGCACGAGCTGGGATTCGTACACCTGGATGGATGCCGCGTCGCCCTCCAGGCCGATGTAGATCTCGAACCAGGTGGGGACGACGTCGTGGTACGAGTGCCACCAGCCGTGCCGGCGCGACTCGCGGGCCAGCGCCATGAGCGCATCGCGCTGCTCACCCCTGGCGACGCCATAAAGGTCGAGCAGGTCAGAGACATCGCGGGTACGTACCGGCACCCGGCCGTTTTCCATCCGGCTGACCTTGGAGATCGAGCAGCGCAGCAGCTGGCACACCTCGTCCACGGAGACCCCGGCGGTCTCCCGGAGCCGCCGTAGCTCGGCTCCCAGCCGCCGTCGTCGCACGGTCGGCCCACCACTGGTGGCCATCGCTCGTCCTTTGGTCGGTTCGGAGTGATGGATGCATCCTGCCACCGGATCGCCACTCCTTATCCACAGTGGGCGGCTCTGAGTAGCGAAACTCTTACAGAAGCTGTTGCAGATGCGGTGTGCGGGGGTGCTCGGCGACACTGCTAGCTACCTTGAGTGGCGAATAGGTGTCTCTATGTGAGAGCGTGACGGGGGTCCTCGTGTACGGGGAGTAGCCAGCCGGCTCGCATCCACGTCCCGTGGGGGCCCAGGCACCGGTTCCGAGCGGCTGGACGCCGAGCCCCGTCCGGCGTCGGCCGCGGTGTCGCCACTCGCCGCCACCGGTACCCACGAACCAGCGCCGCCCGGCGACATGAATCGCCCGGACGATACTCGAGAGGCGCGAACCATGCAAACTCGCCGCTTTCAGGTCTATGACGGAGACGGTGAACTCGTCGCCACATTCCCGGAATGGGAAAAGGCGCACTCCTGGGCGCATCGACGCGCTACGGAACCCGCGGTCCACCCACCCGTGCAGATAGAGGACCGGGTGGACCGGCGTACCTGGACGGTCGATGGTGACCGCTGCCGTCTGACGGTATGGCGACGTCGGGTGGAATACGGCTACTGCGAGGGCGGGGAAACGTACGGGCCGGCGCTGGCGGAGCTGGCGGCGCCGGTCCCACGCCGGGCCGTGTCGCCGGCCCGACCGGCAGACGGCGAGAAAGGTGCGTTGGCCGGGGGCCGACCGCCACAGCGTCGGAGGTGACAGCTGCTGGTAGCCTGACGACCGCACAGCTGATCGTCCGGAGGGGGTGAGACCCGATGTTCGCGGTATCTCAGTGGGTGTCCCGCTCCGGTGTCCGTCCGGGATTCGACCCGGCTCGGTGATCGGGTAGGCACCCTTTCGGCGTCCCGAAAGGCTTCCCGTGTCGTCCTGTCTGCCTGCTCGTCCGACTCCCGACTCCCGGCTGCCTGATGCCGTCCGCCGGCTGCGCGCCGCCGGCTGCGTCTTCGCCGAGGACGAGGCCCTGCTGCTAGTCCGGTCCGTTGCGGACAGCGCCGACCCCGACGCGAACGACCCCGACGCGAACGAGCTTGATGCTCTGGTGGCGCGCCGGGTGGCCGGTGAGCCCCTGGAGCACATCCTCGGCTGGGCCGAGTTTCATGGCCTGCGCGTCCTGGTGGACCCGGGGGTGTTCGTCCCGCGCCGCCGCACCGGATTCCTCGTCGATCTGGCCCTGCATCACCTGCGCCAGGCGGAGCCGGGGCAGGCGATCATGGTGGATCTGTGCTGTGGGTCCGGCGCGGTGGGGGCGGCGATCCTCGCGCAGCTGCCGGCCGCCCAGGTACACGCCGCCGATCTCCAGCCCGAGGCGGTGCGGTGCGCGCGACGCAACCTGGCCGGGCCGGGTGGCCGGGTGCACGCCGGAGATCTGTACAGCGCGCTGCCCACCGAGCTGCGTGGACGGGTGGACGTCCTGATCGCGAACGCACCGTACGTGCCGAGCGACGCCATCGGACTGATGCCGCCGGAGGCGCGCGACCACGAGCCCCGCCTTGCCCTCGACGGCGGGACGGACGGGCTCGACGTTCTGCGCAGAGTGATCGCCGATGCGCCGGCCTGGCTGGCACCCGGGGCCATCCTGGTGGTCGAGGCCGGTGCCGGCCAGACCTCGGCACTGGTCGAGGCCGCCGCGCGGGTGGGACTCACCGCCCGGGTCGCCCGATCCGAGGCGCTTGACGCCATCGCGATCGTCGCGAGCCGGTAGCCGGTAGCCGGTAGCCGGTAGCCGGTAGCCGGTAGCCGGCGAGCTGGCAGGGCCGTGGCGGGGGCGAGTCGTCCGGCGATCAGGTGGGGGTGGTGGCGCCGGCGGAACGGGTGGCGCGGGGCGGCATCGGCAGGGACGGTGTGAGCGGACTGGAGGTGAGCCGGCTGCCCAGCCAGCCGGCGGCGACGGCGGCCGGCCACAGGCGGCTGGCCGCGTTACGCGCCCGGATACCCGCCCAGGTCGCCGGAACCAGCAGGTGGGAGGCCTGCTCCACGCCCCGCTGGCGGGGATCGGACAGTCGACGGTGGCGCGCCTCGTACCGGCGCAGCGCGGCCCGGTGATCGTCGGGCGTGGCGGCCAGCTCCTCGGCCAGCGCGAACGCCCCCGCCATGGCCAGCGACGGTGCGTCCCCGAACAGCGACACGCAGGACGCGGCGTCGCCGACGAGCGTGATCCGGCCGCTGGACCAGGTCGGCATGTGCACCCGGCTGACCGCGTCGAAGTAGAGGTCCTCGGTGGCCTGCGCCCGGGCGAGCAGTTCCGGGGTACGCCAGCTGCCGCGGCCGAATGCGGCGGTGAGCAGCAGCCGATGCTGGTCGATGTCCCGGTGGTTGAAGTCCGGGATCTCCCCGTGCCGGAACGCGAAGAAGGCGATCGGCCCGTCGGCCGACGGCTGCAGCGCGACGACCCGTCCGGGCGTGTTGTGCATCACGACCTCGCGCCCGTAGTCGGCCGGGCCGTCAAAGGGCACGGTCGCGGCGTACAGCCCGAGATGGCGGACAAAGGTGGACTCCGGACCGAACGCCAGGCGGCGTACCGTCGAATGCAACCCGTCGGCCCCGACGACGAGGTCGAACCGGCGGGTCCTCCCATGGTCGAACGTGACGTCCACTCCGTGCTCGTCCTGCGCGAGGGCGGCGATGGACTCACCGAAGACGAACTCGGCGTGCGGGGCGCTGGCGTTCTGCAGAATCGTGGCGAGTGTGCCGCGCGGCACCTCGATGTCGTGCCCACCGGTCGAGCGGGCGAGCGCACGCAGGTTGACCCGTCCGGTACCCCGCCCGTACCCGTCGACGAACCGCATCCCCGCCACACCGGTGCCGGCCGCCCGCAGCAGGCCGAGCGCCCCCATCCGCCGAGCCACCTGCAGGGCCTGGCCGCGAACGTCCACCGGGCTCCCGCTGGCGCGCTGCCACAACCCCCGTTCGACGACCGTGGGACGGAACCCGTGCCACGCCAACCAGTAGGCAAGCGTCGTCCCGGCGATGCCGGCGCCGGAGACCAGCACCGTCCGGTTGCCCATGGATCCTCCGCGGGTAGGTGGGGGAGCAGGTGTGCACTGGGACGGGAAAGTCAGCGTACGACCCGATCGGGAAATTGATCTAGACCTGATTGCATGGTGTGACGAACATCGGCCACCCCCGCGTTCGGGCGTGGCGCGTTGTATTCCGGCACATCCCATGCGACCCCGTGCCATCGCTCGCACCTGGCTCAACGCGGACGGCCACGGCAAAGTGCCCACCGCCGCTGCGTTCGTGCGGCGGTGGGCCGCTATCCGCCCGGCGACGGCGATACGGCGAAGCGGTCGAGTGCGCTGCGCAGGTGGTTGCCGAGCGTGGCGCTGCCGGTATGGCCGGAGTCGGTCACGCCGATGAGCTCGGCACCCGGCCAGGCGCGGGCGAGTTCCCAGGCGATCCGGTAGGGGCTGCCCAGGTCGTGCCGTCCATGGATCAGCACGCCGGGGATGCCGGCGAGGCGACCCGCGTTCCGGAGCAGGATGCCCTCCTCCAGCCACGCACCGTGGCCGAAGTAGTGGGTGCAGATCCGGGCCAGGGCGAGCCGAGCCCGGGGCGGTCGGCTGCTGTAGGCGCCGGGCCGGCCGTTCGACTCCAGGGAGATGACCGCGTCCTCCCAGGTGCACCAGGCGTCAGCGGCCGCCGCTCGGACGGCCGGATCCGGATCGCCCAGTCGACGCGCGTAGCCGGCGACGAGACCACCGGCCGGGCTCTCGTCCAGGCCATCGGTGCCGGAGCCACCGTTGGACCCGCTGATGGCGAGGCGGAACTGTTCCCATTCGGCCGGGAAGAAACGGGCTACGCCGCGGTAGAGCCAGTGGATGTCGGCCCGGCGGGTGAGCGTCACGCCGACCAGGACGATGCCGGTGACTCTGGTCGGATGGCGCTGTGCATAGGCGAGCGCGAGGGTCGAGCCCCAGGACGAGCCGTAGAGCAGCCAGGATTCGATGCCGAGCTGCCGGCGCAGCCGCTCCATGTCCTCGACCAGGTGGTGGGTGGTGTTGTGGGTGAGCTCGGTGTCGTGGTCGCCGGCGTGCGGAATGCTGCGGCCGCAACCGCGCTGGTCGAACAGAACGATCCGGTAGCGGTCGGGATCGAACCAGCGGCGGGCGCCCGGACTGCAGCCGGAACCAGGCCCGCCGTGGACGACGAGCGCCGGCTGGCCGGCGGGGTTCCCGCAGGTCTCCCAGTAGAGGTGCTGGCCGTCGCCGACGTCGAGCAGCCCACTGTCGTAGGGCTCGATCGGCGGATACTGCGGAGTCACCCTCACATTCTGGCCGGCGTCTCCCTACAGGTTCTGTCCGCCGGACAATTCGATGCGGGTGCCGTTCGCCCAGCTGAAACCGTCGGCGAGGATCAGGGGGACGGCAGCGCCGATGTCGTCGGCCTCGCCGGCCCGGCCCAGCGCGATCGCGGCGGCGACGGCCCGGTTGGCCTGCTCGTCGTCACGCACGGCGCCGCCGCCGAAGTCCGTGGCGATGGCGCCGGGGACCAGCACGTTCACCCGGATGCCTCGTTCGCCCAGCTCCTTGGCCTGGTAGCGGGTGAGGACCTCGATGGCTCCCTTCGCCGAGGCGTAGGCGGCGAAACCCGGACCGGTGAAGCGGGCCAGACCGGAGGAGACGTTCAGGATGCGTCCGCCGTCGGCGAGCAGCGGCAGCAGCAGCTGGGTGAGGAAGAACGGGGCCTTGACGTGGACGTGGAACAGCTCGTCGAACTGCTCCGCGGTGGTCTCCGTGTACGGCGCGTGCACGCCGATGCCCGCGTTGTTGACCAGGTAGGCCAGCCGGTCGACGCCGAACCCGTCGAGGGTGGCGCGGATCTGGGTGGTGAAGTCGTCAAAGCTTTCACTGTCGGCGACATCGAGGCGCAGCGCGGCTGCCGCGACACCGAGCGCGGTCAGTTCGGCAACCAGTTTGCCGGCTTCCTCGGAGTTGCTGTGATAGGTGCCGATCACGCCGATGCCCGCCTGGGCGAGATGTGTGGCCATGCTGCGGCCGAGCCCACGGCTCGCACCCGTGACCAGCGCGATCCGGGCCCCGTCGACTGCGGGCGTGGTGGGCGGGAGCAGGTCGGACGGATACGTGTCGGACATGAGTCCTCCGAGCGGGTGGCGCCTGCCTCCTGGACAGCCCCATTCTTCCCACTGAAGCCCGAGGGGTCACGAACACTACCCGAACAATTCTCCGGGCGCGCGGCGCAGACCGTCGAACATGACGTCGAGCAGATGCTCGCGCCGCTGCGCGAGCGGGCCTCGTTCGGTCAGGGCGGCCACGGCGGTGGTGAGCACGAACACGTCGGTTCCGGTGACGTCGGGGCGGATCTCGCCATCGGCCTGGGCCCGCTCCAGCAGTCGTGCTCCGGCCGACTGCAGGGCCGCGCAGGAGGCCGCCAGCGCCGAGTCGGAATCGTGCATGATCCCTGCCAGGGATGCCGGCAGCCCCTGGTAGGTACCCGCGCCGGCGGCCAGTTCCCGTAGCCACTCGGTGAGCGCCGCGGCGGGCGGACGGGTGGCCGCGAGGGTGTCGGCAAGCTTGACGAGCCGGTGGAAGCCCTGCCGCAGGAGTGCCTCGAGCAGCGCCTCGCGGGTCGGGAAGTGCCGGTAGAGCGTGCCGAGCCCGACCTCGGCCCGCCGGGCGACATCACGCAGAGACGCCTGCACGCCCTGCTCGGCGAGCACGACCCGGGCGGTGGCCAGGATGTGCTCGTAGTTACGGCGGGCGTCGGCGCGGCGGTCCCGAGCCACCGACGCAGATGTGGACGTGGCCGTGGGTGGCTCGGCGGTCATGGCGCGGGCATCTGACACATCGCCACGACATGGTATCGGCGATGTCCCCGGCCGATCCTCCCTTCAGTCGGAGCACTGCTCCGGCTATTATCTGGAGCAGTGCTCCGATTGCTGTTAGGCGGTGGGCGGAGCGCACGCCGTCGGCGGTCGCGCCCGCGGCGGTCGCAGACGTGGCGATCAGGAAGGACATCCCGTTTATGCAGGCGATCCGTGTTCATCGCATCGGTCCACCGAGCGAACTACGACTGGAGGAGGTGGAGCGCCCGGTGCCGGCTGCGGGCGAGGTCCTGGTCCGGGTGCACGCGGCCGGGATCAACCCGCCTGACCTGTATGCGCGCTCAGGCTTCCCGACCATTCCCGAACAGCTGCGTCCATCCGTTCCCCTGCCGTTGACCCCGGGCTCGGACGTCTCCGGGGTCGTGGTCGGTGTCGGTCCCGGCGTCACCACCTGGACGGAGGGCGATGAAGTCCTCGGCCTGCTCCGTTTCCCGTCCGGGGGCGTCGAGGGTGGGCGGGCCTACGCGCAGTACGCGACGGCCCCGGTCGGCGACCTGGCCCGTAAGCCGCCGGAGATCGACCATGTGGACGCGGCGGCGATCCCGATGGCCGGTCTCACCGCCTGGCAGTACGCCACCGAGTACGCCCCCGTCGCGTCCGGGCACACGGTGCTGGTCAACGGGGCGGCCGGCGGCGTCGGGCATTTTCTGGTGCAGCTTGCCCGCCGGGCCGGGGCGCGGGTCGTCGCCGTCGCGTCCACCCGGCACGCGGAGTTTCTGCGTGGTCTCGCGGTCGACGAGTACATCGATTACACGACGACCCGGGTCGCGCAGGCCGTGAAGGACATCGACCACGCGTTTGACACCGTCGGAGGTCCGCAGGGTCATCTGCTCACCCCGGCCATCCGGGACGGGGGCGTGCTCAGCCCGGTCTTCTTCGGCGACTACCACGAGGACGAGATCGCGCGGCGGGGCATCGTCGTGCGTGGCGGGCAGGTGCGGTCCGACGGTTCCCAGCTCGCCGAACTGGTCGGGCTGGTCGCCACGGGCGCGGTACGGGTCGCCGTCGACGAGGTGTACCCGCTGGCCGCGGCGGCGCGGGCGCACGAACGGGCCGAGCAGGGCCACATCCAGGGAAAACTGGTGCTTCGAGTGGACCACTGACCTTTGCTCGGAGGTCAGCTGCCGGGCCGGCCCGTGGTTGCCATCGCGGCGAATCCGGAGCCGGCCCGCCAGATCACGTCGTTGACCAGCTCGGTGATTTTCCAACCCTGATGGGTGCGTTGCAACCGGACGGTGACCACGCCGCCGGCCACGAAGTAGTCCTCGGCCGATCCGGCGCTCTTGCGGGCACCGTCCCACAGGTGCATGGCGATCAGGTTCGCTCGAACGGTGGCATCGTCTCCGGCCACGATCACGTCGTGCCCGGTCAGCAGATGCTGGGTGCTCTCGAAACGCGCGAAACTCTCCCGATGGCCGTTCCCGATCGCCGCCGGTCCGGTGAGCTGCGTACCGTTGGGCCGGATCACACCCGCTTCGGCGGTGAATATCCGCCCAAGGTGGGAAACGTCGAAAGCGCGTTCGTCCAGAGCCCGGAAATAGCGGTTGACCACCTGCGTGATCTCGGCCGTGTCGATCCAGTGGTCCAGACGCGCAGTGCGATCGCTGATCCTCTCCGACATATCCGTGATGCTAGCGGCGACCAGGCGTTGGAGGGCACCCACACAACCGTTATCCGCCGTTCTGCGTCTCGGCCAGAGCCAGCGGATCGAGATAGCCGCGGTAAAGGATGACCTCGCCGTCGCGAACCCGGAAGGCGGCGATCACCCACTGGCGGCAAGGACATCGTCGGCCACCCGGTGACCTGACCGAAGATCAGTCCCTGGCCGGGACCCAGGGGCCGACGCCGGTGATGCGTTCCACGGTGTACCGGATGACGAAGCCGGGGGAGCGGGGCGCCGGAAACTCGGCGTCGGGTGCGACGTAGACCTTCGCGAGCCGGTTGAGCAGATCCCAGGTCGCATCGCTGTGCTCGATGGTGGCTCGGGCGTGCAGCACCGCGTACGGGCTGAGGAAGACCCCGGGCTCTCGGGGCGCCTGCAGGGACAGCACGACGCGGGGGTCCCGCTCGATGTTGCGCAGCTTCGCGTACCAGTTGAGGTGACCGCTCACCACATCGTCGCCGTCCAGCCCGATCCAGATGACGGACACCTGCGGGCTGCCGTCGGCGTTGACGGTGCTCAGGTGGGCCAACGGCCCTGTCGCGACGAGATCGGTGAGTTCACCGGGCAGAGCAACCACGGCCGTTTCTCCCTCTGCGAGGTCCGCGCCCGCCGCAGCCGTGCGCCGGACATCCTGCCGCCCACGGTAGTCACCGGGTGGCTGACGTACGTTGGCCGGTCAGTCGCGGGTGAAGGTGAGGTGGGTGACGCCGTGGGGGCTGGTCACCGATTCCACGGCGAAACGCTGCTCGAGGGCTTCCAGGCCGTCCCACAGGCGCACGCCACGGCCGAGGACGATCGGCACGAGGACGACGTGCAGGTGGTCGATCAGGTCGGCGGCGAGGAACTCCCGCACGGTGGTCGGCCCGCCGCCGATCCGGACGTCCCGGCCGCCGGCCGCCGCATGGGCCTGGCGCAGGGCCTCGGTGGGATCGGCATCGAGGAAGTGGAACGTGGTGCCACCCTCGAGCTCGATGGACGGCCGGACGTGATGGGTCAGCACGAACACCGGGGTGTGGAAGGGCGGATTGTCGCCCCACCAGCCCTTCCAGTCGTGGTCGGCCCAGGGGCCGGTCTGCGGGCCGAACTTGCCGCGTCCCATGATCTCGGCGCCGATCTCCGGTTCCCAGGCGTGGGCGACCGCGTCGTCGACCCCGGTCTCACCGCCGGACTCGCCGTGCATCGACCGGAAGGCGCGGGTCCGGAAGAACCACTGGTGCAGCCGGTCGGCGGCATGGCCGAAGGGCTGCTCGAAACTCGGGCCGTCGCCGGTGGCGAAGCCGTCGAGAGACACGGAGAAGTTGTGCACCCGCACACGCGACATGCGACTCGGCCTTCCGTTCGTCCACGAATGTCCCGGTGGCCAGCCAGGACCGCCACGACGACCGCCACGACGACCGTCAGCGGTGGCGCCGACCCTACGCCGGCCACCCGTCCCGGTGGACGGGGCCCTGCTCCTGGCAGCGGAGCCAGGGGGCCCGTCCACCGGCGGCGTGGTTCAGCGTGAGGTCTGGTTCAGCGTGACGGTCTGGTTCAGTTCGTGGGCAGGTCGACCGAGCCGTCGATGACCTCGCCGGTGGCGCGGTCCACCGCGTGCACGCTCATGATCTGGTCGATGCCCTGGTCGGGGGCCTTGCCCATCGTGCGCAGCCCGGTGGCGGTCGCCGTGACGTCCACGTGGTCGAGGAACACGATGTCGTTGTCGGCGAACGTCACCGTCCAGATGTGACCGGCCGGTGTGGCGATCTCGAACTCCTCGCCTGCGACCAGCCCGGGGCCGTCGTCGTCGTGCTGCGACTTCAGCGTCCACGTGCTGCCGAGCGAGCCGACGCCCTCCGTGCTCACCGCCGGCCCGAGACGACGGCCGCCACCTCCGCCGCCACCCCCGCCGTCTCCCCCGCCGGGGCCGCCCGAGGCGAGCGCCGCCGGGGCCGACAACAGACTCACGCCCATCGCCACGGATGCGGCGAGCACGGTGATCGAGGCCTTCTTCGTCCGCAGCGCCCTGATTCGCCTGACTGTGGTGTGCATGGTCCAGCTCCGTTCTGCTCCGAGCCCTGGGCGGCCATGACGACCATGACGACCAACGGGCTTTCGGTAACAGATAGCGGTGGTGGTTACGGACGTCCTGATCGACGGCCGGCGGGTGGGTACCTGAGGGACTATCTACAAGAATGCGCCAGGTGGCGGGTCAGCGCGGTTGGCAGTGGCTCCGCCGCTGCTGAGCAGCCCGTTCTTCGCGGGCACTTTCCGGGCTCGCCGGTGCTGGCGGGGATCTGTTGCTGCCCTTTTCCGGACAGAAACTCGGCCGAATGTGGTCTTGTTGTGATCCCTGGAATACGGGCCGGCGTGGTACGGGCGGCGCCCGGTGAGCCTGCGATTGTCTGACCTGTGTGACGGAACAATCAGAAGTGGTGACCTGCGCGTTGACGCGGCGACGGGCCCTGCGCGGTGCGGGGCTGGCCGCAGCCGCAGCACTGCTCGTCGCGGGTACGGCGACCAGCGCGTCCGCAGTGGCGGACGGCATCACGGCGCAACCCGGTCAGTACGGCTATGCCGTCCGGTTGACGATGACGAACATTCCGAACCTGGACGGAGGCCACTACGACAGTGCCTGCAGCGCGGCACTGATCGCCCCGAGCTGGCTCATCACCGCCGGCCACTGCTTCCATGACGTCTACCGTCATCCGGTGAGCGGGCCGGTGCCCTACCCGACGACAGCGACGATCGGACGGGTCGATGCCAGCGACCCCAGCCAGGGCGGTCACGATGTCGCTGTGGTGGCCGCGGTGCAGTCACCGGGCCGCGACATCGCGCTGGCGCACCTGGCCGAGCCGGTCGACGACGTCACGCCACTTGCACTTGACCCGGCCGCGCCGCACCTCGGCGACATTCTGCGGATCGCCGGCTGGGGGGCCCTGCGCGGTAACCATCCGGTTCCGCAGACCCACCTGCAGACCGGTCAGGTCCAGATCAGCGGGATTGCCCCCACCACCGTCGCCGTCCGGGGTCGTGCGCCACGGTGGACCACCAGCGCCTGCCCGTACGACTCCGGCGCGCCCTATGTGCGTGAGTCCGCCACTGGCGAACCCGTTCTGGTCGCGGTGGAAAGCGGCGGTCCGACCTGCCCGCACCCGTTCGACGAGACGGCCTCCCGGATCGGCGTCGGCGGCGCCTGGATCCGGTCGATCATCGCGGCGCGCGACCACTCGGCCGCCTCGGCCGAGCTCGGTCAGCCTGACCAGCCTGGCCAACCGGTGCAGCCCTGACCGGGCCCACCTGACGTCCACATAACGATGAGCGGAAAGTGCCGGCCCGACCGCCGTTACTGACATGCCCTCGGGTGGGCTGGCGACCGTCACCGACACGGCGCAAGCCCCTTGCTCGGCTCAGCCCTCAAGGTAGGTGAGGACGGCGAGCACCACGGTCGGTCGGCCCACGGCGGACGGTCAGCCCTTCCCGCACCGCGACGGACGGCGCCGACTCCACCGGAGCGGGTAGGCCTGGGTCTGCCTCGTGCCGACCTGACGCGCCGGAACCGCGGATCGCGGTGATCGTCAGCGGGTCGCGTGGTGATGGTCCAGGCGTTGCAGGAGGCGGACGAGATCGAGGCGCTCCGTGGGGCTGAGCGGGGCGAGGAGCTCGTCCTGGGCCTCGTCGACCAGGCGGTCGAGCAGGTCCAGCCGGGTGGCGCCGGCCTCGGTCAGGGTGACGATGTTGCGTCGCCGATCGTCGGGGTCGGGCAGGCGCTGCACCTGTCCGGCCGCGGTCAGGGCAGCCAGGACGGCGACCATGTCGCTGCGGTGGATACCGGTGCGATCGCTGAGCGCGGCCTGGCTCGCCGGGCCGGCATCGCGCAGCGTCACCAGGACGGCGTACTGCCATCGGGTCGCCCCCGCCGCGGTGAGCCGCGCGTTCGAGATCCGGTCCGCATGCAGGGCGCCGCGGCCGAGCAGACGGCTGGCCAGGGAACGCAGCCGCGGTGGCACGGCCGCGGGGTCGGCCCGCGCGTGGCGGTCACGCTCCGGCATGCATCACAGTCTAGGCCGCCCGCGACCTTGTGTTGGGAGCCCTAACGACTTATCGTTCGCCTCACTAACGTTAGGGAGGCGAACATATTATGATCGAACCGTTCCGGATCGCCGTGCCGCAGTCCGACCTCGACGATCTGCACACCCGCCTGGACCGCACCCGCTGGCCGCACGAGCTGTCGGACGTGGGCGACACGTTCGGCCTGCCGCTGGCCCGCGTCCGCGAACTCGCCGACCGCTGGCGACACGGCTACGACTGGCGGACGGCCGAGGCCGAACTGAACAGCCATCCACAGTTCGTCACCGAGATCGACGGTCAGCCCGTCCACTTCCTGCATGTGCGCAGCCCACGGCCGGACGCGCTCCCGCTGCTGCTCACCCACGGCTGGCCCGGGTCGATCGTGGAGTTCCTCGACGTGCTCGGGCCGCTGTCCGCCGACTTTCACCTCGTCGTCCCGTCCATCCCCGGGTGGGGCTTCTCCGGGCCGACCCGTGCGCGCGGCTGGGATGTCGATCGGGTCGCGCGAGCGTTCGCCGAGCTCATGCGTCGGCTGGGCTACGACCGGTACGGGGCGCACGGCGGCGACTGGGGCGCGGCGGTGTCCCGGGCGCTGTCCCAGCACGACGTCGAGCACGTCGTCGCCATCCATCTCACCTACCTGCCGACCCCACCGCAGCCCGGCGATCCCGACCGGGCCCAGCTGTCGACGCAGGACCAGGGCCGGCTCGCCGGGATCGAGTCCTACCAGCGCCACCAGCCGGCCGTCCGGTCGTTCAACGCCACCCGGCCGCAGACCCCGGCCTACGCCCTGACCGACTCACCCGTCGGCCTGCTCGCCTGGCTGCTCGACCCGATGACGATGTGGGCCGCCGTGGACTTCCCGATCAGCCCTGACCGGGTGCTCACCAACGTCACCCTGCTCTGGCTCACCGGCACCGGTGGGACGGTTGCCCGCCTGCACCGGGAGTCCGGCGGCCCGGCCTCGTGGCGGACGGTGCAGCCGGTCGGCGTCCTCGTGCTGCCCGAGGACATTACCCTGCCCGTCCGCCAACTCGCCGAGCGGCGCCTGCCGATCGTCCACTGGACCGAGGCCGACCGCGGCGGCCATTTCCCCGGCCTGGAAGTCCCCGACCTGCTCGTCGCGGACCTCCGAGCCTTCTTCTCCAGCGTGTCCGCGTCCGCCTCCGCGTCCGCCTCCGCATCCACCTCCGCGTCCGTCGATGGCTGATTCACCAGGAAGGCCATGCCACGTCCCCTCATGTGGAGGGTTCTTCAAGGAATCAGGCCCTGAAAACCCGAACAACCCTCCACATGCGACCAGCCAGTCCGGCCCGGGATGCTGGATCCGGTCGCCATCCCCGGGGTCAGGCCGGCCGGACGGACGGGTCTGTCGGCCGGAGTAACTGCTGTCACCGGCCGGTGAAGGCGGTGGCGTCGGCGGGGCTGCCCGAGCCGGTGCCGCGGGTGGCGATGATGACATAGGTGACGATGGCGATGACGATGAGGGCGGCGAGTACCGCGAGGGCGATCTTCGCCCTGCTCCACGGCCGTTCGCCGTGTACCTCGCCGGTGCGGCCGTTGACCAGTACCTGCCAGGTCCGCCCGGCGTGGATGTAGGTGGCGATCCACACCGGGAGCAGCATCAGCTTGAAGGTGACGTCGAGGTGGCGGGTGTCGACCGAGGTGACCTGCTGTTCGTCGCCGCCGATGTCGCGCCGGCAGTCCTCGGCGATGACGGGAGCCATCCGGTTGCGCGCCTCGGTGAAACCGGCCTCCGGCTCGACGTCATAACGCAGCGCGAAATGACCGGCGAGAAACTCCGGCTGGTACGGCGCGGATTCCGGCAACGGCCACGGCGCGAGGTCGTCAAGCTGTTTTCCGGGCAGGACGGTGCTGGCGGGCACCAGCACGTCGTCGAAGTCGCGGGCGACCGTGCCGTGCGCCGGGTACCAGCGGGTGCGCTGCACCTGCCGGGTCTGCTGGTTGCCGTCGCCGTCGGTGTAGGTCTCGGTGACGTAGTAGTGCACGCCGCGCTGGCCGTCGTACTGCGACCGGGTCCGCGAATCGTACGTCCAGTGCGGCAGATAGGTGCTTTTCATCGACTCGGTCTCGGTGACCTTTTTCAGTGCCGAGGGCGCGAACCACCGCGACGACGTCCAGCCGCGTACCGCCGTGCGCACGGCGGCGCGGTCGAGGGCGAACGGCAGCACCCCCTCGGGCACGATCTGCCCCGAGGCCGCCGGGTCGATCACCAGCGGCGCCCCGCAGAACTGGCAGACGCTCGCCGTCTCGTTCGTCTCGGTGCGGGCCGCGCAGCGCTGGCAGACGAACACGTACGCGCCGATGCTGCCGACCGGCTTGCGGGGCAGTGCGGCCAGATCGGTGTACGCGATCTCGCGGATCTGGCGGGCGGGTGCGGCGATCTGTTGCCGGAACCCGCAGTACGGGCAGCGCAGGCTCGACTCGCCCGGGGCGAACTCGAGCCGCGCCCCGCAGCCACCGCACGGATAGGTCGTCGCCGCGGCCGGCGTCTGCTGATGCTGGTCGGCCGGTGTGGACGGTGGGCCGGCCATCGGACCGGGCTGGTCGGTCACCGGGGCACCTCCGACGGTTGGTTCGTCGTTTGACCGCATCGCCGTCAGCTCTGCGGCGGCAGCGGCGGCGGGACGCTGGCCAACAGCGGCGCCACCTCCGCCACCTGGCCCGCCGGTGTCCACTGCGCCATGCCGGCCTTCCAGACCAGCGTGTCATGACGGACATCGCCGCCGGCGACCCGGGCGGCGAGCTGGGTGCGGTCGAACGGCCCGAGCTGCTGGCCGTTGACGCCGACGAACCACTGCTCGGCGGTCGGCAGCGGCGGTGGTGACCCGGGTGGCCCGGCCGAGGGAGCGGGTGGCTGGCTCTGGGGCTGTGGGGCGGCCGGTGGCTGCCCGTACTGCTGCTGACCACCGGTGGGACCGGTACCGCCGGTGGCCCCCGCGGCGCGCTGACCCAGGGCCATCCCGAGGCCGATGCCGAGGCCCTCGCCGGCTCCACCCTGGTTGCGGGCGGCGGCCTCGATGGCCTGCGCGGTCTGGAACTGGGTGTACTGGTCGAGGTTGCCGACGATGCCCATCTGGCTGCGCCGGTCGATCGCGGCCTCGACCTCGGGTGGCAGCGAGATGTTCTCGATGACGAAGGTCGGGATCGCCAGTCCCACCGGGGCCAGTTCCTTGCTCAGCGCCGCGGCCAGCGCGTTCCCGATCGTGCCCTGCTGGGTGGCGAGGTCGAGCATCGGCACGCCCGCCGTCGCCAGCGCCGTCCCGAGCCGCCCGACGATGAGCTGGCGCAGGTACTCGGCCACCTCCTCGGTGCGAAACTGCGGGTCGGTGCCGGCGAGCTCGCGCAGCAGCGCGGGCGGGTCGACCACCCGCATCGCGAACGCGCCGAACGCGCGCAGCCGGACCATGCCGAACTCCCGGTCCCGGACGATGACCGGATTCTGCGTGCCCCACTTCAGCTCGGTGAACTGCCGGGTGCTGACGAAGTACACCTCGGCCTTGAACGGCGAGTCGAAGCCGTACTTCCAGCCCTTGAGGGTGGACAGGATCGGCATGTTCTGGGTCTTGAGGGTGTACATCCCGGGGGTGAACGAGTCGGCGACCTGACCCTCGTTGACGAACACCGCCGCCTGGGACTCCCGGACGGTGAGCTTGGCGCCCATCTTGATCTCGTTCTCGTAGCGCGGGAAGCGCCAGACGATCGTGTCGCGGCTGTCATCGGTCCACTCGATGATGTCGATGAACTCGCCGCGGATCCGGTCGAAGATGCCCACCCGTACCGTCGCCTCCCCGTCGTACCGCCGCGCCGCGCCGCCAGCCGCCGGGGGCGGTGCCGTCCCTGCAGCCACGACGGAGCCTACGACCTCGGTACGCCTGCCGCGGGAGAGCATCCCGAACCGGGCATCCCGGACCGGGACATCCCGAAGGAGGGCCGAGCGCGGCGTCAGGCCGACCGGCCGGCGCGTTCCGTCTGCCAGACGAACTCGGCCAGGTCCGTCGCGAAGATGTCGGGGACCTCGAGGGCGGGGAAATGCCCACCGCGGGGTGGCTCGGTGTAGCGGACCAGGTGGCGTGAGCGGGCGACGAAGCTCGTCGGCGGACTCACGACCCGCGGGTCGGGAAAGGCGGCGAAGGCGCAGGGGACCTCGATGACTCGGCCGGGTGGCAGCGTGATCGGACCGGTGAAGAACTCCGCATAGGCCACCAGGGAGCTCGCAACGCTGTCCGAGACGAGATAGATCATGATTTCGGTGATGATGTCGTCCGGGCTCAGCGCGGGCACACCGCCGGTGGCACCCCGATCGCTCCACAGGTGAAACTTCTCCAGGACCCAGGCGGTGAAGCCGGCCGGGCTGTCCGCCAGCGCCGGCGCAAGCGTGAACGGCGCCGTCAGCTGGAGCAGGAAATATGCGCCCAGCGGGCCGGAGTTGAGGTCACGTTCCCGCTGGACGAACGCGGCCTCCTCGGCGGAGGGATCCTCGATACCGGTCAGGCCGCTGCCCAGCGGCGCCCCGTCGTGGCGGACGCCGAGCAGCGTGGTGTGCAGGCCGGCACAGTGGTCCGGATGGTCGAACGCCATCCACTCGGCGATCGGTGCGCCCTGATCCCCACCATGGACGTAGTACCTCTTCTCCCCGAGGACCTCGGTCAACAGCCGGTGGAACAGCTGCCCGGCTGCCCGTAGGCCGAGCGGGGCGGGCGCGAGCGTGGAGAAACCGTAGCCGGGCAGCGACGGAACAATGACGGTCAGCCCGTCCTCGGGGTCACCGCCGAAAAGCTCCGGGTGGGCGAGCCGCCGGATCACAGCGCGAAACGTCGCGAACGAACTCGGCCAACCATGCAGCAACAGCACCGTCGCCGGGGCGCTGCCGGAGCCGGGCTCCCGCAGAAAGTGCAGCTCGACACCGTCGATGAGGCCGGTGTACTGGGCGAAGGCATTGAGATCACGTTCGTGCTGGCGCCAGTCGTAGGTGGTGAGCCAGTGCTGCGTGAGTGCCTCAAGAGCCGCCGGATCGGTGCCAAGGAGCCATCCGGGTCGCTGTCCGGCCCGTGGTGACAGGGCTGCCGGCCCGACCTCGGTGAGGCGTCGGCGGATCTGCTCCAGAGCGCTGTCCGGTGTCTCGAGCCGGAACCGCGTCAGCTGTCGGGTCAGCCGGTCTGGTTCCTGCCCTGCTGGTGCTGGTGTTGGCATCCCGGTCCTTCCGTCTGGCGATCCACCGACCGCCGCCGTCCAGGTCGACACCACTTATAGCATTTAATGGTGTCGAACGTCGCGGCCTGGTTCACTGGTGGGGACATGGATCCGATGGAGGCCTGGTCGTCGCACTACGGTGCGCCGCGAGCGCTGCATGTGCTGGGGGCGTTCCTCAACTCCGTGGACGAGCGGAGCTTCGGTGCCCACCGCCCGCACGAGGAGCTCACGGAGCCGGCGGCGCTGGGCCGCTGGCTGGTGGCGCACGGCCTCCTGCCGGCTGCCGCGACCGAGACCGTGACCGTGACCGACGCCGCGTTCGCGGATGCGCTGCGCCTGCGCGCGGCGTTGCGGGCGGCTGCCGCGGCCAACCAGCCGGGCACGCAGCCGGCGGTGGAGACCGTCGAGCTGGGGGAAGCGGCCGACCGTCTCGCGCTGTGGGCCCGGCCGGGTCCCCGCGGCGTCGACCTCGAACCCGCCGATGGCAGTGAGATCACCCAGGCGCTGACGCGGCTCGTGATCGCCGCGGCCCTGGCCACGGCCGATGGCACCTGGCAGCGGGTGAAGATGTGCGCGGCGCCGGACTGCCGCGTCGTCTTCTACGACGTCTCCAGGCCCCGGACCGGGCGCTGGTGCGCAACCGCGGTCTGCGGCAACCGGACCAAGACCCGCCGTTACCGACAGCGCACCGCATCGCCATCCTGACCGAACTCGGCCCGCGGGAGCCTCCCACCGCATCGAACGTGATCCTGCGCCGGCATCGTCGTACCGGCGCAGGACGGCGGCGGCCTCAGCCCTCGGCAGGTGTGACGCGCTGGAACAGCGCGGCCAGGCGGGTCCGGCCCGTGGTGGACAGCCAGGTGTCGAACGTCTGGACCGCCGGATGCAGGGCACGGGTCAGGGCGAGGTCGGCGCCGTAACCGCCGGTGTCGTTCAGGAAGGCGGCGACCTCCGCGACGTCGGCGCTCAGCCCACGGACCGCCTCGATCGGGACCTGCGTGTAGCTGATGTCGTGCCCGGTGGCGACGCCGAGCGCCCGGGCCGTCTGCGCCGGCCGCAGGGCATCGCCCGCGATCGCGAGGGCGTGACCCTGGTAGTGCACGGGGTCGGCGAAGGCGAGCGCCACGAAGACGCCGATGTCGTCCACGGCGATCAGCTGCTCGGGGACATCCGGGGCGAACGGGGTGGCCAGGGTGCCGGTCTGCACGCCGAAGGCCGGGTCGGCGTAGTTCTCCATGAAGGAGACCGGCCGCAGAATCGTCGTCGGAACTCCCAGCCCGCCGAGGTGTTTCTCGATCGCCCGTTTGCTGGCGAACGCCCGGCCGCCGCCACCGCGCTCGACTCCGGCCACCGAGGCGTAGACCAGATGCCGGACGCCGGCCGCCGCCGCGGCGTCGCCGACATTGCGGCCCCGTCGAACCTCGTCGTCGAAGGCGACCGGCGGGCTGCCCAGGGCGCCCTGCTGCACGCTGAACACCCCGTAGGCACCGTCGGCCGCGGCCGAAAGAGACGAGCGATCATCCAGGTCGCCGGCCACCACCTGCGCGCCGGCCGCGGCGAGGCGCCGCGCGGCGGTCCCCGCGGGATCACGGGTCAGCGCCCGGACCTGCCATCCGTCGGCAAGCAGCCGGGCGGCAGCGGCCCCGCCCTGCTGGCCGGTGGCTCCCGTCACCAGGATCACCCGTGGGGTTCGCTGTGACGCGGTCGCGTTTTCGCCGGTCGTCCGGGCCGGGTCGGTTGTCGTCCTGTCATCGTCATGCACGGGAACGAGACTTCCGGACCGGATGGGAACTGTCCGTTGGCCCGACAGCCACCTTCCGTGGCATTCGGGCCAATCTTGGGGTCATGATCGAAGGCATGAGCTTCCACCGCGTCGTGGCGTACGCCGCACCGGGCGTCACCGCACTTGGACTTGGGATCGTCAACGCCGTCTTCGGGCCCCGCCCTGATGATCCTGGCTTCGATCTCGCGATCTGTGCCCACCAGCCCGGCCCGCTGCTGACCGATCTCGGCCTGGCACTGCGGGTGGACCACGGTCTTGACCTGCTGACCACGGCCGATCTGGTCATCGTCCTACCGGCGGTCGACTATCACGTGGCGGCTTCGCACCCGGTGCTGCCCAGGCTGCGTGCGGCCCATGAGCGTGGCGCGATCATGGCCGCCCATTGTGTCGGCACGTTCGCGCTGGCGGCGGCCGGCCTTCTCAGCGGCCTGCGAGTGACCACCCACTGGCAGTTCGCCGACGAACTCGCCGACCGCCATCCCGAGGTGAGGGTCGAGCCGGAAGCGCTCTACCTCGACGAGGGTTCGATCGTTACCGGAGCGGGCGCTGCGGCGGGCATGGACATGTGCCTGCACCTCGTCCGCCGCGACCACGGCGCCGGACGCGCGAACATGATCGCCCGCGGCCTGGTGGTCGCGCCGCACCGCGACGGCGGGCAGGCCCAGTACATCAGCGCACCGGTGCCCTCGACCAGCGCAGACGAACGCCTGGCGGCGGTGCTCGCCTGGGCCCGGGCCCATCTGGACCGCGAGCTGTCGCTCGACATCCTCGCCGCCCGAGCCCTGACCAGCCGCCGTTCCTTCGTACGCCACTTCAGATCCGCCACCGGCACCTCGCCGCATGCCTGGCTGCGTGATCAGCGGCTGGCTCTCGCGGAGGAACTGTTGGAGACGACCGACCTGTCCGTCGAGCAGATCGCCACCCGGGTCGGCTACCGCAACGCGGCCGTGCTGCGGGAACAGTTCGTCCGGCGTCGCGGAGTGTCACCCCGGGCCTATCGGCGCACCTTCGCCGGCTCCGCGCGCAGGGCCCGTCCCGGCAACGACCTGGCGGACCCGCCGCGGTGATCAGACGGAGCTGTCGGTGTGCCCGGCCAGGAACACGCCGGCACGGGCGGCGGCCGCGGCGGCCTTGGCGGCTCGGTCGGCCGCGGCTTCGTCCGGTAGCTCCCCGTGGGTCAGCAGGCGGTAGTAGAGCGGGGCGGAGACGGCGCGGATGACCTCGCGCGGATCGGTTCCCGCCGGCACGTCGCCACGATCGATCGCCTGAGCCACGCACGGCGCCCATTCGGTCACCCGGGAGTCGTAGAACTGGCGCAGGGCCCGCGCGGTGGGCTCGTCCCAGGTTGCGGCAGCGATCACCGCGGTGAACAGGGCGCCCTGGCGGGGGTCGCGGAGGGTTCGCCGGACGAGGTCGGCATTGGCCCGCAGATCCCCGAGCAGATCGCCGGTCTCGGTGTGTGGCACGGACTCCTGCGCCAGCTCGATCAGCAGATCGGCCATCAGTGCGGCGATCGACCCCCACCGCCGGTAGACGGTGGTCTTGCCGACGCCGGCGCGGCGCGCCACATCGGCCAGGTCCAGCTGGGCGAAACCGCGCTCGGCCAGGGCGTCTCCGGCTGCCCGCAGCACGCTGGCCCGCACCCGCGCGGTGCGTCCGCCAGGTCGGATGGTTCCCGACCCGCTGCCCTCGCCCACAGTAATGGTTCTCCAGTTCCGTTAGCTCTTCGGTCGGTGGTACGGTGAGCCTCGATGTTAACGGAACCAGGGAACCGTTAGGTGGTTGCGGTGGAGTATCGACGGCTGGGAGCATCCGGGCTGCTGGTTCCGGCGCTGAGCTTCGGCGCCGGCACGTTCGGCGGTCACGGTCCGCTGTTCGGCGCCTGGGGCACCACAGATGTCGACCAGGCGCGGCGCCTGGTCGACATCTGCCTGGACGCGGGCGTCGCCATGTTCGACACCGCCGACGTCTACTCCGACGGCGCCTCCGAGCGGGTGCTCGGCGCGGCCATCAAGGGCCGACGGGACCAGGTGCTCGTTTCCACCAAGGCGAGTCTGCCCACCGGCGACGGCCCGAACGACGCGGGTTCGTCGCGCACCCGGCTGATCACCGCGTGTGACGCTGCCCTGCGCCGGCTTGACACCGACTACCTCGACCTCTTCCAGCTGCACGCCTTCGACGCCGGTACGCCGATCGAGGAGGTGCTGTCCACCCTGAACGACCTGGTGCGGGCCGGCAAGATTCGGTATCTCGGGGTGTCCAACTTCGCCGGCTGGCAGCTCATGAAATCTCTCGGCATCGCCGAGAAAAACGGGTATCCGCGCTATGTCGCACACCAGGTCTACTACTCGCTGGTCGGTCGCGACTACGAGTGGGAGCTGCTGCCGCTGGGTCTTGACCAGGGTGTCGGCGCGATCGTCTGGAGCCCGCTGGGCTGGGGCCGACTGACCGGGCGAATTCGTCGTGGTCAGCCGCTGCCCGCCGGCAGTCGCCTGCACGCCACCGCCGACTTCGGACCGCCGGTGGACGACGAGTACCTGTTCACCGTGGTCGACGTGCTCGACGAGATCGCCGCGGAAACCGGCCGGGCCGTGCCGCAGATCGCGCTCAACTGGCTGCTGTCGCGACCGACGGTCGCCTCCGTCATCATCGGCGCCCGGGACGAGGCGCAGCTGCGCCAGAACCTCGGCGCCGTCGGCTGGTCACTGACCACGCAACAACGGACCCGGCTGGACGCGGCCAGCGCCCGCACCGTCCCGTACCCGTACTTCCCGTACTACCGGCAGGAGGGCTTTGCCCGGCTGAACCCGCCACTGGTCCAAGCTTCGGGCCGAAATTCTACCTAATGGTGTAAGTCATGTCTCCGGTGAGGTAGAACTGTCTCGACGGTACTGCTGTGAAGCGAGATATGCCGTTGCGTTCAATGAGGTGTGGGACGGCGTCGAAGCATCTTCTGATCCGAAAGGTCTCCCCCTTGATGATGGATCCTGCTGGCATCCCCACGGCAAAGGTTCGGTCGCTGTTGTGCCACTGGCGACTGCCTTTTGATGTGCGAGCGTAAATGCGGAAGGCGTAACCGATCAGGGGTACTGCATGCTCCCAGGCGAACTGGTCGCCGGCCCGAACGAATCCCCATCCGATCGACAGGTCCGACTCGGGGTAGCAGATGGCAAAATAAGCGTTCTTCTCTGATCTGTTCACGATCGAGAAACTTTTTGGTCGACCTTTGTTTACGTACTCGGCAATCTTGAGAGTGAGTGTCCCGGCGGCAAGCTCAATGGCCATGGTCGTGTTCCCCCGTCCAGCCCAACCGTGTCATCCTGTCGGCATGATATGTCAGGAACAGTACGGCCATGTGTACGTCTGAACGATCAGGGAGGTGTACCAGCTTCACACCCGTTACGGCTACGGCAGGTTGCCGTTTCTCCGCCACGACAACATCATCGGTTGTGGGTCGGGTCGCTCCCGGCCGAGCGCCCAACGGTGGGCGATCTCTCTGGTCGGCCCCGTCGTACGCTGAACATCGCGGTGGTAGATGCCAGATGGGGCACAGCGTCTTCCCGGGCGTTGCACCTCGGAGGACGGAGGATCCGGCACATGGCTACGGCGGTAATCACTGGTGGCACTGACGGCATCGGCAGGGCACTTGCCGATGAGTACCTCCGCCACGGGTTCGAAGTGCTCGTCATCGGCCGTGACGAGCGCAAGGGCAGAGCATTCACCGACGCCGGCGAACGAGCGCGGTTCGTCAGTGCCGACCTGAGCAGTGTGGCGGAGAACCGCCGCCTGGCCGAGCACATCGCCGGGCAGTACCCATCCCTTGATGTTCTGGTGCTCGGTGCGCGATATCACCGGTCGAACCGTGTGCTGACCGCGGACGGGTTCGAGAGCAGCTTCGCGCTGTTCTACCTGAGCAGGTTCCTGCTCAGCCATGGCCTGGTCGGCCCGCTGGGTCGCGCCGAGAAACCGGTCGTACTCAACTTCGGGGGCGCCGGGCAGACCGGGCCGGTCCGCTGGGACGATCTCCAACTGGAACACGGATATCACGGTGTCAGGGCGATGGGTCATGCCGGCCGGCTCAACGACCTGCTCGGTGTCGACTTCGCGGACACCTACGCCGACACCGGCATCCGGTATGTGCTGAACCACCCGGGCGTGGTCGTCACGAGCTTCGCTGGGGAGTACGACCCGGTGACCGCCGAGCAGGTCGATCACCTGCGGATCACCGGAAAGCCGGTCGCGACCGCCGTCGCGCAGATCCTTCCGTTCCTCGGTGCGACCGGCGAGGGCCAGAACGGCGAGGCCCAGGGCGGCCTGACCGCCGTCCTGGAAGGTCACCGCGTGCCGCTGGAGCCGGGGGTGTGGAACCTCGGCGAGGCCCGCCGCCTGCGCGACCTGACTCGCGACCTGCTGGCCCAGGCAGATCGTCGACTGGCCTGAATGTCGGTGCCGGTCAGGCGGACACCGTTCCCGTGGGGACGTGGGGAACGGCCGAAGCGGGATCAACACCGGCGAACGCCAGCCCGATGACGAAGCCCGCGACCTCCTCGAGCTGACGTGCCCGGTTCAGCGGCCCCAGCACGGCCGGTATACCGCCGACGTCCCGAATCAGATCGCTGGTGACCCGCAACGCGGCTGCGTCATCGCCACAGATCGCCACAGTCGGCGCTGGTGCCGGTGCCGGCGCCTTGCCGGCGGAAACGCGTGTCCACTGGTCGGCCGCGAAAAGATGAAATGCCTTCACGACGTGGGCACCGGGCGCGGCTGCGGCGATCCGGCTGGCCGCCGAGCTGCCGTCCTCGGGTAGCAGGACGCCGACACCGTGCTCGACCGCGTTCGTCGGATCGATCAACGGCGTACCCGCGAGCGTGCCCTCGGCGGCGCCGGCGAGCTGGAGAACGTCCTCGACGCCGGCCCACAACACGGCGAGCAGAACCGCGTCGCGTTCGGTGACGGCCTCCCGCGGGCTGCCCGCCCGGGTCGTCCCGCCCAGACGTTCGGCGAGCGCGTCAGCCCTGGCCCGTGAGCGCCCGCCGATCACCAGTTCGTGCCCGGCCCGAGCCCAGCCTCGACCGAGGCCCTCGGCCAGAGTTCCCGTTCCCAGAATCCCGATGCGCATGGTTCTCCTGCTCCGTCGTCTCCGTGCCCGTGCCGACCGTTCGAGGCCGACAGTTTCGGAACCAACGGTAGGAAGACCGTTACGCACCAGTCGGTGCGTGCGAGGCCTGCGACCATGGCAGGGATGAGCGAGTCCGAACCGCACTGCGAGGCGCTGGTCGCCGACTGCCGGCTCCGGGCCGCGACCGACCTGTTCGCCCACACCTGGGACCCGGTCGTGCTGGCCGCGCTGCGACCGGGCCCCCGCCGGCGCCGCGAGCTGCGGGCTGCCATCGGCGGTCTCAGCGACAAGGTCCTGACCGAGACGCTGCGCCGACTGTGCGCACGAGGCCTGGTGGACCGACGTGCCTTCGCGCAGGCCCCACCGCGGGTCGAGTACGCACTGACCCCGCTGGGGCGCAGCCTCGTCGAAGGCCCGATGCAGGCGCTCGGCGCCTGGATCCTCGAACACGGCGACGCGCTGCTCATGGCCGAAGAGAACGGGATGGAACCCGGATCCACGGGGAGCTGAACCAGCCCGGCGGCGCGGCGCGCTGTGCGGCGAGATCAATGGCGAGATCGGCGAGCGAGGTCGATCAGGATTGCAGTGAAATCCCACTCCCCGCCACTTCCAACATATAGCAGGCGGGGGGGCTTGCCGCAAGACCCGGGTCGTGCTGCAGAATCGCCGGCTGGACCAGGAATGGACGAGGGAACCCGGCTCGGAGGTATCGCGTTGAGCGAGCGGCATGTGTTCTCTCTGCAGGAGATCGACGAGACGCAGGCAGCGATCGTCGGCGGCAAGGGCGCGCATCTGGGGGCGCTGTCGCGGGTCGAGGGCATCCGAGTGCCGGCCGGCTTCTGCGTGACGACGGGGGCGTTTCGGCGGATCGTGGCGAAAGTACCTTCGATCGACGATCGGCTCGATCGACTGTCGCGGCTGGACCCGGACGACCGGGCGGCGATCCGCACGCTCAGCGCGCAACTGCGCCGGACCATCGAAGAGACCGCCATCTCGGATGATGTCGTGGCGGCGATCACTCAGGCTCTCGCCCGGCTCGGCGCGCAGGCTGCCTACGCAGTCCGATCCAGCGCGACGGCAGAGGACCTGCCGACGGCGTCCTTCGCCGGCCAGCAGGACACGTACCTCAACGTCATGGGGCCGCAGGCAATCCTGCGGCACGTCAGCCGGGCCTGGGCGTCGCTGTTCACCGAACGGGCCGTGATCTACCGTCAGCGCAACGACATCGACCACCGCGCGGTCCACATGGCGGTGATCGTGCAGCGGATGGTGTTCCCGCGGGCGGCCGGCATGCTGTTCACTGCCGACCCCGTCACGTCCAACCGGAAGGTCGCCGCCGTGGAGGCGGGTTTCGGCCTCGGCGAGGCTCTGGTCGCCGGTCTGGTGAATCCGGATGTCTTTCAGGTGCGCGACGGCGAGATCATCGCCAGGGCCATCGCCGCCAGGCCGCGGGCGGTTCACGCCTCGCCGGCGGGCGGGACGCGGACGATCGATCCGGAGCACCAGGAGCAGCCGGCTCTCACCGATGAGCAGGTTGTGCGGCTCGTGCGGCTCGGCCGGCGAATCGAGGCCCACTTCGGCTGCCCCCAGGACATCGAATGGTGCCTGGACGACGACGGATTCCAGATCGTGCAGAGTAGGCCGATCACCACGCTGTTCCCCATCCCCGAGGCCGGCGACGGGGAAAACCGCGTCTACCTCTCCGTCGGCCATCAGCAGATGATGACCGACGCGATGAAACCACTGGGGCTTTCCTTCTGGCAGCTGACGACCCCCGCGCCCGTGGCCGAGGCCGGTGGCCGCCTGTTCGTCGACGTCACCCGAAGGCTGGCCGAGCCGACGAGCCGCGCCGCCCTGCTGGAACTCATCGGGCGATCCGATCCGCTGACCGGGGACGCGCTGCAGACCATCCTCGCGCGTGACGGCTTCGTCCGGCCGGCCCCGCGCGACGTTTCCGCCAGGCCACTGGCTGGTGGTGTGCCAGACCCGATCGAGACCGATCCGGCCGTCGTCACCGAACTGATCGAGCGCAGCGAGGCGTCCGTCGCCGCCGTGGAACGCGACATCCAGGCGAAGTCCGGCGAAGCGCTGCTCGACTTCATCCGGACGGACATCCAGGAGCTCAGGCGGATCCTGTTCGATCCGCGCAGCCACCAGGTGTTCATGTCGGCGATGGAGGCCACCTGGTGGCTCAACGAGCGGCTGGAGGCGTGGCTGGGCGAGAAGAACGCGGCGGACGCGCTCACGCAGTCCGTGCCCCACAACGTCACCTCGGAGATGGGGCTGGCACTGCTCGACGTCGCCGACGCGATCCGCCCACATCCGGACGTGGTGAAACGTCTGCAGCACCTTGCGGACGATGGTTTCGAGGACGGAGGTTTCCAGACCGGGTCCGGTTTCCTGGACGAACTTTCCGGGCTCGAGGGCGGGCAGGCGGCACGAGACGCCATGGATGCCTGGCTCGACCAATACGGTATGCGCTGCGTCGGCGAGATCGACATCACGCGACCGCGGTGGCGTGAACGCCCCGCCGCACTGGTGCCTCTGATTCTCGGCAACATCAGGAACTTCGAGCCGGGGGAGAGCCGACGGCGCTTCAAGCGGGGCTGGCAGGAAGCCTGGGGGAAGGAACAGGAGCTGCTGGAGCGCCTGCGCGCCGGGCCGGACGGGGAGTACCGGGCCGAGGAGACGAAACGGATGATCGACCGGGTTCGGACGTTCATCGGATACCGGGAGTATCCGAAGTACGGAATGATCAGCCGTTACTTCGTGTACAAGCGGGCCCTGATGCGGGAGGCCGAGCGCCTCGTGCAGGCCCGGGTGCTTCGTGCGCGGGAGGACATCTTCTACCTCACGTTCGGGGAACTTCACGATGTCGTACGCACCAGTCGGGTCGATGACCAGCTCATCGACCGGCGCAGGGACGCGTTCCGGTCGTACCAGGCGCTCACGCCGCCCCGGGTGCTCACGTCCGACGGAGAAGGCGTCGTCGGGGCATACCGGCGCGACGACGTACCGGCCGGCGCGCTGATCGGACTACCGGTCTCCGCCGGGACGGTCGAAGGTCGGGCCCGCGTCATCCTGGACCTGGCCCGAGCCGTCCTCGAACCGGGCGACATCCTCGTCACCGCCCACACGGACCCCAGCTGGACGCCCCTGTTTGTCGCCATCGCAGGCCTGGTGACGGAGGTCGGTGGCGTGATGACCCACGGCTCGGTGATCGCCCGGGAATACGGGCTGCCGGCCGTCGTCGGTGTGGTGGATGCCACCCGACTGATGTCCGACGGGCAGCGGATCCGCGTGCACGGGACCGAGGGGTACGTCGAGATTCTGCCCTGACCTGTCATACCGAGAACATCTGTGCGTGTGCTGTTTCGCATAGGCGTCGAGCGCATCAGGGATGGCGGTGCCGTTGTGCTCGGCCAGGTACGGGTCGGGTTCGGCTCAGTCGGGTTTCTCCTCGTTCATGACGGCAAGCCGTTCGTAGGCAGTGGCGAGTGTCGGCACGCTCCACTCGATGCGCTCCTCGTCGGTGGTGGCCGGATCAACCTGATACAGGGTCCAGCTCCCCTTGTCATCACCGACGTACTGGGTACCGAAGCGCTGTGGCAGTCCTTTCCGCATGAGCCAACGGTCCATGGCAGCCGCCGCGAGCCAGCGGGCACCGGGATGGCCGGCGTCGGCTGCCTTCCGGGCCAGCTCGAAGCCCAGGTGGTTGTGCTCCGGAAGGTGGCCGTGCTGGAAGATCATCGCTGCATGGTGGAAATCGGCGGCGGTGCGAACCTGGCCGGTCTCCAACAGGCTCATGACGGCGATTCGGCGCTGCCGGTCCCGGTCGGCGACGTCGGGCGGCAGCTCCCGGTCACGACGATCGTTCTGGTCGGCCTCGAAGAACTCACGTAGTCGTGGGTTCGCCCCATCCGGGAGCGGTGCTGGAAGTCGAAGAAGCAGCTCCGGAAGGTTGAAGATCTCGGTGGACATGGCTCGATTCTGACCCACGCCGTCACCAGAAACAGGGCCCATGCGTCGCCGCGGTTCGGTGCTGGGCCAGGACTGGAGGATGTCAACCGGGTTTCACGACGGTGGAGACAACGCGGACGGCCGTGACCGGCAGGCGTGGGCACCAGGCCGGGGGCGCCGGTGGGTCGAAGGACTCGGCCCAGAGATAGAGCGTGACGACCGCCATCGCGGCCAGATGCCAGCGGTCGAACAGCAGCGGCACCATCATGAGTGCCCAGCAGGATCCGAGGCACCACAGCGCGTGCGTACCGCCGAACCGCAGGGCGTCGCGGTCCGCGGGGCGGCCGAAGGCGGCGATGAGCGGCTGCACATGGTGCCGGTTGAGACAGCGCTGTTTGAGTGGCGAGAGCTGCCAGAGCGCCGCCGCAGCGATGGCGGACCCGATCGCGACAGCGCCGCTGCCCGCGCCCGCCCGGACCGCTGCCGCAAGCCCGAACAGCACCAGCCCACCCGCCGTCCAGACTGCCACGTAGGCGGCCACCAGCAGGGTCAGCGTTCGCCGGCGCCGGCTGGGCAGACTGCGCGCGTGCACGTGACGCAGGACCGGAACGAGCAGCGGAGCCATCATGGCGGTCAGCATGAAGGGCCATCCGAGCAGGAACATCTGTAGCGATCCGGTCGACAGTGATCCGTTGGATGGTGATCCGGTTCCAGCGCCCGGCAGCATGCCTGACATGCCTGGCATGCCAGGCATGTCGTTCGTGTGCTGCATGGTGTGCAACTGCCGCGCGCCGTGCAGGTGATGCCCCGACGTTGCCGGCAGCAGGTGGACGGCCAGGGTGGCCGCCCACGCCAACGCCGTGACGACCAGAACCGGGGTTCGGAGCCGGCGACGGTGGCGGGCCTCGGGTGTCGGCTGGGAGCGCATCGCCCGGGGCCGGGTCAACGGCCGCTGCGGAAGATGCTGATCCGGCCGACGCTGACGTCCGCCTCGGGCGCGACCGGGCCGATCGGCACGATCCGGACCGGCAACGTGTCGACGTCGAACGAGCTGTCCAGGTGGAGCTGGTCGACGATCTGCGTGATCTCCAGGACGAAAGTGAGGCCCTGACCGGCATGTTCCTGGTCTGGGGCGCTTGCCTTGCGCAGGCCGAACGGCGCGATGCTGCCGGCGAGCCGGTCAGGGAAGGCGGCTGGGTCCTGATCGTCGGGCACACCGACGTAGACGTCGAAGGCGGCCCGGTCCGACTGCCCACGGATGTTCTCGAGGTTGAGGAACACCTGCTCCGGCGCCGCTGCGGGACTGCCCACGGCGCGCAGCGCGGGGGCGAGCCGCGCGGTGACCTTGCGGCGCATGCCCGCATCGAGCCGGACGTGGCTGCGTATGTCGCTGCCCTGGATCGGTACCGGCCCGGGGGAGGTGCCGACCAGTTCGACGTGGGTGTCCTCCGGCACGGGTCGCGCTCCTTCCAGCCGGGCGGCGATCTCGGGACGCGCCAGCCGTTCCCGTGGCTCGGCGGGCGGTGCCGCAGCGATCGCCGACGGCAGATCGGTGTAGGTGTACCCAAGCGTTACCAGGTCGGTCACCTCGCCCGGAGTAAAGGTCCAGGTGCTGCCGTCGGGTTTCGGCATGGCGAAGGCCCGCTGGCCGCGTCCGGCCGGGCCGGCGGCCCAGCGGGCGCCGGTGGGATTGCGATGGGATGGCGTGGCCCGGTTCCAGGACTCCCACAGCCGGTCGATGTTGGCGTGGTGCAGCCAGAAGACCGGGTCGAGACCGGCGGTATCGGGCACCGTCATGACCCCCGGCAGGACCCCGTTGTCGCCGCCCACCAGAACGTGCACCATGTTGTGCGGCTGACTTTCGAGGGCGCCGGGGATCCGCCCGGAATGTGAGAAGCCCGTATCGACGCCACCGAAACCCGGGCTGGCGCCGTTCGACACCCCGGTGAAGGCCCGCTCGTTCATCGCCCGCAGGTTCACGTTGTTGAGTGGCACGAAAACCTTGCCGTCGCCCGCCGGACCGTATCGGGCCGGTACGAACAGCGGGTTGGTACCTCCGTCCGGCCAGTCGGGCCGGGCGAACGCGGGTGGGAGGGCGTTCTGGCCGGGCTTGAAGTAGTCCCAGTACGGCAGGGCCCAGTCGGCCGGCCCCCCGAGCCTGACGATCTCGGCCCGAACGACCTGTTCGAAGGCGAGCAGGTACCCGCGGTGCCACGGCAGAAAATTCCAGCTGCCGTGCTGGCACTGAGCCCAGAACCGCCGACGCAGCGCGTCGCTCGGCAGCCGGTCGGACGCACCGAGATAGCCGAGCTGCCGCCACAGCTGCCGGTCGAACCCGTGGATTCCGGCGTAGAAACGCCAGCTCGTGGGCTCGGAGAGCGGCCGCTCCCGCATCGCGGCCACGCCGCGGGCGTACCACAGGATCGGCTCAGCCCATTCGCCGCCAAGTTCCCATACATTGGGCCGGGTATATGTCACTTCATCCTCGCAGGTGAAGATTTTGGTGGGACTTCGGTGGGGCTTTGGTGGGGCACGGCATCGATGGGTTACGAAGTTTTCGGTCCTTCGGTCGGGCGTGCAAACGAGCCCGCCTCCAAAGAATTGGCGCGAACGCTACCACGGAGGGTGCGTGCCGTCGCCCTGCCGGTGTCCGTTCGCCAGTCATGTTTCCGACACGGCCTCGGGTCCGCACCGTGCGCCGCCAGGTGGTTTTCCTGCTTGGCAGCAGAGGCCGTGGGTGAAAGCCCATCGCCCTCGTTGGAAGGGGTCGAAGGCAATCCGATGAAGCGACGTAACCTGCATCGGAACGTCCGTCGAGTGCAAGGGTGCGCGGGGTGCCCAGATCCGTTGTCGGGGCTGGCTGACGATCTGCCCAAGAGTCCGCGGCCGCAAGCGTCGCAGAGCAGGCACCCACAGAGCAGGCACCGGAAATCCGGATCGATGTGGAGGCCACCCGCTGCGGCGAGGCCGCCGGCATCGACACACTCCGGACCGACCTCACGCCCGACGAGGCGACCGCCCGGATCCAGGCCAATGCCACGAAGGATTCCGTCGAGCTCGAGACTACGATGAGTTCGTCAGGATCCTGACCAGTACCGACCCCGATCCCGACCGGTACTCAAGGGAGTTCCACGAGCGACTGGACGCGCTCGGCCTGGTGGACGCGGACGATTTCGACCCGGATTCGTGCGGCCTCCGGACCGTGAACGCAGGCCTGTCCGCCGGCAGCTAGCCGCGCCCATCGGCAGGGAGTTCCGGACCCGGGTCTTCCGTTCAGTCGTCCGGGCTCCACTGCCAGTGGGGCACCTCGCGGATCGGGTGCAGGTCGGCGTCGGTGACGGCCCAGGAGTTCTGCTGGGCGACCTGCGCGCCGAACTCGATGTGCTCGCGCACCGCCGCGCGGAACGGGACGTCGTCGGGCAGGCCGGCCTCGTCGAGGGCCAGCAGGTAGGCCTCGACGAACCGGCCGCGCTGCTCATCGGTGATCTGAAGATGCCGGTGGACGTCGATCAGGTACTGAAAACCGGTTTCCTGGCTGAAGCGGTCGGGGCCGCCGAACGACTCCGCGGTGAACGAGGTGAGCCGGTCGACGTGGGTCGGCACACGCTCGGGGAAGAGCGTGCTCAGTACCGGATCGGCGAGTGCCTTCGCGTAGAACAGCTCCTCGAGCCGGTGCAGGGCGTCTTCACCGCCGGCGTGCTCGTAAAGCGTCTCGGCCATGGCGTCGGCTCCCCTCGGTCGACAGGCACTGTCCGCGCATCCGCTGCGTGAAACGCTAGGGCGATGCCCGAGACAGGGGAAACAGAAGTTTTCGGTGGTCCCACAGCCGCCGTCGGTCGATCGGCGGCACGGTCGGTACCACCGTTCGTACCGCCGTCCGTCTCGGTGCGGTTCGACCTTCGTCAGCTCGCCTACTTCGTGGCGGTGGCCGAGGAACTGAACTTCACCCGCGCGGCGCGGCGCCTCAACGTGGCCCAGCAGTCGCTGAGCAGCGCGATCGCGCGGCTCGAGGCACACGTCGGGTTCGACCTGTTCGAGCGCTCCTCCCGCACGGTGGCGCTGACCGAGCGTGGGTCCAGCTGGCTGCCCTATGCCCGTGACCTGCTCGCCGTCGCACAGCGGTGCGCGAACGCCGCGCACGACCTCGCCGCCGGCGACGGCGCCAGCCTGCGTGTCGGGCTGGCCGCCACCGCGGCGGTCGAGATCACGCCGAGGCTGCTGCAGGTCCATGCCGAACGGCACCCCGGTGTCCGGGTCGTCACGAGGCACTACGGCCTCGAGGATCCGACCGGTGGGCTGCGCACCCACCGCAGCGACGTTGCCATCGTGCGGCCACCGTTCACCAGCACAGGGCTGGAGCTGGCGGTGGTGGCCACCGAACCGAGGTTCGTGGCTCTCTGGGCCGGTCATCCGCTCGCGACCAGGCAACATGTCGAGTTCGAGGAGATCGCCGACCTGCCGTGGATCGACGTCGTCTCCGCGGACCCCGTCTGGTGCGCGTTCTGGCGGGTGAACGAGCGGCGCAGCGGACCGGTGCGGTTCGGCGCGCAGGGGCACACCCTGGATGATCTGCTCGACGCGGCCCGCGCCGGCCGGGCCGTCGGTCTGGTCCCCGCCTCGATCGCCCGCGCGCAGCGCTGGCCCGGCCTGGTGTTCGTCGAGGTCACGGACATCCCGGGTTCGGACGTCGCCATCGCCTGGAACACGACCGCTCCCCTGCCCGCACCGGCCCGTGCCTTCATCGACCTCGCCACGACGCTCGCCGCCGGCCAGCCACCCGGCTGATCGGCGTCAGCGACAGCCGGGCTGCTGGATCGCCGTCATGCGCCTGCTCGCGGTGCCAGCGCGCGGCGGTCGAGCTGGGCGACCAGCAGATTCGGGTCGGTACGGGTGAAGAACGCGCTGTTGGAGACGTAGACGGTGTCGCCGCGCAGCTGGACGTGGGTGGGATTGGACAGTCCGTCAGCCGCGGTCAGGACCACCTGTGGCTGGCTACCGGGGCGGATCAGGACGACCTGGTTCACCGCGATCAGGGGAGCGAGGATCGTGTCGTCCGGGCCGAACACGGTGAAGTTGTCCACCCCGCCCGCGGCTAGGCCGCTCACCACCGTCTGGATCGGCCCGGCCGATCCAGACGGGCCGATCGGGATCTTCACGATCGTGCCCCGGTCGGTGTTGCTGACCCAGACGTGACCGCGGTGGACGGTGATCCCGTTGGCGCCGAACAGCTGACTGCGGGTCAGCTCGGGGCCGCTGGCCCAGACCCTGGGCGTGCCGCCGGTCGTGCGTACCCGCCAGACCACGCCGAGAGCCGAGTCCGCGACATAAAGCTCACCGGTCTGCTCGTCCAGGGTGAGGCCGTTGGGAAAGGCCTGTGCGGGCAGGTGGGCGATCTGTTCCGGCGCGCCGCCGCGCCGGATCCGCCACACGCCCGAGTCGGCGTTGCCGGTGCAGTTGAGCACATAGACCGTGCCGTCGTGCCCGCGGGCGATACCGGAGCTGTAGGAGCCCTGCAGGATCGGGCAGGCGCCGCTGCGGGGCAGCTGGCCGACCTGCTCCACGCTTCCGTCGCGGCGCACCCGCACGACCGAGCTCGCGTTGGCCAGCGAGATCAGCGCCGATCCGCTCGGTTCCAGCGCGATGCCCTCGGGGGACTGCCCCGCATTGACGTCGAAGTGCGCGACGATACGTGGGTCGGAGACCGGGGGTGTGGCCGCGGTGGCCCGGGTCGTGCTGCTGGCGAGCAGCGCGGCGCTCAGCATGGCGAGAACGCCGAGCGCGCGGAACCGTCTTCTCATCGGGTGTTCGTCTCCAGGATCTGGGTGGGGTCTTCTGGGCAGGGTTTTCCGGGCACGGCTGACGGCGGCGCGAGGTGGGTGGGGTGAGCGCCGTCCACGACACCGGATGCCGCACCGGGTGACCCGGCTCCGGCACGGCCCCCTTTCGGCCGGGATGATGGACCGCACCTCGTGGAGCCGGGTAATCTCGGCTGGCAAAGTATCTTGCGAGAACATATATCTTGGATGGACGAGATACAAGGGGGTGGGGCATGCCTGACGATCCGCCGCGCGGCGTGGTGCAGACGCAGATCTTCGACGCGGTGGTGCACATGATCGCGGGGGCGATCCTGCACAGCCACGAGGTCGCCGAGAAGATCGGTCTCGGTGCGAGCGACGCCCAGTTCCTCACGCTGCTGCAGGTGCACGGGCCGTTGACACCCGGCCGGCTCGCGGAGCTCAGCGGCCTGACCACCGGCACGGTCACCGGCGTGGTCGATCGGCTGGAGCGGGCCGGCTACGCCCGGCGGGACCGCTCGTCCGACGATCGCCGCAAGGTCGTGGTGTCCCGCGTCGAGGAGAAGGTGCAGCAGGACATGCGTCCCCTGTACGAGGGATACGGTCAGGACCTGCTCGACCTGCTCGGCCGCTATGACGACGATCAGCTCGCCGTCATAGCCGACTTCACGACCCGTCTCGCCCGCCAGTGAACCGTCCGTCGGTGCGTGCGGTGTGCGTGACCAGGGTCTGTTCCGGATGATCGGTGACACTCAACACGACGTGCGAGTACTCCGTCGGACCGAGACGTGGATGGCGGAGCCGCTTCACGCCGCTACCACCGATCGGCACCACGTCGTGGTTCGGCCACCACTGCCGGACCCGTGCGCTGGCGTGCAGGAGTTCGGCGATGAGCGCGGCGACGCTCGGCTCGTTCGTGTACGCCGCGGTGGCCAGCCGGAACCGTCCGAGCATCGCGCGCGCCTCGCGCTCCCAGTCCAGGTAGACGTGCCTGGCCTGCTCGTCGGTGAACATCCACCGCACCAGGTTCCGGTCCGCCGGTGGCCGCGCATCCCAGTCGGTGAACAGCTCACACGCCGCCGAGTTCGCGGCCAGCACATCCCAGCGGCGCCCCTTCACAAAGGTCGGATGAGGGTCCAGGCGTCGGACCAGATCGACGACGCCGACAGCCACCACCTCGCTCGGCGGCTCCGACCGCCCGTCGGGCGCGGGGCGCGGCCCGGCGCGGCCAGCCCGGCCGTAGGCCAGCACGTCCAGGTACTGACGTTCGGCGGCGTCCAGGCGTAGGGCGGTGGCAAGCGCGTCGAGAACCTGCGTGGACGGGCGGACCTGGCGCCCCTGCTCGAGGAACGCGTAGTAGGTGGGCGACAGGTTCGCGAGCAGGGCGACCTCCTCGCGGCGCAGGCCGGGCGTGCGCCGCCGTTCCCCCGGTGGGAGACCCACCGCCGCCGGGGTGAGCCGGGCCCGCCGGGAGCGGAGCAGTTCGCCCAACGCGGCCGGATCCCCATCAGGTCCCATGCGCCAGCAGCCTAGTCACGCCAGTACCAGTAAGGGCGTGCTGTGGTCGCGCATCCTCCGGAGACGAAGACTGCTCCCTATGGACGTTGTCAGGCAGTGGATTGAGATACCGGTGGAAGACGGCACCACGATGGCCGCGTACTGCGCCCGACCAGCCGGTGATTTTTCCCCGGTCGGTGTGATCGTGGCGCATGAACTGTTCGGTGTGAACCCCGGGATCCGTTCGGTGGTGGACGAGATCGCAGCCGCCGGGCATCTGGTGGTCGCGCCGGAGTTCTACCACCGTGACGCTGAAACGGGTCGGTATCTGTCCCGGGACGATGCCGGGCGCGACGAGGGTTTCGCCCTGTTGCACAGGATGTCCCGGGTGGGGGCGATCGCCGATGTGCGCGCAGCGGCCGCGGTGCTGCTGGAGCGGTACGAGGTCCGGGAGACCGCCATGGTCGGTTTCAGTGCCGGCGGCCACCTGGCCTATCTTGCCGCAGCCACGCTGCCGATTTCTCGCACCGCCGTCCTGTACGGCGGCTGGCTCCCGACCACCGACATTCCGCTCAGTCGCCCGGAGCCCACACTCGAGCTGACCCCGGGAATAAGAGGGGAGCTTCTTTTCCTCGTCGGAGAGCGCGATTTCCTGATCGACTCGGGCCAGCGAGACAAAATTTCCGCCGCCCTGCGTGCCGCGGGCGCCCGACACGAGATCGTCGCTTACCCGGAAGTTCAGCACGCATTTTTCTGGCCCGATACGCCTGCCTTCGACCAGGATGCCCGGGACGACGCCATGAAAAGGATTCTCGTACTGCTCTCCCGGTAGCCGTGAGCGGCGGGGCAGGGTCCGCCGGGGGGATGCGGACGGGGCAACCGGCCTCGTCCGTTCTCGTCGCTGGTGGTTCCGCGGCGGCTGGTCCCGGTCAGAGAATGCTGAATCCCTGTTGTAGCCGGGCCAGGGCATCGTCGATCGCGGCGGCCGGGTCCCGCTCGGGCGAGGACGGTGTGGACTGCCTGGCCGAGCGGAGCTGGGTGATCATCATGATGCCGATGATGGCGCCGCTGACCGCGATGACGTCCGGGTCGTCCGCCCCACGTCCGGCACGTGTCGCCACGGCTGCGGTGAACTCGTGTGCGGCGGAGGTGAGGTGGTCCAGGTGTGCCGCGCGGACTTCGGGTACAGCGGCGATGAGTGCGGTGCGGTGCTGCTCCAGGGCCCGCTGGTCGGGGCTCAGGGCGGCATAGCCGGCGCGCAGGGCCGCGCGGAAGGCGGTGATGACGCTTTCGTCCACCGGGCGGGCGCGGAAGTGGGCCAGCAGGTCGTAGTCGGCGGCGTCCCACAGCACCAGGTCGGGCTTGGTCGGGAAGTGCCGAAAGCAGGTTCGCGCCGCGACTCCGACCTCTTCGGCGATCATGCTGACCGTGGTCTCGGCATACCCTCGTTCGGCGAACAGCCGCAGTGCGGTCGACTGGATCGCCTGCCTGAGCGCGGTGGTCTGCGCCTGGTTCCAGGACGGCCGCTCGCGCGCCAACTACTCACTCTCCTCGACTACCCTCTGGACGATGCCGGCGGTCTCGACCAGCTCGACGTCATCGCCGGCGTCGCTGCCGGCGTCGCTGCCCGTGCCGGCGCCCTCCGGTCCGGCGGCGGTTGCCCGACGTGGGAACAGCACCAGCGCCAGAAGTGCCCCGGCGAACGCTATCGCAGCGCAGACCAGCAGGGCGGTGTCGATGCCGTCGACGAATGCCGAGCGGACGTCGGCCAGCAGGGCTGGTGAGTGCAGCTGGTGAGCCAGCGCGGTGCCGTCGAAGATCCCGCCGCGGATGGCATCCGTCTGAGCTGGGGTGAGGTCGGTCAGCGCCGGGGTGGTGTCGAGGCCGGCGCGGTAGCTGGCGAGTGCGGCGGTGCCGAGGATCGCGGCGCCGAACGGGCTGCCGGCATCCTGCAACGCCTGGATGAGAGCGGAGGCGACACCGGCCCGGGCGACGGGGATGTGCCCGAGGGCGGCGGCGGTCGCCGTCGCCAGGACCATGCCGAGGCCTGCACCGGTGACCGGGGTCCAGGTGAACAGGAACCCGAGGCCGCTGCTCGTGCTCGTCGTGGACCCGAGCGTCAGACCGGCGCCCAGCACCGCGAAACCGCCGACGAGAACCGCCTTGGCGCCGATCGCCCGCGCGAGTGGTTCGGCCCCGATCGCACCGACGGCGAGACCGCCGAGCAGCGGGAGCAGCCGCAGACCGGAGCCGATGGAATCCACGTCGAGCACCGCCTGGAAGTACTGCGGCAGGGTGAACACCACCCCGATCATCGCCAGCGAGCACAGGAAGGCCAGCACGGTTCCCCAGACGTATTCGGGGATACGGAACAGGCCGATGTCGACCAGCGGTTCCCGTACCCGAGCCGGCGCCCGCGCCCGCGCCCCCCCCCCCGGTCGTAGCCCGGGGCGGCGCCGGGGGAGTCGACCCGTCCTCGCCGGGGCGAGAAACC
>NZ_JAMQQG010000005.1:60950-73700 GCF_023716925.1 Frankia sp. R82
CGCACCAGAGAGTTAGTGCGGGAACCCCCCCCCGCCCCCCCCCCCCCCCGCCCCCCCCCCCCCCCCCCCCCCCCCCCCCGCCCCCGCCACCGGCGCTGGTAGCGCGGGCCGGCCGCGGGTCAGACGACGCTGCCAGAGCGCGAAGACAACCAGCAGCAGAGCGCCGGCCAGCAGCGTGGTGGTCACCACCGCCGAGCTCCACCCTCGGGTGCCCGCCTCGGCGAACCCGTAGACCAGCCCGGCCAGACCGCCACCGAACAGGGTCATCCCCACGAGGTCGAGCCGACCGCGGTGCGGCCCGCGGGACTCCGGCACCAGTACCACCACCGCGACCAGCGCGATCATCACGATCGGCACGTTGATCAGGAAGACCCAGCCCCACCAGAACCGATCGAGCAGCAGCCCGCCCAGGATCGGCCCGGTCGGCAGGGCCAGGAAGTTCACGCCCGCCCACACGCCGACCGCCCGGGAACGCTCGTCCTCGGCGAACATCACCGTGACCGCCGACATGGCCATCACCACGATGCCGGCCCCGGCGACGCCGCCGACCGCGCGCGCGGCGATGAACATGCCCGCCGAACCCGACCAGGCAGCCCAGGCCGAGGCGGCCCCGAACGCGGCGAGGGAAACGGCCATCACCCGCCGCCGCCCGTACCGGTCGCCCAGCGACCCCAGCGGCAGCATCGCCGCGGCCCAGGTCAGCAGATACGCCGAGGAGAACCACACCAGATCCGTGGCCGAGGCATGCAGCTTCGGCGCAAGCGTCGGCAGCGCCACCGCCAGCACCGTCCCGTCCACACCGACGGCGAAGACCGCCACCGCGACGCCGGCCAGCGCCCACCACTTCCGACCCATCCCGACCACCTCATGTCATCCAATGCGTTTCTGTCAGTGAGTGACAGTAGTGCAGTGGATGACGTGCAGGCTACGTCGTGGCGGCAAAGTCGGCGTGGTGGTCCCGAGCCCACTGTTCGAGCGTGCGCCCGGGCCGGCCGGTCAGCTCGGTGACGCCCGCCCGCACGCGGTCCGGTTCGGTGCGGGTGTCGTGCCAGTAGTCGAGCAGCATCGTGATGATCGATTCTGGGATGAACGCGGCCACATCGGTGCGGAACTGCGCGGGGGTGATCTCCTCCAGGCGCAGTTCGCGGCCGAGGCCCGCACCGATGGCGGCGACCTGCTCGGCCCGGGTGAGCGACTGCGGGCCGGTGAGGGGGATCGCCTGGCCGATCCAGTCGTCGTGCAGCAGCGCGACCGCGGCGGCATCGGCGATGTCCGCCTCGTGGATCGGTGCCTGGGCTGACTGCACATGGGGTGCGCGGATCGGCCAGTCGTTCCTGATCGGCCAGGCCCAGGAAAGCAGGTTGTTCGCGAAGGTGCCCGGGCGCAGGATCGTCCAGGCGTCGGTGCGTGAGGTCACGGCCTGTTCGACCGCGGTGTGGTGGAGCTGGCTCACGGAGCCCTCGTCGCGCGGGTGCTCCTTCGCCGCGGCGAGCGAGGAGAGCACGACGAAGCGCTTGACACCCGCGGTGACGGCCGCGGCCACGAACGGGTCGATGCCACCGTCGGCGGGGAACACGAACGCACGCTCCACCCCGTCGAACACCGCATCGCCGAGGGCTGCGGTATCGGTGAGATCTCCCGCAACGATCTCGACGGCGGCGGGTAGCGAGGCCTTCTCCGGATCGCGGCTGAGTGCGCGTACGGCTCGGCCCTGCTCGAGCAGGGCGGTGACGAGGTGACGGCCGACGGCGCCGGAGGCACCGGTGACGAGGATGGTCATGGGTGGTATCTCCCGCGGGTTCGAGCCCCTCGGTGGGCTGGTCGAACTCAGCGTGCCGGCCGTTCAGGTCGATTTCCGTCCTCTTCTCGTGCGACCACGGCCGCATCCTCGCGGGCGGCGGCATGAACTTTCTGCCAGGCGCCCAGGAAGGGCATCACTCGGTGGCCGGGCCGGGGCGGGGGTCAGCCGGGACCGGGGTGATCGTGAGTCCCATGGTTGTCGCCCGTTGTCGGCCCCAGTCCCACATGGCGTTGAGTACCGGGGAGAGGCCGCGACCAGCCGTGGTGAGCCTGTACTCGACCTGCGCAGGGGCGGCCCTCACCAGGGTGCGGTCGATGATCCCGGCGCGCTCCAGTTCCCGTAGCCGTTGGGTCAGCATCTTCTCGCTGATGTCGGGGATCAGGCGACGGATCTGACCGAAGCGAAGTCGATCGTTTTCCTTGAGGTGGGCCAGGATCACCGGCGTCCACCTGGCACCGATCACCTCGAGGGTCACCTCCACCGGGCAGTGATAGGCACGCTCGGTCATCGGATCTCCCTTTCGATTTGCGCCGGGCGCCGGGCGCTGTGGGTACGCACCAAAAAGTGCGTACCCACAGTACCGCATGATTCTGGTAGCGTCAGCCACGGGAGGTTCAGGAGAATGATTCTTGAGTACATCCGATACCGTATCCCCAGGCATCGTTCGGATGAGTTCGAAGCGGCCTACGGGCAGGCGGCAAAATCTCTGACAGAATCGCCAGAATGCCTCGACTTCGAGCTCTCCCGTGGGGTGGAGAGTCCAGAAATATATGTCCTGAGAATACGCTGGGAGTCCCTTGACGGACACCTGGACGGCTTCCGAAAAAGCGCCCTTTTTCAGGCGTTCATCGCCCAGGTGGGTTCGTATGTGGACAGCATCGAGGAGATGTGTCACTATGCGCCGACCGAGGTCGTGGGCGTGGGTGCCGGGACGCCCCGGCCGCCCACCCTCTACGAGTGGGCCGGCGGTCAGGAGGCCTTCGAGCGGCTGTTCGCGCGTTTCTACGAAACCGTCACCGAGGACGAGCTCCTCAGCCCGCTGTTCGCCGGGATGAACCCGGCTCATGCACATCACGTCGCGATGTGGGTGGGTGAGGTCTTCGGCGGCCCGGCTGCCTACACGGAGCTTCGCGGCGGCTATGAGAACATGCTGGCCCATCACCTCGGCAAGGCCATCACGGAGCAGCAGCGCCGACGCTGGGTCAGCCTTCTGGTCGATGCCGCCGACCACGTCGGGCTGCCGGGCGATCCGGAGTTCCGCGCGGCCTTCATGAGCTATCTGGAGTGGGGAACCCGCCTCGCGGTCGCCAACTCGCAGGCGGACGCGACACCGATCCAGCATGCCCCGGTTCCCCGCTGGGGATGGGGTGTCGCGCCGCCGTGGTCGCCGTGACCACCGTGCCGCCTGGTCAGGCCGATTTCTGTTCTCCTGTCGGGTGAGGCCGCCCGCCGTCGCCGTAAGGCCGCTCGGTCTTGCCGGTCTGCCCGCCGCACAGGTCCGCCAGGGGCGAACCGACTGCACTATGGCTGCGTGAGGTCGATCTTCACCGGGAACGGAGCCACGGCTTCGACGACACCCGCGTGGACATCGCCCACTCGATAGGTTTCTGCCGCCGAGTCGAGCACGTACGTGTAGACAAGAGGGACACCGGTGTCGGACTGCTCGATCCGCCAGTAGAACTGGATACCGGCCCGGGCGTACTGCTCCGGTTTGAAAACACGGTCCGTGGTTTCCGAGCCGGGTGAGACCACTTCGCCGACGAGGAGAACGTTCTCCGGGCGCATGGGTGTGACTCCGACCGCACCTGCCCGGTAGACAACGACGTCGGGCCGGCGGACGGTCAGCGGCACATCCTGGAGCCGGACGTCGAAGTCGAGGTCGGCGAACCATTCCGGGGCCCCCGCCAGCTCCATCGCGTTGGCGACCTTCCTCGCCAGCCGGTTGTGGATCAGGGAGGCGCTGGGGACCATGACGACCATCCCGTCCACGATCTCGATGTCCCGGCACTGTTCCTCGGACAGCGAGTCGTACAGCTCCGCGCTGATCTGCTGGTGCATCCAGGCGGGAGCGGCCATCTCGGCGGTCACGGCGCACCTCCTGAACCGGCGGCGGATCTGACACCGCCTGGCAAGCCTAGCGTGCTCGTCGTGTCCGTCGGCGCCGTCCGAGCCAGCCTGTCCGAGCCAGCTGAGTGGGATGCGGGGATCAGGCGGGCTCGCCAGCAACGACGACGCCGTTCTCATAGGCGAGCACCACGGCCTGCGCCCGGTCCCGCAGTCCCAGCTTGGTGAAGATGGCACCCACGTGGCTTTTCACCGTCGCCTCCGTCACGACGAGACGCTCGGCTATCTCGGTGTTCGACAGCCCGCGGGCGACAAGGACCAGCACCTCGCGTTCGCGTGGCGTCAGGTCGTCGAGCAGACCGGGTGGCGTCGGCGGGCGGGTCCGGGCGACGAAGGTCTCGACCAGCCGTCTGGTGACGGCGGGCGACAGCAGCGCATCGCCGGCATGCAGGACGCGGATGGCGTCGATCAGGCGCTCGCGGGAGGCGTCCTTGAGCAGAAAACCGGCCGCTCCGGCGCGCAGCGCGCCGAACACGTACTCGTCCAGATCGAAGGTGGTGAGGATGAGCACGCGCGGGGCAGGAGTGAGGCCGCTGCCGGTGAGGCGGGCGGTGGTCTCGATACCGTCCATGCGCGGCATGCGAACGTCGAGCAGAACGACGTCGGGTCGCAGCTTCTCGGCGAGTGCGAGTGCCGCCTGGCCGTCCGCGGCCTCGCCGACCACCTCGAAGTCGGCCAGGGCCTCGAGCATCAGTCGCAGGCCGGTCCGGATCAGCTCCTGGTCGTCCACGATCAGCAGGCGGATGCTCATCCGGTTCTCGTTCCCGTGAGTGTCGCTGCAAGGGTGCGGCCTGGTCTCATGCTCCCTCGCCCGCCGGGAGGCGGGCGGCGACCCGGAACCAGCCGTCACGCTGATGACCGAACTCCAGCTCGCCGCCCAGTACCGAGACCCGTTCCCGCATTCCGAGCAGGCCATGTCGAGCCGGACCGTTGGTCACGGGTGCATCTCCGGTGTCGCCGCCGATCGGAACCCGCGCCGACTCGACAGTTGCCCCGTCATTGGTCACCTCGATGTCAAGGCTTCGGCCACGATAGGCGAGTGCAACCAGGATCTGGCTGGGACACGCGTGCTTCGCCGCATTGGTCAGTGCCTCCTCGATGATGCGGAAGGCAGACAACTCCACACCGTCGGGCAGCAGGATCGGCTCTCCCGCTGTCCGCAGCTCGACGGGCGACCCGGCGGCGCGGTATTCGGCGACGAGCCCCGCCAGGTCCCGCAGCGAGGGGGTGGGGTGGGCGGCGGCGGGGCTGCCCGGGGCGCGCAGCACGGACAGCATTCGGCGAAGTTCCGTGAGACTCTGCTCCCCGCTTTTTTCCACCTGGCCCAGCGTGTCGTTGGCCCGGTCCGGCGACGTGTACAGCACGTCGCGGGCGCCCCGCACGCCCAGCAGCATCACGGTCACCGAGTGGGCGACGATATCGTGGAGTTCACGGGCGATCGACGTGCGTTCCTCGTGCACCGCGATCCGGGCCAGGTACTCCTGTTCACGCTGGAGGCGATCCGCGCGTTCCTCAAGGGCGTGGACATACCGGCGGTGGGTGCGCGCATACCTGCCCAGTACCCACACTCCCGCCGTCACCGGGACGGACACGATCGACAGGACGGCCAGCAGCGTGGCAGTGGGCACGAGCGCGGCCAGCGCTCGGCGGCGCTGTTCACGCTCGGCGATCGTGAACAGCGCCGCCAGAGCAGGCACACCACCCGGAGCATCATCGGTGGCCACCAGCGCCCCGGCGAGCGCGAGCGTCGCAAGGAGGACCGTCCATGGGGCCCGGCGGCGCGCGAGGAGCACGCCGCCGGCGGAAACCGCGAGCAGCACGGTCGACAGCCGCACGGAGTGGTCGTCGTTGAGGAGAAGACTCAGCTCAGCGATCGTGGCAGCCACCGCGACGAGAAGATCGAATCCGAGTGTGCGCCGGTCCTGCCGGTCCCGCCGCCTCAGGGCACGGATGCGGGCGGTTGCCGACGCACGCGCCCACAGCCCCCTCCCCTGGACGGTCACGCCAGGTCGCGTCGACGTTCGCCGGCCAGTGCCACGGCCATGAGCCCCACCGTCCAGGCACCCAGGACGACCGCCGCCGCGGCCAGGGAGATGCGGGCCGAGCCGTGGACCATACGGGTCAGCACCGCCACCGCGCCGAGCGGCGTGTAGTCCGACGAGCCTTCCCGCACCTGGTCGAACAACGGGTTCATCACGAAGGTGAGGATCAGCGCGCCGATCGCCGCCAGGATCTGGTTGCGCAGCAGCGCACCAACGGCGACTCCGATCATCGTCGCGAGCACCGACGATCCCAGCAGACCCACCGCCACGCCGATCACCTCGCCGACACCGAGGTCAGGTCCGGGCTGTCGGCCCAGCAGCGGCAGTCCCACTCCCAGCGAGACCGCAACCATGAGCGCGCCGACGACAAGGCCGGTGATCGCGTACGCCACAGCCCGCGCCAGCAGGAGGCGTTGCGGGGAGGCGCCCGAGGCGAGCGCCGCGGGCGCGGCCGTGCGGTGGCGGAACTCACCGGCGGCACCGACGGCCCCGAGCAGCAGCAGGAGGATCGGCATACCGGACAGGGCCTCCTCCTTCTCGCCCACCTCGTCGAGCGTCCCCGAGGCGAGCGCGACGATCATCGTATTGGCGGCCGTCAGCGCGAGCGAGGTCGCCGCGAACGCCAGCGCCGTGCGCGTGCTCACAATTTTGATCAGCTCGCCCCTGACCAGCCGGCTCACTGGTCCACCCCGCTGGTCAGACCAAGGAAGACCTCCTCGAGCGTCGACCCACCCTGGGTGATCGCATGCATGGAAGCCTGCGTCACGATGCGCCCCCGGTGCATGACGACGACCTCGTCGACCAGCAGTTCGGCCTCGGCCAGCGAGTGGCTGGACACCACGATGGTCCGGCCCGAGTCGGCCCGTTCCCGCAGCAGATTCCGTAGCCAGCGGATTCCCTGCGGGTCCAGTCCGTTGGTCGGCTCGTCCAGCACCAGAATGTCCGGATCGGCCAGCAGCGCGGTCGCGAGACCGAGCCGCTGGCGCAGGCCGAGCGAGTACCCCCCGACCCTGCGGTGCGCATCACGCTCAAGGCCCACCAGCGCCAGTACCTCGGACACCCGCGCTGCCGGCAGCCCGGCCATGGTCGCCAACGAACGAAGGTGCATGTGGGCCGAACGGCCAGGGTGTGCACCGCAGGGCTCGATGAAGACGCCCAGGGCGCCGGTGCCCCGGACGGGTGCCGCACGGCCGTTCACCAGAACCCGCCCGGCACTCTCCCGGGCAAGCCCGGTAATCACCTTGAGTACCGTGGTCTTGCCGGCTCCGTTCGGCCCGAAGAATCCGGTGACGGCTCCGGCACGAATGCTGAACGACGCGTTCTCGACGGCGGTGAACCTGCCGTAGCACTTGGTCAGCTCCTCGACGGTGACAGCCGCGCTGGCCTGGCCGGGCGCGACCGTGTCCGCAGTCCGTGAAATTCCCATGGGGAAAGAATCCGACCCGCCGGTCTCGCGGTCATCCCCGCCCGGGTGGAATTCCTGGCTCGACCGTGGGCGCAGACCGCGGTGACCGTTTCTCCTCCCACGGGTGGATGATCGAAAAGAGGGGATGGGTGAAGTTCTGTCCGGTCCGTCGCCTGGCCTCAACGTGGGCCGCTGCAGGCGGCGGCGCGTGCGTACCGGCGGGCCAGGGCGGCGAAGGCGTCCGCGAGCTCGGGCGGCCCGAGGACCTCGATGTCGGCGTCGAACCGGCCGACCGCGGCGGCCAGGCCGGGCCAGGACCAGGAGCCGAGGACGAGCCGGCAGCGGTTCGGGCCGAGCTCCTCGACGATCCCGTCCTGGGCGTACCGGGAGACGAAGGCGGCGGGTAGCTCGATGATCATCTCCCCGCGGCAGGGCCAGCGCTCCGGACCGAAGGGCCCCTCGAAGCGCTGGGCAACAAAGGCGGCCACATCGGCGCCGGGCAGCTGCCGTGGGGTGAACCGCGGCCCGGTCGGGGTACGCGGGCTGATCCGGTCGGCCCGGAAGGTGCGCCAGTCGTCCCGGTCCAGATCCCAGGCGACGAGATACCAGCGTCCGGCCCAGGTGACGAGATGATGCGGCTGTACCCGGCGCGGCGGTGGCGAGGCGGCGGCCGGCGCCGACCGCGACGGGACCGCATAGTCGAAGGACAGCTCCTCCCGGGCGTGGACCGCGGCACCGAGCGCCACGAGGACGGCCGGGTCGACCCGCGGGTTCGGCCGGTTTCCGCCGCGTTCGACCGCGGTGACCTGAAGCGCGTCGATCCGGTGGCGCAGCCGGGCGGGCATGACCTGGCGGACGGTGCTCAGCGCGCGGGCTGCCGCCTCCTCGACGCCGACGCCGGAGGTGGCGGCGATCTGGAGCGCGACGGTGAGGGCGACGGCCTGCTCGTCGTCGAACAGCAGCGGCGGCAGCTCCGTCCCGGCATCGAGCTGGTAGCCGCCGTCAGGGCCCCTGGTGGCCCGGATCGGATAGCCCAGCTCGCGAAGGCGGTCGACGTCACGGCGCACCGTGCGCGGGCTGACCTCGAGCCGGGCGGCCAGCAGCGCCCCCGGCCAGTCCCGGCGCGACTGCAACAACGAGAGCAGGGCCAGCAGGCGCGCTGAGGTCGTCGGCATGTTGATGAGATTGCCCGGAGTAGCGGCCAGAAACTGACCGCTTCTCCGGCGACGCTGGTCTTCAGTCGACAACGGCAACGACCGAAGGGCCGATCACCATGACGACCATCCCCGCCACCGCCCCCACCACTGACCCCGTCCCCGCCCCCGCCCTCGACGCCGAGCGGGCCGACCTGCTCGCCGAGCTCGCCGCGGCCCGCGCCATGCTGATCAACACGACCAGTGGCCTCAGCGACGAGCAGGCCGGCGAGCATCCGACCGTCAGCGCTCTCTGTCTGGGTGGGCTGATCAAGCATGTGGCCGCCTGCGAGGAAGGCTGGCTGCAGTTCATCCTCGAGGGGCCGTCGGCGATGGACTTCGCGCTGCCCGACGGCGTCACCTGGGACGAGTTCATGTCCGGTACCGCACGCGAGTATCCGGCCTGGGCGATCAGGCGCCAGAACGACTTCCAGATGCAACCGGGCGACACGCTGGCCGGGGTCATCGCCGGCTACCAGCGGGCCGCTGCCCGCACCGACGAGATCGTCGCGACCATCCCCGACCTGTCCGCTACGCAGCCACTGCCGGCGGCGCCCTGGAACGAGCCGGGTGCGCGGCACAGCGTCCGCCGGGTACTGATCCACATCATCGCCGAGACCACCCAGCACGCCGGGCATGCCGACCTTCTGCGCGAGACGATCGACGGCCAGACCACAACCTGACCGTCGAGGCAACTACGGTGCCGGGTCCTTCCTGGCCTTCGGGCGCAAGGCGCCACGCGCGGGCGGGATCGTCGTCGCGGCCGGCGACCCGCCTGCACCGGGCGGTCAGGCGGGGAACAGCAGTGGGGCGAGCCGTTCGAGCTGGTCGACCGCCTGGGTGAGGTCTGCCGCGAACGGGTTGACCAGCACGTGGTCGGCGCCCGCGTCGAGGTGAGCGGTCAGCCGGGCCGCGACAGTGGTTTCGTCGCCCCAGGCGAGGACGTCGTCGATCAGCCGGTCGCTGCGTTCGCCGGTCACATCAGCCTCGCTGTAGCCGAGCCGGCGGTAGTTCCTGGTGTAGGGGGACTCGGGGGCGCCCGCGCCGAGGCTGAGGATGCGGCGAAGCCACGCCCGGGCGGCCGGCGCGTCGGTTTCGAGGACCACGGCCTGATGGGGGATGACCAGCAGGTCCGGACCGACCGCCGCGCGGGCGACCGCCGTGTGTGCCACCGGCTGCAGGAACGGATGGACGCCGTCGGCTCGTTCGCGGGCCAGTTGGTGCGCACGCGGTCCGAGGGCAGCCAGGACGCGCGGGTACGGGGCAGCCGGTAGCTGCGTCAGACGCCGCCCGGCATCGTCCATGGCATCAAGGTAGTCACGCAGGTGAGCAAGAGGCCGCTCGCCGGACTGACCGCCGAGGCCGAGGACGAACCGGTCCGGATGGGCCTCAGCCAGTGTGGCGGCGCCGGTGTACATCGCACCCGCGGCGCGGGTACTGATGTTCGCGATGCCGCTGCCGACGGTGATCCGATCGGTCGTGGCCAGCATCAGACCGTGCTGGGTGAACGCCTCGCGGCCACTGACCGGCGCGACTGGCGGGGTCTCCCCGCTCCACACCGATCCGTACCCCAGTCGCTCGATGCGGACGAGCTCGCGGCGCTGCATGGCCACCGGCGTGCCGAGCAGGACGAACGGGGGAATCCAGACCCCGAACCGGCCCAGCCTTCGTCTGGTCTCCGCAACCGTCATCGCCGATCCCTCCACCTCTTCAGGCCAAAGCGGAGGCTGCCTCCGCCCGAGGGGCGCGAGCCTACCGGAGGCTGCCTCCGCCTATGGCCGTGGGGGGAGGTACCCTCCGCTTGTTCGCCGGGAAAGGAAGTGCGGGTGAGTGGAGTGGCCGAGCCGAGGCCCATGCGGGCCGATGCCCGGGCCAACTACGAGCGTCTGCTGGCGTACGCCCGTGCCGCGTTCGCCGAGCACGGCATCGGGGCCTCCCTGGAGGACATCGCCCGCCGGGCCGGAGTCGGTACGGGAACGCTGTACCGGCACTTCCCGTCGCGAGAGGCTCTGCTCGAGGTCGTCCTCCACGATCGGTTCGACACACTCGCGGCCAGGGCCCGCGAGTTGTCGGCCACCGCGGCGCCCGGATCCGCGCTGACCTGCTGGCTGCGGGAGTTCGTCGAGTTCACGGGCACCTACCGCGGGCTCACCGCGGCGCTCACCCGGACTCTGCGGGACACCTCGACAGAGCTCCACACGGCCTGTGAAGGCATGCGCGAGGCCGGGGCGTCCCTGCTCAACCGCGCGCAGCGGGCGGGCGCGGTCCGCGCCGACCTCGACGCGCTGGAACTGTTCACCCTCGTCAATGGACTCGCGTGGTCCTACGAGCAGACCTCGGCCGCAGCCCCGGGGCGGGTGACGGTCGACCGGCTGCTCGCGCTCGCGCTCGAGGGCGTGGCACCGACGGCCCTCCCCGACCGCAGTCGCGGTCGCGGTCGCCGACCAGGAAAGATCGCCGAGATCACCCAGCGTGTTGGGCAGGCAGATCTCCTGCCCGAAACGATCGACAGCCAGACCACAACCTGACAGCCGCCCCGCCCAGGGCCCGGAAGGGCCCGAGGGCAGACAGCGCCGGGTGATGGCCCCGCTGTGCGCATGACCGCGGGAGCGATCCTGCACAGGGTCACGTCCAGCCATGAGGTTGCCGAGAAGAGCGGTCTCGGCTGCAGGGACGCTCGGTTCCTCCTGGCGAGGTCAGCTGGCATGTGCCCGACGCGCTACTCGACCGGCGGGTATGGCGGCTGCGACGCCGCATGGATCACCTCGTCGAGGACTTCGCGGGAGACGACCAGCTGGGTGATCGTCTGGTCGATGCGGCACTGCTCGGCCCTCAGTTCGGCGATCAGCCGAGGAGTGGCGATCTCGGAAGGGCCGCCGTCTGCGTCTCGCATGCAGGGAAGCAGCTGTGCGATCTTCCAGCTGCTCAACCCCGCGGCGAACAGTTCCTGAATGCGAATGACTCGGTCGACGGCCTGGTCGGGATAGTTGCGGTGGCCGCCGGGCGTGCGGTCGGCCGCCAGCAGCCCCTGCTGCTCGTAGTAGCGCAGCGATCGTTCGCTGACTCCGGTGCGCCGGGCAAGCTCACCGATCCGCATGTCGATCATCCTGTCGTGACCTGGGACTTGAACCTGACACTGATGTTAGCTTTTATCCTGCCGGTATGACAGAGCCAGCGGAGAACAAGCTTTTTGACTACAGCCCGATCGTCGATCGTCCGGTGATCCGGTGGCCCGGTGGTGCTCGGGTCGCCGCCTACGTCGGGCTGAATCTCGAGCACTTCCTCCTGGATCGGCCGTCATCGAGCATCGTGCCGGAAACGGCCGACGCCGTTCCCGACCCACTTAACTATGGTTGGCGTGACTACGGACTTCGGGTCGGCGTGTGGCGCACGATCGAGAGCCTGGATCGACACGGAATCCGAGCAAGCGCGCTGGTGAACTCGATGGTCGCGGAACGCTACCCGCAGGTCATCGCGGCGGGCCGTGAACGGGACTGGGTGTGGCTTGCGCACGGTCGGACCAACTCCGTCCTCCACACCGGAATGACCTTCGACGACGAGCGCAGATCTCTCACCGGCATCGTCGACACGATAGCCGCGGCCACCGGCCGGCGACCGCGTGGCTGGATGGGCCCTGGGCTGACCGAAACGTTCGACACCCCGGCCCTGCTCGCCGAACTCGGCCTGCACTACGTGCTGGACTGGACCAATGATGATCAGCCGTATCGGCTGAATGTTCCCGGCGTGATCAGCGTGCCGTATTCGGTCGAACTCAACGACCTCATCGTGTTCAGGAGAGGCATCACCGGGGCCGAGTTCGTACAGATGGTCAAGGATAACTATGAGCAGCTGCATGCCGACGCCGAGCACAGTGGCCGAGTCATGGCGCTTGCTCTGCATCCGTTCGTGACCGGCCAGCCCTTCCGGCACAAGTACCTGGATCAGGCGCTGGAATACCTTGCCGCGCAGCCCGATGTCTGGCTGACCACCAGCGACGAGATCGCCGACCACTACCAGCGCACGGTCGGCGCGGACATCCGACCGGCGGCGTGACGGTTTCTGAAGTTGACCCGATTCTGTTCACACCTGGGCTCTTTGAGATAATGGTCTCAGGGAGGAGTACAGGTGCCGAGATCAAAACCGCCGTACACGGAAGAGTTCCGCCAACAGATGGTGGATCTTGTC
>NZ_JAMQQG010000069.1 GCF_023716925.1 Frankia sp. R82
CGGGTGGCGCGCGGGGTGGGCCGGGCGGATCCGCTGGCGTCGCCTCCGCCGCGGGCCCGCGGCGGGCGGGTACCGTCGACTCCGCCGACCCTGCCGCCGTCGTGGAGCGGGAGGCCCTCAAGCTCGCCATTCAGTACCCGGGGTTCGCGGCGGCGATGTTCGACCCGCTGCCCCCGGAGATGTTCACCGTTCCCGCGCATCGCGCCGTCCGTGAGCTCATCGCACGGCTCGGCGGGGTGCACGGGGGGCTGGCGAGAACCGGTGGCGTCGGTGCCTGGGTCGCCGAACTGTCGGCGGCGGCGACCGAGGAGGAGCTGCGGCGGGTCGTCACCGCCCTGGCCGTGGAAAGGGTGCTGTGGGACCGCGATGTTGATGATCGCTACGTCGACGAGCAGATGTCTCGCGTACAGGAGCTACATGTGACACGTCGGATCGCCGAGCTGAAGTCGCGGGTACAGCGGCTCAACGCGGCAACCGACACGGATGCCTTCAACCGTGCCTACGGTGAGCTGATCGCTTTGGAGCAGCACAAGCGTCAACTCCGGGAACGGGGCGTAGGTGCCGCGTAACCTGGGTCGATCCCGAGAAGGAAGTGACGAGATTCCGCCCATGAGTCCTACCGTCCTACCCCGCGAAGCCCAGGTGGACGAGGTCAAGGACCTCATTACCCGGGGCAAGGAGATCGGTTTCCTCACCACCGAGGATGTCTCGGTCGCCATCCAGGCGGCGGAGCTTCCCCCGGAGCAGGCCGAGACGGTGCTGCAGGTGCTCAACGACGAGGGCATCGAGGTGCTGGAAGCGGGGGGAGAGAACCCCGACGAGGCCGACCTGCTCGCCCGGCGCCGCCGGGAGGAGGAGGAACTCGCGCTCAAGGCCCCGACCTCCGACCCGGTACGCATGTACCTCAAGGAGATCGGCAAGGTCCCGCTGCTCACCGCGGAGGAGGAGGTCGACCTCGCCAAGCGGATCGAAGCGGGCCTGTTCGCCTCCGAGAAGCTCGCGGTGGCGACCAAGAAGACCTCGCCGCAGATGCGTCGGGACCTCGAGGCCATCGAGCGTGACGGTCAGATCGCCAAGCGCAAGCTGGTCGAGGCGAACCTGCGGCTGGTGGTGTCGATCGCCAAGCGGTACGTCGGGCGCGGCATGCTGTTCCTGGACCTGATCCAGGAGGGCAACCTCGGGCTGATCCGTGCGGTCGAGAAGTTCGACTACACCAAGGGCTACAAGTTCTCGACCTATGCCACCTGGTGGATCCGGCAGGCGATCACACGCGCCATCGCCGACCAGGCCCGCACCATCCGCATCCCGGTGCACATGGTCGAGACGATCAACAAGCTGATCCGCATCCAGCGGCAGCTCCTGCAGGACCTCGGCCGAGAGCCGAGCCCGGAGGAGATCGCCAAGGAAATGGATCTCACTCCGGACAAGGTCCGCGAGATTCTCAAGGTCTCCCAGGAGCCGGTCTCGCTGGAGACGCCGATCGGTGAGGAGGAGGACTCCCATCTCGGCGACTTCATCGAGGACTGCGACGCGGTCGTTCCCGTCGACGCGGCCAGCTTCATTCTGTTGCAGGAGCAGCTCGACTCGGTGCTGCACACCCTGTCCGACCGGGAGAAGAAAGTCATCCAGCTGCGTTTCGGCCTCACTGACGGTCACCCGCGCACGCTGGAGGAGGTCGGGCGCGAGTTCGGCGTCACCCGGGAGCGGATCCGCCAGATCGAGTCCAAGACGCTGTCCAAGCTGCGCCATCCGTCGCGCTCCCAGAAGCTGCGCGACTATCTGGAGTAGTCCGTCCAGTCCGTCCCGCGGCTGCCGGTCGGGCCGTCTGACGGCCGGCGGGGCGAGCCGCGACGGTCGTTGACCGTCGGTGTTCGCATTAATACTCTTGGTGATAGTCGGGTTAGATGATCTTCGATGGCCGTGGTCGCCATCGAGGCTCGTCGGTCCGGTGTGCGGTGGCACGTCCGGTGCCGCCGATGGCCGAGAGGACGGCGAGCATGCCCGACAGTCCATCCACCGTCGGTGGTCGGTTCCGCTCTCTGGCGGGATATGCCCTCGCAACGGCCGGTGCGCAGAACTTTCTGGGCGCCCGGTGGGTGCCGGTGCTTCTGGCGACGACGCCAGCCCGGTACCGCCGACGCATGGCCCTGCGGTTGCTGTCCTACAGCCCGCACTACTTCCAGCCTGGTGAGCACGACCGCAATGCCGCGGCCGAGCGCAACCTGCGTAGCCGGCAGGCCCTCGCCGACGATCTCCTCGGTCGTTACCTGCTTGCGGATGACGACGTCCTGGACGTCGGCTGCGGCCCGGGCTACCTCGCCGTCGCAGTCGCCCCGCGGGTACACGCCCTCACGGCAGTCGATGTCTCCCGTGGCGTGCTCGCGTGTGCCCGGGTACTGAACCCGGCGCCCAACCTGGAGTACCTCCTCGCCGAGGAGTTCCATCGCAGCGGTCGCGACGTCGACGTCGTCTACTGCATCGCCGTCGTCCAGCACCTCACCGACGAGGTCGTCGCGGCGGCGCTGCGTGACTGGCATGCGGCGCTGCGGCCGGGTGGTCGCCTGCTGCTGCATGTGGTGATCGACGATCCGGCGTGGCGGACCGAGCAGCAGTGGCGTGCCGAACGCGGCCTGGCCGGACGGCTGCGGCTGCGGTTCGCGCTCAACTGTTTCGGCCGGTCCGCCGACCAGGTGCGCCGGCTCGTCACCGAGGCCGGATTCGGCGACCTCGAGCTGATCCCGATGTCCACGCTGGTCGACGTCGAGGATGACGTCACCGGCCAGCACCTGGTCGTCGCCCGCCGCCACGACGTGGCCCCGCCCTGGCCGCCCACCCCGTCGCGGGGTCTTGCGGTCCATGTACCGGCGCAGGTCATGCCGCCCGGCCAGCTCGACACCCTCGAACGCCTCGGCCCCGACCCGCTCGACCGCTAGCGCGCTGTCCACGAGCGTTTCCGGTGGTGTCCGGGCGCTGCCGGAGTGGCTGCGGGCACCGTCCGTGGCCGTAGGCGGCTGTTGGTCACCGGTATTCGGCACTTGCCGTGACCGAGACTCCGGACTGCCCCGCTTCGTCGCCGACCGATGGCAGGACCGCGCTCCACGGGTCGCTGTAGTCGGCAAGACGAACACGAAGCGACCATGAGGACCTCTTTGGCTTCCACGCGTGGTCAAGGGTGGCTTCGACGGTCCACCGGACGTGGCCGGAGCCAGGTCAGCCGGCTGGGGACAGGCCGAGGAGCTGGTCGAAGTAGGGACCTCGGTCGAAGTGGCCGGCCTCGTCGGGCTTCAGCGCCCTCGACCGGGACGCCGCCTGGGCCGCGTGCATCGCCGCAGCGATGTCCTCGCCGGACTCCCGCTGGTAGCCGACCAGCGCGGGACCGGCTATCTCGCGGTTGTGGGCGCTGTCCCGGGCGATCACCGGCACGCCCATCCTGCGTCCCTCGGCCATCGGGTAACCGAACGACTCCAGTTCCAGCGGGAAGAAGATGCCGTCGCAGCGGGCCATCATGGCGATGACGACCTCGGCAGAGTGCTCGCCGACCAGTCGTAGCCGGGGATGGCAGGCCACCGCGGGATCCTCGAGCTGCTCGGCGCGGCCGGTGACGCTCAGGGTGGCGTCGATGCGGTGCGGCGGGCCGGCGAGGATGTCCAGCGCCGCGAGCCCCGCTCGCAGCCGTCCGGTCAGCAGTTTCTGCGGCAGGATCACCACCGGGCACAGAAAGTCCACCGCGGCACTGTCCCGATCCCGTGACCGCGCCGTATCCACGTGGTGCATCGCGTCCACCTGGTGTATCGCGTCCGGTGGAGTGACCGGGTTGAAGGCGACGGTCAGGCGATTGCGCACCGCCGGGACGTAGGTGGCGACCCGCTCGGCCATGCTCGTCGACGGGACGAAGATCCGGTCGGCTCGCAGCAGCGCGGCCCACACGACAGGGGCCTGGGCGTGCACCACGGGGCTGATCCGGCGGCCGAGCTGGCGGATCTCGTCGCGACGCAGGAAGTGCTGGGCGCCGTGGACGAGGACGTGCCGCTGCCGGCCGGCAGCCACGAACGACACGTTGTTCAGGGCCAGCGAGAGCTCGAACCGCCGGGTGCGGGTCTGCTCCCGCTCGCGTCGGAGCAGCCAGGCCGGGTCGAGCGTGCGATCGCGTCCGATGACCTGCAGGCCGGGCGGCTCCCGGTCGCGCAGGTAGAGATCGAACTCGTTGAGCAGGCGTTTCGCGCCACCGACCCGCCCCCCGGCGCAGTCAACGAGCAGGGACGTCCCGGCCGCGGCCCGTAGCGGCGCCGCGATGGTGGTGCGGGTGACGGGTGCGGCGCTCATGACGTCGACCTGGACGGTGGGGTGGCGGACCCGGACGGTGAGGCGTGGGTGGGGGTCGATCGGGATGGTGGGGTGGCGAGCCTGGCGGAGGAGGGCGGCCGGGTCGGTGGGGCGGAGCGGCCCGCGGGCTGGGCGGGCAGCTCGGGGGGATGGGCAGGGGTGGCCGGGCGTCCGGTCAGGGCGGTGAACACCTGGCGGGCGTAGTGGTCGGGGCGGGTGGCGGCCTCGGCCCACTCGGCGGCACGCCGTCCGGTGCGGGCCAGCCGGGCCCGGTCGGCGAGCATGCCGCGCAGCACCTCGGTGAGGGCAGCCGCGGACTCGTCGACCGGCGTCTGCCCGGTGACCCCGTCCTGGTAGGCGTCATGGCTGCCGCCGGAGGCGGGTCCGACCACCGCGCAGCCGGCGAGCTGTGCTTCCAGCAGCACGATGCCGTAGCCCTCGCCGCTGGCTGGACGGGTGCGGGTGGGGGTGTGGGTGCGGGTGCACAGGACGAACAGGTCCGCCGTCGCGTACAGCCGGGCGAGTTCCTCGTCGCCGGGGGATTCGACGACCTCGGTGTCGGGATGCGCGGACACCAGCTCGTGTAGCGCGCCCGGCGCCGGACCCTGACCGGCGAGAACGAGCCGCACCGGGCCGAGTTCGGCGCGGATGGCGGCGACCGCCTCCAGCAGCACCGCGGCGCCCTTGCCGGGCCAGTCGGCCAGTCGGAACACGCTGAGCATGGTGGGCACCGGCGGCAGCGGGCGGCGCCGGCTGGACTCGGCGAGCAGCGTCGTGCGCCAGGCCGGAGAGATCCCCGGCGGCAGAATCGGCGCCAGCCCGACCGTGGACAGGGCGCCCGAGCTGTACGAACTGATCGTCACCGGATGCAGCAGCGGATCGGCGCGCAGGATCGCCCGGTCCGCGGCGCGCAGGCTCCAGATGTCGGTGCCGTAGAACAGCACGGGACCGAACCGGGCCCGGGTCAGGCGCAGGGCCGCCGCGCCGACCGGGATCAGGTTGGCATGCCCGACCACGACGCTGTCGGCGGCGCCGAAGCGGCGTGCCGCGCCCAGCGCCCGACGGACGAACCGGGCCCGGTTGCCCGGGGTGGCGGGAATGCCCGGTTTCAGCATGTCAACCCTGGTCAGCTCGGCGCCGCCCGCGCGCAGCGTCTCCTCCACCGTGGTGAGGTAGCGCTCGATGCCGCCACCGAGCCCGCCGGAGAGAGTCAGGAGCAGGACACGGGCGGCGCGGTCGGCATCCGGCACCGGGGGGGAGGTCCGTCGAAGTAGCTGCACGGAAGGTGATGCTATTCATTATTCTGGTAGTCGTCCCGCGTCTTACCTCGTGTCATGGTGGCCGAGGGTGTCTGTGATATTGCGTAATGAGATTGCTCGGGGATGCTTGGGACCCGTCCGGTCGTGGCCGACCTCGCCGTCGACGCTCCAGCCGATCTCGCCGTCGCACGGTGGCGGGCGTGGGTGCCGCGGGTGCGGGCCCGGGGGGACCTGTGGCGCAGCGCCGGCGCCTCGACGAGATACCAGCTCGCCGTCGCGAGCACCACCGTGACCGCGACCGTCACCGGCAGGTACACCACGATCCCATGGCGGTGCAGGCCGTACACGGTGGCGAGCTGTTGGATGGGAAAGCCGTAGATGTAGAGCCCGTAGGACAGGTCCCGCCGGGTGCCCAGGCGATACAGCGGGACCCGGATGCCCAGGTAGGCGCACAGGTAGGCCAGTGGCAGCGCCGAGATCAGCGGCATGTCCCGGATGAAGTACGAGCCGACGAAGACGACGCCGGCAACCGCGGCGATCCGACCCGACACCGGGATGCGGTCGGCGTACAGGCACACGATGGACCCGGCGAGGAAGTTCAGTGCGAACCGGAACAGGTCCGGGGAGAGGTGGGCCGGCAGGATCCCGGCCGGCCCGAGGGCCTCGACGAGGGCAAGTCCCAGCGTGACCGCACCGATCACCAGCATCGGTCGGCGGCGCAGCAGCCCGACCAGGGCGAGCGCGAGGACGCCGAGGTAGCACTGCACCTCCCACCACAGCGACCACATCGAGCCGTCCCAGGCCAGCGGCATGCCGGAGCCGGGCGCCGGGAAGAAGGTGCCCTGCGGGGTGCCGCCGATGTCGTAGAAGCGCATCCGCACCAGCCCGTTGTCGGTGACGTAGCGCAACGCACTGTGCTGTCCGGTCAGCGGGTAGCCGTGCAGGGTGTGGTGCACGTGCAGCCAGCCCAGCGGGGCGATGACGAACGCGACGAGGACGAGACAGACCCAGAACCCCGGCAGGATGCGCAGCGCCCGGTGCCGGACAAACCTGCGCAGTGGCAGGCGACGCGCGCTGTAGGTAACAAGAAGGCCACTGATGGCGAAGAAGCCATCGAGCGCCACCGCGTCATACTCGTGTTTACCCAGGGCTGGAGTGTGGTGGCCGCTGAGCGCGAGTCCGTGCAGCAGCAGGACGACCCAGGCGAACATCAGACGCTGGGCGGACAGGCAGTTCGGACCGGTGAACACCCGCGCGAGGGTCTCGCGGCCGGCCAGGGCGGGCTGGCTGGCGGCGATAGCGGTGGCGGGGATGCCGGCGACGCTGGTGGAGGCGGGTGCTGTGGCCTGGTCAGCGCGGCGCGGACGGGGGATGAGCCACGCCACGCCCGAAGGGCCGTGAAGTGGGTCGGCGGGTGCGCCGGGTGTCGTTCCGCGCGTCGAGTCGCTGTCGGTATGCGGATTTCTGGGCGTTTCAATGCCCGATTCCATCGGAGCTCCTTTGGGACTGACACGGGCGCGGCGGTCGTGGTGTCGGTTGTGGTGGTGGTTGCTTCGGCCTGCCGGCGTCGCGCTGGCGTTACTCTAAGTGCACGCTCGCGTATGGCTGTGGGCTTGCGGGGTGTGCCGCGCCGACGGTGACAAGGAGTCGTCCATGGAGCTCGACCTGCGGTATCGCAATGGTGGCAATCCCGACCTGCTGGATCTCGTCGACATTCGGCCGGGCCGGGCACTGGACTGCGGCTGTGGCGCCGGGGACAACGCCCGGCTGCTGCGAGAACGTGGCTGGCAGGTAACCGGCGTGACCAACGACCCGTCCGAGCGGGCCGCCGCGGGGCGCGAGTGCGCCGATGTGGAGCTGGCCGACCTCGTGGACGGGCTGCCCTTCGCCCCGGACGGCTCCTACGAGCTTGTGGTGCTCTCGCACATCCTCGAGCACCTCGCCGATCCGGCACCACTGGTCGCCGAGGCCCGGCGGGTACTGGCGCCGGGCGGGCGGATCCTCGTCGCCCTGCCGAACGTACTGCACTACCGGCAACGGGCGAAGTTCCTGTTCGGCCACTTCGAGTACACCGAGACAGGTCTGATGGACACCACCCACCTGCGCTTTTTCACCGTGTCCACGGCGCGGCGGCTGCTGGTGAGCAGCGGACTGCGCATTCTGGCCGACGCCTCGACCGGCGGGTTGCCGTGGTGGCGCAGCCGGGAGTTCCTGCCGACGGGCTGGGTGCAGGGCGCCGACCAGTTCGTGCTGCGCCGCATGCCGAACCTGTACGCCTGGCAGTCGCTGTTCCTCGCCGCCTCGTCGAGCCCGGTGGCCGGGGTCCGGGCTGGCGTGGGCACGCCTGCGGGCGAGCGGGCCTGCGGGGCCGAGGTGCTGACGTCGGCTCCGGGGGGTGCGACTGCGCCTCGTCCACGGCGCAGTGCGGTGGACCCGGCCGCCGCCCCGGGCGTGCCCCGCTCTCCGGCGGCCCGCTGGGGCGGCTGAGCCATCCCGTCGGCTGGGGCCGTCCGGGGTGGGCTTATGGCTGGTTCAGAACCATGAGGTCCAGCGGGCGGCGCGGGGCTCGTCGGCGTGCGGCTCGCCGAGCGGGGGGATCGGACCGAGCCCGTCCAGCAGGCCGTGGCGGACCAGTGCGGAGGTGGTGAACCCACGTCCGCGCGCCAGGTCCAGGAGCAACGACCGGGGCAGCACGACGGCGGCGGAGGTTGCCGCGACCAGGGTCGTGCGCAGCCGCCAGCCGCGCAGCCGGGTGAACCACAGCCGGTTGCGCACGGCGTAGTATCCCCAGCCGCCCCGTGAGATGGTCGCGCTGCCGGTGTGCCAGGCGCGGGCGGGACTGAGCACGACGCTCCACCCGGCGTCCCGTACCCGGTAGCAGAAGTCGACGTCCTCAAAACCCAGGAAGTACCGGCCGTCGAACGGGATGCGGCGCAGCACGTCGGCCTTGATGAACATCACCGCGCCGGTGACCCAGTCGGCTTCGCAGGGACGGTCCTGCGGGGGGCGTCGGGCCCGCGGTGCGACCAGGACCGGGCTCAGTTTGGCGGCGCCGGACTGCAGGCCGTCCCCGTTGACCAGGGTCGGCGCGACCACACCGATGTTCGTGCCGCCGAGCAGGTGCAGACAGGCGGCGATCGTCGCGTCGTCGATCCGGATGTCGTTGTTCACCAGCAGGAACGCCTCGGCACCCGGATGGTCCCGGCAGGCGAGCGCGAAGCCGGCGCCGAACCCGAGGTTGCGCGGGGGAACCAGCCAGGCGGACGCGGCGGGCAGGCCCGGTGGGCGGGCGCTCTGGTCGTTGGCGACGACGGCAACCTGCGCGATGGACGAGCAGGCCTCGAGCCGCTCGGCGACGTCCACCGTGGGAGCGCTCGGACCCCAGTGGACGATGACGGCCACGGTCTTCATCGGGCCCCCTGGTGTGGTGCACGGATGGAACGGGGCGCACGGGAGGTGAGGTTTCCGTGCCTGACTGAAATCAGAGAGTAACAGAATCATCTCACCTTGTGAGGCAGGTTGGCGGTGTCGACGCTCCTTGTCGGGCGCCACGACCACGAGCCGCGAATGCTTACTCAGAGTAGTTGCCTGGTGGCATAGTCGGGCTGTGGCTGATGCGTCGTCAATCCCTGTGAGCGAGGATGGCCAGGCGGAGGACGGCTCGACCGCCGATACCGCCGATATCAGTGCTGGCGGTGCTGGCGGTGCTGGCGTGGGTCGGGCGGGATCGGGTGCGCCGGCCCAGCGCCAGTCGCTGGACGGGGGCGACCCGTCGGCGCCGGGTGACGGTTCCCCGTCGGGCGGCGAGCCCGAGGCGGGTGGCGGCCCGCTGCGCCGGCGGGTCCGCGGCCGGGGGCGGGAGGGCGGCCATGGCCGGGAGCGTCGGATCTGGGCGGGGCGGCTGGCACGCGGTCTTTCCGAACTTCTGATCACTGCCGGTGTCCTGGTCGGTCTGTTCCTCGGTTATCAGCTGTGGGTCACGGATCTGTTCGCCGCGCGGACCCAGGACCGGCTGCATCACCAGCTCGAACAGGCCTGGAGTCGGCCGACGCCGCCGGCCGTCGCGCCCGCGGCACCCCGGGTGACGCCGCTGCCCCCGCCGGTGGTGCCGCTGGGCGACGGCGTGGCGATTCTCCGGGTGCCCCGACTCGGCCGGGACTACGCACCCGTGGTCGTCCAGGGCGTTTCGGCTGCGGACCTGCGTCGAGGGCCAGGGCATATTCCCGGGACCGCGATGCCCGGCCAGGTCGGGAACTTTGTGGTCTCAGGGCATCGGACCACATATGGAAAACCTTTTAATAGGCTGGATGAATTGCGGGTTGGCGACGCCATCGTCGTCGAGGTACAGGATCGTTACTACACGTACCGAGTCTCCGGTTCCGAGGTTGTCACCCCAAATCGGGTAGACGTCACATATCCGGTGCCAAAGCATGCGGGTGCGACGCCGACGAAGAGTCTCATCACTTTGACAACCTGTCATCCGAAGTTTTCTGCCAGTCATCGGCTGGTCGTGTACGGGGAGCTGGTCGACACCACCGAGAAGTCCGCCGGCCTGCCGTCGGCGCTGACTGCCGGGTGAATCTGCGAGGAGTGACCGACGATGTACGCCTGGCTCTACCGCCACCTTCCTGGTTCGCGTCGGGCGCGGCCGTTGGTGGCCGCACTGCTACTGCTGGGAGTGGTGGTGCTGCTGATGTTCGTGGTCTTTCCCGCGGTGGAGGCGGTTCTCCCGAATGGCCGGGTGACTATGGGTAGTTGAGTGGGTCGAAAACTGCGATCTACTGGCCGTGGTGGACGGGCTGGCGGAGACCGGTTCCGCTTCCACCGATTCGCGAAATGGCCACAGCGTGGTCCTGTTCCAGGGGCGGGAAAGCCCTCGATGTTCCTTTGTGCTTTGGTCGACAGGCCTCCCGGGTCGGCATGCGGGACGTGCCCTGGCAGCTGGTCCGACGGCGGTGGAAAGTCGGGCATCGGATATCCTGCGGCCTGGGCGGCGATACGCTCGCAAAGTGTGGGCATCGGTGCCTGTGGTGTCGTGTCGACCGCACCCGGTGGAGGTGGTGGTGGTGCGCAAGCCAGGGCTCTGCCGGCCGACACGTGTGGTGTGGGTCCGCGGCAGGATCGTCTTCGGGGGAATTCCATGAAATGGCGGTATCAGAATGGGCGCTGGTCAGCGGTCCGCTTCGACGGCAGGCGGCGGGTATCGCACCAGCTGCGGACCTCTCGGCACACCGCCGCTCATGTGCGGCAAGGTGGTCTGACCGGTCGGGATCCGGCCAGTGATGCGCCTGGTCATGGGCATGCCGCTGGCGAGGGCGCCCTGCAGGCACGGCGGCCCGCGGTCGGGCCGGTCGACACCTGCGGGTCGGCGCTGGGCGCCGGGCCGCAGGTGGTGACCGGGCTGGCGGCTGTGGCGTCCGAGCAGGCTGTGGCGTCCGAGCAGGCTGTGGCATCCGAAGGGACGGGCACGACGGAAGGCGCCGGTGGGCCCGACGCCGGCGGGCCTGCCAAGGGCCGAGGGCCGGGCGGCGGCACCGGGTCGACGGCGGAACCAGAGCCCGCGGTTCCCGAGTCGGCGGCATCCGAGTCGGCGGAACCGGGAGCGAGGGCGTTTGGGCCGCAGGAGGGCGGGCGGTCGGCGACCCCAGCCGGGCGGATGGTGCGGGTCGGCTCGGTGGCGCGTGCAGCGCGCGGCGTTGTCCTCGCCGGTGTCCTGTTCATGGTGGTCGTCCTCGGGTGCAGTGTGGGTGCAGGTGTCCGGTCGGATGGTCCGGGGCTGGCCGCGAACGTGGTGTCGGCGCTGCTGGCGTCTCTGGTCACCTTCGTCCTGACCGCGGCCGCGTTCGGCTGTACCCGGCTGTTCGGGCGCCGGGGGCGCGAGGTTCGGCTCGGCGTGGGTGGCCCGCGTCCGGGTCGATCGGCGTCGGGGCTGGGGCTGGGGCTGGTGACACCGACCCGGGCCCGCTCGGGTGGTGGGTCCGGCTGGTGGCCGGCCGGCCGCGACGAACTCACCGGGCTGCCGGACCGCCGGCACCTGCTGGACGTCGCCGGCCGGTGGCTCTGCGGGGGAGGACACCGGTCCCGCGGGGTCGCCCCGGTCGGCCTGCTGCTGCTCGATCTCGACGGAATGCGGGACATCAACCTGGCGCTCGGTCACGAGCAGGGAGACCGCCTGCTCGTCACGGTCGGTCGGCGCCTGCGGGCCGCCCTGCCCCCGTCCACGCTGCTGGCCCGGGTGGACGGGGACGCGTTCGCCGTGCTGCTGCGCGGTGTCGACGCCGCCCGCTGCGAGCGGGTCGCCGCGGATCTGCGGGCCGCCCTCGAACCACCGGTGCTGCTCGCGGCCACGCCGGTGCGGCCCGATGCGAGCATCGGCATTGCCCGCTCCCCTCAGCACGGCCGCACACCGCTGGAACTGTTGCGGCATGCCGAGCAGGTCATGCACGCGCAGAAGCGGGCCCGGCACGGGCAGCCCGTGCATGGTCCCGTCTCGCCGAGAGTCGACCAGGCGCGCCTGCTGCTGCGCGCAGAGGTGCGCCAGGCGTTCGACCGCGGCCAGATCGAGGTGACCTACCAGCCTAAGGCGGACCTGCGCAGCGGCCGGATCAGCGGCGTCGAGGCGTTGGTGCGCTGGCGCCACCCGGTTGACGGGATGCGCGGACCGGGGACGTTCCTTGCCGAGGTGGACCGGGCCGGGCTGATGCCGAGACTCACCCGGCACGTGCTCGACCAGGCGCTGATCGACTGCGCGCGCTGGCGGGCCGGTGGGGCGTGCCTGACCGTCTCGGTGAACGTTCCCGCGTCCGTCATCGTCGAGACCTCTTTCGTCGACGTCGTGCGCACGGCCCTGGCCCGGCACCGGTTGCCGCCGTCGGCGCTGGTCATCGAGCTCACCGAGGACACCCTGGTGGAGGCCCGGGACGCGGCGCGGCGCACCCTGGCAGGACTGCGCCGCCACGGCGTGCGGGTCAGCCTCGACGACTACGGCACCGGCTTCTGCTCCCTGACCTACCTGCGGGAGCTGCCGGCGGACGAGGTGAAACTCGACCGCACCTTCCTGCGTGACCTGGACGCCGATCCGGTGGCCGCGGAGATCGTGCGGTCCACCGTCCGGCTCGCTCACGCCCTGCGGATGCGGATTGTCGCCGAAGGCGTCGAAACCCAGGCCTCCTGGCAGACCCTGGCCGACTGGCAATGTGACGAGGTCCAGGGTTTCTTCGTGGCCGGTCCGATGGCCGGTGACCGGATCGTCCTGTGGCTGGGCGAATGGGCCGCCCGGATCACCGCCAGGTCGGCCGTGGCCGACGCCGCCGCCGGTGCGCCGTCGCCGGTCACGTCCACCGCGCCCTCCGTCGCGTGGGCCACCCCGGCGGTCGCGGCCTCGGCGGTGGCCGGCCCGACGGGGCGGGCGAC
>NZ_JAMQQG010000070.1 GCF_023716925.1 Frankia sp. R82
GGGTCGACGTGGCCCTGGGGTCGGCCCGCGACGCGCTGCGGTATGCGGCCGACGCGGTCGACGCCGCCCCCCAGGCTGATCACAGTCGGTTGGCGCGGCGGGTGCGCGCCACGGTGGCCGAGGCCGCCGCCGTCGTGCTGACCCGGGTGGGACGGGCGCTGGGACCCGCCCCGCTGGCCGGTAACCCCTCGCATGCCCAGCGGGTGGCCGATCTGGAGGTCTACATCCGACAGGATCATGCCGAGCGGGATCTCGCGGAGCTCGGTGTCGCGGTCGCCGCCGAGGACCCGGGATGGCAGCTGTGACGAGCCTGCCCGGCGACTACTTTGACGCCCTCTACGCGGACCGGGCCGATCCGTGGGGTTTTCGGACCCGCTGGTACGAGCAACGCAAACGAGCCCTCACCATGGCGCTGCTGCCCGAGCGCCGGTATGCCAGCGGGTACGAGCCGGGCTGCTCGATCGGGGTGCTGACCCGGCTGCTGGCCGGCCGCTGTGATCGGCTGCTCGCCACCGACGTCGTCCCCGCCGTGGCCGAGCAGGCTGCGGCCGACCTGGCCGACCTGGCGCACGTGCGCGTCCAGGTCGGCGCGGTGCCGGCCGACTGGCCGTCGACGTCCTTCGATCTGGTGGTGCTCTCCGAGGTCGGGTACTACCTCGACGACCGGGATCTGGCGGAGCTGGCCGCGCGGGCGACCACCGGTGCCACCACCCTGCTCGCCGTCCACTGGCGCCACCCGGTGGCCGACTACCCGCTCGGCGCCGGTGAGGTCCACGCGGCCCTCGACCGGTCGGCGACGGCCGCGGGGATGACCACGCTGGCCACCTACCAGGACCATGATCTGCTCGCCCAGGTCTGGTCGGACGAGCCCCGCTCGGTGGCCGTCCGTACCGGTATCTGGACGCCGCCGCCGTGAGCAGGCCGTCCCCACCCGATCGGATCGGGGTCGTCATCCCCGCGCGGGACGAGCAGCAGCTCATCGGTCCCTGCCTGGACGCCGTGGCCACGGCCGCCGCTCATCCGGGGGTGGCCGGCATCCCCGTCACCGTCCTGGTCGTCCTGGACTGCTGCCGGGATGCCACGGCGGCGCGATGCCGGGCCCGCGCGACGCCGACGCTCGGGGTCGAGCTGCGCAACGTCGGCGCGGTGCGCCGCGCGGGCTTCGCCGCATTGATCGGCAACGACGGCCTCGAAACGGCACGCCCGGCCGGTGGTGGGCCTGGACCGGACGCCGTCTCCGGAAGTGGGTCCGGTCCCGGGGGCGGTGCGCTCTGGCTGGCCACCACCGACGCCGACACCCGCGTCGCACCCGACTGGCTCACCGTCCAGCTTCGGCTGGCCCGGGCCGGCGCCGACGCCGTCCTCGGCATCGTGACGGTGGACGACTGGAACGAACTGCCCGCCACCCTGCCCGCGCGTTACCGGGCCGGGTACGTCCGGCTCGACGGCGCCGAGCGGTCCCATCCGCACGTCCACGGCGCGAACATGGCCGTGTCCGCCGCAGCCTATCTTCGCGCCGGCGGCATGCCGGGCCTGCCGGTGGGTGAGGATCACGCGCTGGCCACCCGACTGGCGGCGCTGCCGGGCGTCAGCGTCGTGTCGAGTACCGCGCTGCGGGCCACCACGAGCGCCCGAGCCAGATCACGGGTCCAGGGTGGCTTCGCCGACCACCTGCGGGCGCTGGCCCTCCCCCGGACCGGGCCACCCGTCCGTACCGACGGACGCCCCGTCGCGGAGGCCGACCCCGTCACCAGATGAAACCGGCCGAACTCCCTGATTCGTGGGATACCGCGCAGCGGCGGGGAACCGGAAAGGCATGGTGGCGCTCAGGAGAAGACGCGGTCAGCGTACGGAGCTCGCGGTGGGCACCGGCCCGGACGATGCGGTGGAACGGGCTGCGCCGGATCGGCTTCACGAGCTACCGGCCGCCTCCTGGTGGGCGGTTCTGCGGCGGACCGTCACGGAGTTCAACGACGACGCCCTGTCCGACCGCGCCGCCGCGCTCACCTACTACGCCATTCAGGCGATCTTCCCGGCGCTGCTGGTACTGGTTTCCCTGCTGGGCGTGGTCGGCAAATCCGCAACCACCACCATTCTGGATAATGTCGAGCAGCTGACGCCGGGTTCGGCCCGCGACATCGTGCGGGACGCGGTGAACGGTATCCGTGACAGCGGCGGTACCGGAGGTGTGGTCGCCCTGATCGGGCTGGCCGGCGCGGTCTGGTCGGCGTCCGGGTACGTCGCGGCGTTCATCCGGGCCGCGAACGCCGTCTACGACATTCCCGAGGGTCGACCTGCCTGGAAGATCGCGCCGCTACGGGTCGCGGTGACCGTGGCGATGATGGTGCTGCTCGCGCTGAGCGCCGTGATCGTCGTGTTCAGCGGCGGGGTCGCCCGGCAGGCCGGTGCCGCGCTCGGTCTGGGGCAGACGGCGGTCGACGTCTGGTCGTACGCGAAATGGCCGGTCCTGGTCTTCTTCGTCATCCTGATGATCGCGCTGCTGTACTGGTCGGCGCCGAACGTACGCCATCACGGCTTTCGCTGGGTCACGCCGGGCAGCGGACTGGCCCTGGCGATCTGGATGGCCGCCTCGGCCGGGTTCGCCTTCTACGTCGCGAACTTCGGTTCGTACAACAAGACCTACGGCACGCTGGCCGGGGTCATCATCTTCCTGGTCTGGCTGTGGCTGACGAACCTCGCGATCCTGCTCGGTCTGGAGTTCGACGCCGAGCTCGCCCGCCAGCGGGCCATCGCCGGGGGCCAGCCGGAATCCGTCGAGCCCTACACCCGCCCGCGCGACACCCGCGGCTGGCCACGCCGCGTCGTACGTCGGTCCCACCGTCCCGCCGGCGGGACCTCCACGCCGGACGCCGGTCACACCGCGTGATGCCCGGCGGTGGGCGACGTCCAGATCATCGGTCTCGGACAACGTCCGCACCGGGTCTTCACAGACTTCTATGGTCGTCACCACCGCCCACCTGGCGAGATGTTTTACCGGAGACAAAAGCCGATCACGAAAGGGTCACGGGAGGAACACGCCCACAGGTTCCCGACCGGTCCGGTATCGCGCGCCACATGGCGACCCGCTGCCGGTGGTCGACAGCGCGCCGGGACAGTTCTCGGTATTTTTTCGGGACGAGTGCCGACCCAACGTCGAACAACCTCCCACCTATCTCTCCCCCGGCCCGCAAATGATCCGGCACAGGTAAGATCGATCGTGGTATCTGTGTGGCATTCCTCCGTGTCGTTTCCTTCGGTGTGCATCCTGCTGCTGCGATCCTCTAGCCCGCATCAGCACCGAGCAGCGCACAGCCCGGCCGTCATGTCGCGACATTCGAACCTACGGTCCGGACTGGAATCGAAGGGATCTTCCAATGTTCGGCAACGATCGCCGCGCGCTCCTGGGATTTCTGGCCGCTACGGCCGCCGTGGCGCCGTTGCTGCCCGAACAGGGAACAGTGGCGACCGCGTCGACCTCAGCGGTGGAATCGGCGAGTGCCGGGCCTCTGCGCACGTCTGCGGTCACCCCGAATCCCGGAGTGGAGGCCGGATCGAAACCGACTCGGATCCTGTCACCCCAGCCATGGCCGGGGGTGGTGACCTGCGGGAACCGGCGAGGCCTGTGCGCCGGATACTGGCAGATCTCCGCGGATGAAATACTCGGCTTCATATGGCTGGCAGGCAGGGTTCGGCTGACACTGGGCAACTGTCGGCCCATCCAGATGAACGAGTCAGGCGAGCTGGTCGGGGAGACCGTCCGACGCTACGATCGCCAGGCGTTCCGGTGGGCGAACGGCGTCCTGCAGCCACTGGGGTTTCTCGGCGGAGGGGATGGTCAGGGCGGCCGAGTGAGCACCGTGGCTGCCATCAGCACCAGCGGCATCATCGCCGGCAGCAGCACGACCGATACCGCGGCCTCCCATGCCTGGCGGATCGTGCACGGGCGGATGCAGGACATGGGAACCCTGGGCGGAGACCACAGCACGGCGACCGCCGTGAACGATCGCGGACAGGTCGTCGGAGCCAGTTCCCTGCCTGACGGGACGACCCATGCATTCGCCTGGTCCGACAGTCGGATCTACGACCTGGGCACCCTCGGTGGTTCCAGCAGCACCGCGCAGGCGGTGAACAACGCAGGCTGGGTCGTCGGCTCGAGTACGACCGCTTCGGGCAGGTCGCACGCCTACCTCTGGCGTCGGGGGTACATGACCGACCTTGGCGTGCTCCCCGGCGATCAGGCCAGCGAGGCGGTGGCCATCAACCGGCAGGGCAACGTGCTGGTGCGCAGCATCGGGGACCGCCAGCGTGCCTTTCTGTGGGTGGAAGGCAGCCGGACGGAGATCTCCCTGCCCACCGGAGGTTTCGATCCGGCCGGTCTCACCGACGACGGCCTCGTGGCCGGCATGGTCCAGTCGCCTGCCGGCGGATCGCATGCCGCCACCTGGCACCAGGGCGTCCTGCGACAGCACGAGGGTCTGGGCGGTCGAGACAGCTCCGTGGTGGCGACAACGTCCAACGGCATGCTGCTGGGCAGCTCGGCCACGGCGGACAACGGCCGACATGCGGCCGTGTGGCCCGCGACCCCAGGCGCGTGAGTCGCGTGCCGGCCGGCCACGCCCGGGTGTGCTCCGCTCCATCGCCGTCCCGCTCAGAGCTCGACGACTTCCAGCCGAGTCGTCGTTTCCGCCGTATCAGCCGCCCGCGCGGTCGCCAGCAGGCGAGCGGCGACGGCCAGCTCGGGCGGCACGGCGGCGATGACAAACGGATGTCGCCGGGAGATGTCCGCCAGCAGCAACCGGAGCCGACTCAGCTCGACGGCCGTGTGTGCGACATGCACCATGCCGACGACATCGGCGTCGAAAACAACGATCCCGTGCGGGATATGGGCACCGACCGTCGTGTTCGCGACGTTCTCCAGCCGCCACTGGCGCTCGCTCACCCATCCGCGCATCTGCAGGGTGGCGACGCCTGATCTCTCGATCTGCAGCCTCGCCCGGCCCGCCAGCGCATGGCGCACGGAGCGGGTCGACGTGCCCCCCTGGACAGGAACGTCAAGGGTGCCCTCGCTGACGAGATGGGCACCCTCGGTGGTCAGCCGCACGAGCCGGCCCTTCCCCGCGAGCATCGGCTCCGCGCGGACGACACCCGCCTTCTCCCACCGGCGGACCACCGAGCGCACCGCATTACGTGACAACGGCGCCTTCGGGCTGACCAGCTGCGATATGTCCACTTCAAAGATCGCCCCCATGTCATAGATCCATTCGATGGCGTTGAGATCACGCCCGTTCAGGCGGATATGTCCGGAATCCGCCCTTCTTTTCAAACTCGACTCGGTCATGCTTGCTCCTTTCACGTCACCCGGCCCGGTCGTCCGGAGCCCGGCTCCGGCACCACCGGGAGGCGAGCTCCTCGGGTGAGCAGCCCGGACCGCACGGGTATGCGCGACCAGTCGCCAACCACCCGATCTTCACATGATCACTGTTCGGTAAGGCTAGTCATCCATGCCCGCCACCACGGCAACAGGCCACGCCGGGATCACATATTTCCCGGTGATCCACAAAAGGACCCCGACCGACTGGAATTCATTTACCACATCGGCCGTTCCGGCAGATTTTCCCGCCCCTCTGGCGTTCGGGTTGTGGCGAAGGCCACCCGGTCCGAACCAGGGGTACACCGAATCCGCATTACCTGCTCGCCAAATCCTCGTCATCGGCCCGTCTACACCCCTTCCCGTATCGCCGTCGACCCCGATTCGCCTGCAGGGCAACAGGAACGAGGTGGAGACAAGGTCACTCCCGAAAGGGTCCGGGATGCATCTTCGGTCAACCGGAAGATCCCGTCAACGACGCGCGAACTCGCCCGCGTGGCTCCACGCCGCCACCCGGAACCCTCGCTAGGATCTCGTTTACGAACTCGCCAGGACCAGGCGACCCGGATTTCGTTTTCGACGCCTCGAAAAGTACAAGGAGAACATTATCGGAGTCAGCTGATGCGAACCCCTCTGCCGGAGCGTTGCGCGCGTAGCAGTTACTCGGCGACGTTCGGAGCAGGGATAGGTCGCACAGATTCGCGTTCGGGTCGGGCAGGGGCGGTCCTCGTGGCCGTGCTGGTCGCCTCGGTGGGCGTGGCGCAGGCCGAGGGCGGGATCAGCTGGCTCCGGCCGCGAGCCCGACGGCGTCGGAGCCAACCTCAACCAGCCGCCGGGGCCCCGGCTGCGTCTTTCATCGACCCCCCGTCGGTCGCGCGGTACAGGGCGTTGTGGGAGGTGCCGGCAGTCGGCCTTCGGCATCGTGCGGAGCGACCCGCCGTGAGATCACCCGGCGTCGTGTCGAGGGCGTGGTGGGCTGGCACATCTGCCGCCGCGGACGTCAGGTCCGCCGGCTGAGGCAGGGCCGCCGCCAGCAGACCACAGACAGCAGACCACAGACAGCAGACCACAGACAGCAGACCACAGACAGCACACGCGACCGGATTCCCACCGGGCACCGAGATATCCCGCACCATACAGCAGGCATGGCCGATAGTCGGCAGTACGGCGAGTCTCCGGCGTCGCGGAACAGAAGGCAGACCTTCCCTTGACGCTCAAACCGGTTGATGATCCGAATTTTCGGGCGGGTGGACTCAGGGCAGTCGGGGAGATCTTCGCATCGATGCCCATCATGCTGACCGGTCTGGCAGGTTCAGATCACAGGATGGTGGCGGTGAACGCGGCCTGTCGCCGCACGTTGAACCGGGAAACCTGGTGGGGATACCGCTGCTCGAGGTGTTTCCGGAGCTGGCGGGTCAGCAGGTGGGGGTCGCGATGTCGTCACCGCGCTGCAACGGCAGCTGCTGCCCGGGGGCCTGCCGGTTCTTCCCTCGGTGCGCATCGCGGCGAGCCGTCCGCTGGCCGATGCGGACGAGTCGGCCGGCGGCCGCCGCCATGCTTTCGGCGTTCCCCAACACCTGGATCACCGAGCCACGGCACTACGACCGCACCGCCGCCACCCCCGCCACCCCCGCCACCCTGGCGCGTGCCGTCGCGTTCATCGACGCCGACGCCGATCTCGACATCAGCGCCACCGACATCGCCCGTGCGGCACCCGTCACCGTCCGCGTGCTCCAGCTTGCCTTTCGCCGTCGCCTGGACACGACGCCCATGGCCTATCCGCGCCGCGCCCGGATGGACCGCGCCGACGCGCAGCTGTTCGCGGCCAATCCTGGCGACGGCACCACCACCGTCACGGATGTAGCCCCCCGCTGGGGCCACGTCAGTCCCAGCCGCTTCTGCGCCCGTTACCGGGACACCTTCGGGCAGGCCCCCAGCGACACACTGCGCAGCTGAACCGGGAATCCTGCGGTTTCAACGCCGCGCCAACGCCGAGATCAGGATGCGGACCGGGTGGCCGGCATCGCGGTCAGAGTCGGATGACCTCAAGTCGGGCCGACGACCCCGACGACCCTTCGGCCGAGGCGGTCGCCAGCAGGCGGGCGGCCCCCGTCAGGTCGGATGGTACGGCAGCGATCACGAACGGATACTGGCGGTCGATGTCCGCCAGAAGCAACCGGAGCCGGTTCAGCTCGACCGCTGTGCGGGTGACGTGCACCAGTGCGCCGACGCCGCCGTCAAGCAGCGCGATCCCGTGCGGGACGTGCCCACCGGCCGCCGCGGTCGCGGCGTTCTCGAGCCGCCACTGGCGCTCGCTCACCCACCCGTGCGCCTGCAGGTCGGAAACACCCGATCTCTCGATCTGCAACCGCGCCCGACTCGCCAGCGCATGGCGTACGGAGCGGGTGGGCGTCTCGGCCGCGGCGGGGAGACCGTCGGCGGTGTCATCGCTGACGAGCAGGGCGCCCTCCACGGTCAACCGCACGAGACGGCCCTCCCCCGCAAGGACCGGTTCCGCCCGCACGACCCCCGCCTTCTCCCAGCGGCGGACCACCGAGCGCACCGCGTTCCGCGACAGGGGCTGCTTCGGGCTGACCAGAAACTGTATGTCTATTTCGAAGATCGCCCCCATATTGAAGATCCATTCGAAAGCCAGGAGGTCTCGCTCGTTCAACCGGATAAATCCGAAATCAGCCCTCTTCTTGTGAGGCTCCTCGGCCATATACCATTCCTTCCGCGTCCGATCGGCCCAGGCCGCGAGGACTTAAGTCCCGTGCCACCCGAGAGAAAGTCTCGGTCGACGGGCGGTCCGGACTTCCCGGGACACCACCGCCGGTCACCGATCTCACCGGCCGCCACGTGATCATCTCTTTTGCCAGGGTAGCCAGGTATCACCGCGACCTCGGAGACAGATCACATCGGGGCCACGCATTCACCGATGATCTCCACGGGGGGTCCGGCCCGCCCGGATGCCTTCACCTCATCTGCCGTTCCGGCAGATGTTCCCGCCCTTCGCGCGCCCGCCCGAAGCCGCGGGCACCGGATATGCGGCGAGCGGTCAGCATCATCACTTACACCCGCTCGCTAAATCCTGGCCAAATCCTGGTTATCGGACCACCGAGCCTTCTTCCGTCAGGCGCGGCGCGCCCGGTTCTCCCTGGGGGACAGGGCAAGAAGCAAGATCCGGGGCTCTTCCGCGATCCGTCTCCGGCAGGTCGGAAGAGTCCTGCCGGCAGCTCACGAACTCACCCGCGTGGCTCCCTGCCCACACGTACCCTCTTCGCTAGGGTCACGTTCGCGAACCCGCCCCGACAAGGCACTGGAACCTGAATCCACGATGCGTTCCCGGCGCCAGGTGGATATCAGTGGGATAGACAAAGGCGGACGCCGCCACATACACATCGTGTGCACCTGCGGTCTTTCGGTGACGACCGGAGGAGGGAGGGACGACGCAGCCCCGTGCACGGATGTCGATCCGTATCGAGCCGCGCCGCCGGGCAGAGCCTTCTCGACGAGTCATGTTTCCACAACTGCGAGGTCACCATGTCGGATCCAACGTCAACCAGCCGCCGGGACCCGGCTACGTCTTCACCGGTCCCCGGCCGGCCGTATGGCACGCCGCGCTTTGGGGCGGCGCTGACCGATGACCATCCGATCGGGTGCGCCCGACCGGCGAAGGGTCTGTGCCGGTCGGTCCACGCGGGCTATCTGAGGAGCGACCAGCCATGAAGTCGTTCGACGTCGTGTCCGTGGGTGTCGTGGGCTGGGAGATGGAGCTTCTTGTCCCCGCGATGCCCGACGCCGCCGGCTCGGCCCAGGTCCGGGAGCGGCGAAAGGTGCCGGGCGGCGCAGGGGCCAACGTCGCGGTCGCCGCCGCCCGCCGTGGTGCCTCGGTGGCACTGGTCGGGGTGATCGGGCAGGACGCCGCAGGCACGGATCTGTGTTTCCAGCTCGCCGCCGAGGAGATCGACATCCGGTCGCTTGTTCGACGGCCCGGCATGCCGACTCCGTTGCTGCTCAGCCTCGTCGACGACACCGGCTCGGTCCGATACCTGGAACACCTGCCGGAACAGGCCCGGCTGGCCGTTTCGGACGTGCCCGGGGCGGCATCGGCCTTCGCCCACGCCCGGGTCGTGGTGATCTCCATGGTGGGACCGGCCGCCGCGGCCGTGGTCGTCGCCCGCGCGGCGCGCGACGGAGGCGCCAAGGTCATCATCGACGGCGCGCCGGACGACCCTCGTTGTCTGGCGGCCCTGCTCGCGCTGACGGACGTCGTCCGCGCGGACGCCGAGGACATGGCCGCCCTGGTCGGGTATCCCGTCAGGGCGCCCGCGGAGGCCATCATCGCGGCTCGCGCGCTGCTGCTGTGCGGACCGTCGCTGGTGGCCATCACGCTCAGCGACGGAAGCACTGTGCTGGTCTGGGCGGGCGGAGCGATGTCGGTCAATGCGGATGTGCGGCGGGGCCTCGTCTCACCGGAGGTGGGAGCCGGGTTCATCGCCGGCCTGGCGGTCGCTCTCAGTCGGGAGATCACCCGGGACCAGGCCGGGCGGCATACGGGTCGACCGGCGGTCGCGACCGCGGTCACGGATCCGGGCCGGGCGGCTGGCCGCATGGACGCGGTGGAGCAGGTGCTGGCCCTGCTGGGAATCGAGCCGGGCTGGCCGCAGAAGACCCCGCAGATATCCCAGCCGTGGTAGTCACCGGGGCGAAGGCGCTTCCTGGCCCGGGACGGCGATCGCGAGGGTGCCGCTGCTCACCCCCGTCCGGTGCCCGCGGTTCTGCCCGGGGCGTCTCAGCCGGACCGGCTCGGACTCAGGCCCGGAAGGTGAAGATGTCCGTGTCGAAGGAGTTGTAGGCGGAGTAGTCGAGTAGTTCGTAGAGGCGGGAGCGGGTCTGCATGTGTTCGACGAGGCCGGCCTGGGTGCCGTCGGTGGCTATCCGGCGCAGTCCGTCCTCGACCGCCCCCATCGCAAGGCGAAGCAGGGTGACGGGGTAGATGACGAGGTTCACGCCGGCGGATTCCAGGGTGCTGGTGGTGAGCAGTTCGGTTTTGCCGAACTCGGTCATGTTCGCGAGGATCGGCACGGCCACGGCCTTGCGGAGGGCTTCGAACTCGCTGGCGTCGGCCAGCGCCTCGGGGAAGATCATGTCGGCGCCGGCGTCGGCGTAGGCGCGGGCCCGGTCGATCGCGCCGGTCAGGCCCTCGATGGCGCGGGCGTCGGTGCGGGCGCAGAGCAGGAAGTTGGGGTCGCGGCGGGCGGCGACGGCGGCGCGCAGCCGGCGGAGCATCTCCTGCACCGGGACGACGGTCTTGCCGTCGAGATGGCCGCAGCGTTTGGGATTGACCTGGTCCTCGAGATGACAGCCGGCCAGGCCCGCATCCTCGAGCGTCTGGATGGTGCGGGCGACGTTCATCGGCTCACCGAAGCCGGTGTCGGCATCGACGAGGGTGGGCAGATCGGTGACCCGGGCGATCTGCCCGGCGCGGGTGGCGACCTCGGTGAGCGTGGTCAGGCCGATGTCGGGCAGGGCCAGGTCAGCGGCGAGCACGGCGCCGGAGACGTACACCCCGTCGAAACCGAGCTCGGTGATCAGCACCGCGGACAGCGGGTTGAACGCGCCGGGGAACCGCAGCAGCCGGCCCGAACGCAACGCGGCCCGCAACGCGGCCCGACGCTCGTGGGCGGGGATGCCCGCGTGCAGCATCAGAAGATGCCGTCGGTGCCACTGGCCGTCAGCGGCAGGGCGGGCGTCAGGGTGAGGCCGGCCAGTTCGTCGGGGCGCAGATCGGGCAGCCTGGTGGCGACGTCGAGGAAACGGTCCTGCTCGGCGGCGGGGATGACGCCCTCGGTGAGGCGGCGGAACTTGGCGACGTACTCGGTGCGTGCGAACGGGCGGGCGCCGAGCGGATGGGCGTCGGCGACGGCGATCTCGTCGATCAGCGTCGAACCATCGGTGAAGCTGACCACGACCCGCCCCCCGAACGCCTTCTCGGCCGGGTCACTGCTGTGATAGCGCCGGGTCCACTCGGCATCCTCCACCGTGCTGATCTTCTGCCAGAGCTCGACCGTGTCCGGCCGGCTGGCCCGCACGGGGGCGTAGGAACGCTCGTGGTGCCAGTCGCCGTCCTGCAGGGCGACCGCGAAGATGTAGGGAATCGAGTGGTCGAGGGTCTCCCGGGTGGCGTACGGATCGTACTTCTGTGGATCACCGGCCCCGGAGCCGATCACGACATGCGTGTGGTGGCTGGTGTGCAGCACGATCGACGCGACCCGGGTGAAGTCCCCGATCGCCGGGCCGAGCCGGCGGGCCAGATCGATCAACGCCTGGCTCTGGTACTCGGCGGAGTGTTCCTTGGTGTAGGTGTCGAGAATCCCGCGCCTGGGCTCCCCCGCCGCGGGCAGCGACACGACATATGTGGCGTGGGGGCCGTCGAGGAGCTGCGCGATCACCCCGTCCGCGCCCTCGTAGACCGGGGCGGGCGCGCCCTGGCCACGCAGCGCCCGGTCGACGGCCTCGATGGCGATCTTGCCGGCGAACGCCGGCGCGTACGCCTTCCAGCTCGAGATCGTGCCCTTGCGGGACTGTCGCGTGGTCGTCGTCGTGTGCAGCGCCTGCCCGATCGCCTGGTAGATCGCCTCCACCGGCAGGCCCAGCAGCGTGCCGATACCGGCCGCGGCCGACGGGCCCAGGTGGGCGATGTGGTCAATCCGGTGGGCGTGCAGGCAGATGCCCCGCACCAGGGCCACCTGAATCTCGTATCCGGTCGCAAGCGCGCGCACCAGCTCCCGCCCGCCCGGGGGCTGCTTCCCCGGACCATGCCCGCCCGGGGGCTGCCACGTGGCGAACTGCTGGGCGACGGCGAGGATCGGCGGGATGTTGTCGCCGGGATGGGAGTAGTCGGCGGCCAGATAGGTGTCGTGGAAGTCCAGCTCGCGCACGGCGACCCCGTTGGCCCAGGCGGCCCACTCCGGTGAGATCCGGGTGGACGCCGCCAACCCGAACACCGTCGCACCGGCCCGTCCGGGCGCCGGGGCGTGCCGCAGCGCCTGGTCGCGGGCGGCCGCCACCGGGCCATGGTTCAGGGATGCCGCTGCCACCCCGGCATTGTCGATCACCCGGTTGATCACCATCTCGGTGACGTCGGCGGGCACGGCCACCGGATCGGCGGCCACGTCCGCAAGCTTCCAGGCCAGCTCGGCGGACCGGGCAACCTGCTCACCGCTGCCGAACACACGCACCTGGTGCTCGATCATGGCTGGGTACCTGCCGACCTTCTCGACGTTCGGTGTCGTGCTCACCGGTGAGCGGGCAGCCCGGCGGCCCATCACGACGGCGTGGCCAGGATATCGGCCCGGCCGAGGGCACCGCGACGTTCGAGCACGAGCACGAAAACGAACACGCTGAGCAATTCTTTTGCTACTTTGGGTTCACAATCGGGTAGGGTGCGGTCGTCGCCGATGTCCGTTTGCGCCGACGGCCGGCCCGACCCGGGCCGCGTCGACCGGCC
>NZ_JAMQQG010000071.1 GCF_023716925.1 Frankia sp. R82
CCCCCGACCCGCTCGCCGAGCGGCTGCGCGCCGGGCTCGCGGCGTTCCAGCTCGGGCGGCTCGATCAGCGTTCCCCGCAGGTCGACGGTCGCTCGTTCGGCGCCTGGCTGGCCGGCCACGGCCAGGGCCCGGCGGCCACCAGCGCGCTGTGGGAGCTGCTGACCGTGGCGACGCTCAACGTGCCCGCGGACGAGGCATCCCTCGGCCTTGCCGCCAAGGTGGTGCGCACCGGCCTGCTGGAGGGCGCCGACGCCGGTGACCTCGGTTGGGCGGAGGTGCCGCTGTCGCGCCTGCACGGCGACGCGGCGCTGGCCGCGCTGACCGCGGTCGGCGCGGACGTGCGCACCGGCGTGAAGGTCCGCTCGGTCACCGCGGACGGCGCCGGCTGGCAGGTCGCGGTGACCGCCGGGGGCACCAGCCGGGGTGCGGCCGTCCCCGGGGCGGATCCCTCCGGCGCGTTGTACGCCGACGCGGTGGTGCTCGCCACCCCGGCGCCGGCGGCCGCCGGGCTGCTGCCCACCGGCGCGAGCGTCGAGCCCGACCGGCTGCGTCAGCTCGGCGACTCGCCGATCATCAACGTGCACATGATCTATCCGCGGCAGGTCATCGAGGGCCCGTTCCTCGCGGTCGTCGACTCGCCGATCCAGTGGATCTTCGACCGGACGATCTCCTCGGGCCTGGCCGCCTCGGGCCCGCCGGGGGCGCAGTACCTGGCGTTGTCCCAGTCGGCCGCCGAGCCGTGGATCAACATGCCGGCCGCCGACGTCGCGACCCTGTTCACCCGCGAGATGGCCCGGCTGTTCCCGGCCGCACGGGCCGCCGAGCCGATCGAGGTCTTCGTGACCCGGGAGCGCACCGCCACCTTCCGCCAGGTGCCCGGTTCGCTCGCGTTGCGCCCGGGTGCGTCGACCGGCCTGGCGCACTTTGCCCTGGCCGGGACGTACACCGACACCGGCTGGCCGGCGACCATGGAATCGGCCGTGCGTAGCGGAGTCGCTGCAGCCCGTGAGAGCCTGGCAGGCATGGGGGTAGTCGTGGGGGACCTGGCCGACCTGGCTGAGCGGCCTTCGACCGGGTCGTCCAGGCCGACTGTGATCGATGTCGAGCCGCGACCGGCATCGGATGAGCCATGGGATAGACCAGAATCGTCGGATTCGTCGGATTTTCCGGCTCCACGGGGGACGAACGCGGTGACCGCCGGTTCCACGGCGGCTGCCGGGCCGGTGCCCACCGGCCAGCAAGAGCACTCATCCACAGGGGGATTCCCGGTATGACCATGACGGTTCCGGATGCGATCGAGCGGGGAAGGACCCTCACCGTCCCGGCGCTGCGCGCCGTGGTGGACCGCCTGCACCCGCGGCTTCGCCACGTTGTCGCCTATCACCGCGGTTGGGTCGACGCCGAGAACAAGCCGCTGACCGGCTCGGGCGGCAAGCTTGTCCGCCCGGCCCTGGCCCTGCTGTCCGCCGAGGCCGCGGGCGCGCCGCCGGAGGTGGGCCTGCCGGCCGCCTGCGCCGTCGAGCTCGTGCACGACTTCTCGCTGCTGCACGACGACCTGATGGACGGTGACCGCGAGCGTCGCCACCGCGCGACGGCCTGGACGGTCTTCGGGGCCGACGGTGCGATCCTCGCGGGCGACGCTCTGCTCGGGCTCGCCGTGCAGATCCTGCTCGAGGTCGAGGGCGACCAGGCCCGCCGCGCCGCGCTGATCCTCAGCGCCGGCGTCCAGGACCTGGTCCGCGGCCAGGCCGAGGACCTGATGTTCGAAAGCCGCACCGACGTGACGGTCGCGGACACGCTGCACATGGAGGACGGCAAGACCGGCGCGCTGCTGGCCTGCTCGGCGTCGCTGGGCGCGGTGCTCGCCGGCGGTAGCGACGAACTGGTCGCCGCGCTGTCCGAGTACGGATCGCGCCTGGGCACCGCCTTCCAGCTCATCGACGACCTGCTCGGCATCTGGGGCGACCCGGCCGTCACCGGCAAGCCGGTCCTGTCGGACCTGCGCTCGCGCAAGAAGTCGGTGCCGGTGGTCGTGGCCCTGGAGGCCGGTGGGCCCGCGGCCGACGAACTGCGCGCGTTCCTCACCGCCACCGGGGAGTCCACCGAGGCGGAGCTGGCGCACATCGCGGAGCTCGTCGAGCGGGCCGGTGGCCGGGAATGGACCACCGCCGAGGCCGACCGGCAGCTCAAGGCCTGCGAGAACGTGCTCCGCTCGCTGTCGATGCCGGCGCAGGTCGAGGCCGAGCTGCTCGCCCTCGCCCGTTTCGTGACCGAGCGCGATCGCTAGGAGGCCGCAGGTGCGCACCGGCGCTCGCGCGGTCGGCGATCACCCCGACGATCGCCTGTTTGACCATCGCCCGTACGACGAGGGGAGTCGTCGATGAGCCTGACTTCGGACCCGTCCCCGGCTGCTCCGTCCGCGCAGGAGACCCCGAAGCGGCCCGCCATCCCGGTGCCCGCGACCGCGGACGCCTATGGGATCTCCCGGTCGTCACCGCCGCTGGCCGAGGGCGCCGTGGCCCCGGCCAGCCCACCCGATGCGCTGGGGGCCACCCCGGCCGTCGCGCACCCCGCCGCCGGGCACACTGCCGTCACGGCCAGCGCCCAGGTGGCAACGCAGCTGGCCCGCGACCATCTCCTCGCGTTGCAGGCGGACGAGGGCTGGTGGAAGGGCAACCTCGAGACCAACGTCACGATGGATGCCGAGGACCTGTTCATGAAACAGTTCCTCGGCATCCGCGGCGCCGAGGAGACCGAGCAGACCGCCCGGTGGGTGCGCTCCCAGCAGCAGCCCGACGGCAGCTGGGCCACCTTCTACGGCGGTCCGGCGGATCTGTCCACCACCATCGAGGCCTACATCGCGCTGCGCCTGGCCGGCGACCCGGTCGACGCGCCGCACATGCTGCGCGCCGCCGAACTCGTCCGGGAGCAGGGCGGCATCGCCGCCTCGCGGGTGTTCACCCGGATCTGGCTGGCGGCGCTGGGGCAGTGGTCCTGGGACGACGTGCCGGTGATCCCGCCGGAGCTGATCCTCGCGCCGTCCTGGCTGCCCCTGAACGTCTACGACTTCGCCTGCTGGGCGCGCCAGACGATCGTCGCCCTGACGATCGTGGGCTCCCTGCGTCCGGCGCACGACCTCGGCTTCGACATCGACGAGCTCAAGGTGGCGGCGCCGGCCCGCAAGCCGGCCCCGCTGCGCAGCTGGGAGGGCGCCTTCGAGCGGCTCGACAAGCTGCTGCACCGCTACGAGCGTCGGCCACTGAAGCTGCTGCGCAGCCTGGCGCTGCGCCGGGCCACCGAGTGGGTCGTCGCCCGCCAGGAGGCCGACGGCTGCTGGGGCGGCATCCAGCCACCCTGGGTGTACTCGGTGATGGCCCTGCACCTGATGGGCTACCCGCTCAACCACCCGGTGATCGCCGCCGCGTTCCGCGGGATGGACCGCTACGTGATCCGCCGGGAGACCCCCGAGGGCCCCGCCCGCCAGATCGAGGCCTGCCAGTCGCCGGTGTGGGACACCGCCCTCGCGGTCGTCGCACTGTCCGACGCCGGCGTCCCCGGTGACCATCCGGCGATGGTGAAGGCCGGCAGGTGGCTGGTCGACGAGGAGGTCCGGGTCGCCGGCGACTGGGCGATCCGCCGTCCCGAGCTCGCTCCCGGTGGCTGGGCCTTCGAGTTCGACAACGACTTCTACCCGGACGTCGACGACACCGCCGAGGTCGTCCTCGCCCTGCGCCGCCTGCTCGGAGACGGCCACGTCTCCGTCACCGGCGCCGGCCGGGCCGGCGCCCACAACGGCGCCGGCTCCCACCACGGTTCCGGGGCGTTCGGGGGCCGCCCGAACACGGTGGAGGACGCCGATCCGACGCTCGCCGCCGCGATCCGCGCCGCCGCCGCCCGCGGGGTCGACTGGAGCGTCGGGATGCGTTCGTCCAACGGCGCCTGGGGTGCCTTCGACGCCGACAACGTCCAGATGCTCGCCACCAAGATCCCGTTCTGCGACTTCGGTGAGGTCGTCGACCCACCGTCCGCGGACGTGACCGCCCACCTGGTCGAGATGCTCGCCGACCTCGGCCGCTCGGATCACCCGATCACCCAGCGGGCGGTCCAGTGGCTGCTGGACAACCAGGAACCGGGCGGCTCCTGGTTCGGTCGCTGGGGCGTCAACCACGTGTACGGCACGGGCGCGGTCGTGCCGGCACTCATCTCCGCCGGCGTGCCGACCGACCATCCCGCGATCACGGCCTCGGTGCGCTGGCTGCTCGAACATCAGGCCCCCGAAGGCGGCTGGGGCGAGGACCTGCGCTCCTACACCGACCCGGCCTGGATCGGACGGGGCGCGCTCACCGCCTCGCAGACCGCCTGGGCCCTGCTTGCCCTGCTCGCCGTCGACCCGCACAGCCTCGCGGTCAAGCGCGGGGTTCGGTGGCTGTGCGAGACCCAGCGTCCCGACGGCACCTGGGACGAGCCGCACTTCACCGGCACCGGCTTCCCCGGGGACTTCTCCCTGAACTACAACCTGTACCGGCTGGTCTTCCCACTGACGGCGCTCGGCCGGTACGTGAGCCTCACCGGGGTAACGACACCATGACCACCTCCGCATCCCCGGGCGGGGACGGCACCGTGGCCGGAAACCATCCGGCGCCGGCCGTCGTGCCCGCGGTGATCCCCGCCCAGGACAATCTGTCACCTTCCGTGCCCTCCCGATCGCCTGCGGCGTCCGCGCCCGCTCCGGTACTGCCCTTCCGGACGCCGGCCGCAGGCACCCGCCGCACCACACCGACGGCTGCCGCTGCCACACCGGCGCCCGCCGCGGTCGCTGCCACACCGGCCGCGTCCGCCATCGCACCGGCCACGGATTCGTCGGCCACCGGTTCTGCTGGGGCCGCTGGTTCTGCTGGGGCCGCTGGTTCCGGGGCCGCTGGCTCTGCGGCCCGGGCCGGGACGTCCGGCGGTGCGCAGCGGCCGGGCCGGCTCGTCGTCGCGACCGCGCTGCGGTTCGAGGCGATGGCGGCCGGCCGCTCCGGGCTGCCGTCCGACACGATCATGATCCGGACGGGCATGGGGCCCGACCGGGCCCGCCAGGCCGCCCGGGTGGTCCGTCAGGCCCGTCCGGATGCGGTCGCCATCGTCGGCCTGTCCGGTGGGCTCGCTCCCGGGGTGAAGCCCGGGGACGTCGTCGTCGCCGAGGAGGTCCGCTCCTCCGACGGCACCGTCACTCGGTGTGCCTCGGCGCCGTTGCTTGCCGGCGACCTGCGCCGACTCGGCCTCACCGTGCACGTTGGCCCGATCATCACCGTGCCCAAGGTGGCCCACGGCAGCGAACGCACCCGACTCGCCGCCACCGGCGCCATCGCCGTGGACATGGAGAGCGCCCCGATCGCCGAGGGGGCGGGTGATGTTCCGTTCGCGGCCGTCCGCGTCATCGTCGACACCATGGACGAGCCGCTGGGCCGGCTCGACCTGGTCCGCCGCGGCGTGCAGGGGCTGCGCACGATGAGCCGGCTCGGTCCGCCGCTGGGCACGTGGGCGGCCGCGGCGGGTCGGCGCACGGTGCTGCTCGCCGAGCCACGGGCGTTCTGCGCCGGGGTCGAGCGGGCGATCGAGGTCGTCGAGCGGGCCCTGGACCTGCACGGCGCCCCCGTCTACGTCCGCAAGCAGATCGTGCACAACTCCCATGTCGTCGCCGATCTGGCCGCCCGCGGCGCGGTCTTCGTCGAGGAACTCGACGAGGTGCCCGCCGGTGCCACGGTGGTGTTCTCCGCCCACGGCGTCGCTCCCGCGGTCTGGGAGCAGGCTGGCGGCCGCGACCTGTCGGTCATCGACGCGACCTGCCCGCTGGTCGAGAAGGTCCACGCCGAGGCCCGCCGCTTCACCTCCCGCGGTGACACCGTCCTGCTCATCGGCCATGCCGGTCACGAGGAGGTCGACGGCACCCTCGGTGAGTCCCCCGGACGGATCCAGCTCGTCCAGTCCCCGGCCGAGGTCGCCGATCTCGAGGTCCCCGACCCGGAGCGGGTCACCTACCTGATGCAGACGACCCTGGCGCTGGACGAGGCGTCCGAGGTCGTCGACGCGTTGCAGAAGCGTTTCCCGGCGATCGTCGGACCGGGTTCGGCCGACATCTGCTACGCGACGTCCAACCGGCAGAACGCCGTGCGCAAGGTCGCCCAGGAGGCCCAGCTGGTGCTGGTCGTCGGCTCGGCGAACAGCGCGAACTCGGTGCGACTCGTCGAGGTCAGCAACCGCGACGGCGTCGCCTCCCACCTGGTGGAAAACGTCGGTGACGTACAGCTGTCCTGGCTTGCCGGGGTGGAAACGGTCGGCATCTCGGCCGGCGCGTCCGCGCCGCCGGCACTCGTCGAGGAGCTGACGGCCGCCCTGTCCGGCCTTGGACCGACCGACGTCGCCGTCCGCTCCGTCGGCCAGGAGTCGATCTCCTTCCACCTGCCCAAGGAGCTGCGTCGGGCGTCGGCGAATCTCTCCTCGCCGTCCTCGTCGGCAGGCTCGTCCTCGGCGGCAGGTCCGCCGCCTGCCCCGCGGCCGGCCGCCTCGCGAGCCTCGTCCTGACCCGTCGCCAGGCCGTCTCGGTCTCGCGGGAGCCTGAGCATCCGCGAGACCGGGGACCTGTGGTCCTCCGACCCGGTGGTCCTCCGTCGGGTATACGGCGCCGGGTCGGCACCGAGCGCCGACTGTCCCCGGCCCTGTCGATGGCGTGTGTCGACCAGCCGCCCAGTGGCAACGGCGAGTGCATCGATAGTGGCTTTCCGTATCGTTCTGTATCCCCTGGCGGATTTTGCCGAGCGTTCTGGGTGGATGCCGAGGGTTGTTCGGTGCCATGTGGAGGGTTGTTCTGGAAATCGGGGCCTTATTCTCGAACAACCCTCCACATGCCGGCCGGCCGCCGGTCCCCCTTGGCCCTGTGTCCTGGGTGAGGGCGTCGGGAGGCCGGACGCCACTCGAGTCGTCGCTCGACGTTGCCGCGGATGTTCGATGGGTCATTTTTGCTGGATCTTCTCCGCGTCCGGCGCCGATGTGCGCGGGTTCGCCCGCTTGCGGCCTGCCCGCTGGGGGCGGAACGGACATGAAGGTTGATGGTGGAGCAGATCGGAGCGTCATTCTGACGCGCTGTTTGCCGGCCTGGCTGCGGTCGGGTCGGGAACGCCCTGGTGCCGGTGGGGTGGATCCGGTGCCAGGCCCCGCCCTGGTCGGGTTCGGGTCGGGCCCGGATCGGGGTCGGGTCGGGCTCGGCTCGGGTCGGGCTCGGATCGGGCTGGGCCCGGCTCGGGTCACGTACGGGGACGTGCTCAGGTCGTGCTCAGGTCGCGCTCCGAGGGTGACCGTGTCACTCTTGGTAGCGAACGCGGTGCGCGGAGCGGCTGCCCATGGTGATGGGTTCGCAGCGGCGCAGACCGGGTGCGGAGTGGTTCCGACACGTCCGACGAGGCGTCGAAGTAGCCCTTTCCGGCCTCGGTGTCACGCGGCACATTCGGTACCTGAATAGCCCCTGACCTGGCTGGATGCCATCCGATTCCGCCCAGGCGGGGGATGCGGTTACCCAGGCGATCCGGTTGTGCGGCAGTTCATCGCGCGATCCACATGCAGGCTGTACGTACAGGCTGTATGGTCAGTGCAGCGATCATCGGTCATTGACCGGCAACCAAAGAGAGGGGAGCTACGCCGTGGCGGTCGAGTGGCGGTACCAGCTCCGTGTAGGTACCTATCTGGCGAAGCAGAAACTGCTGCGTCGCAAGCACTTCCCGCTCGTGCTGGAGCTGGAGCCACTGTTTGCCTGCAACCTGTCCTGCACGGGTTGTGGGAAGATCCAGCATCCGGCGTCCGTCCTGAAGCAGCGGATGAGCGTCGATGACGCTCTCGCTGCGGTCAAGGAGTGCGGCGCTCCGGTTGTTGCGATCGCGGGCGGTGAGCCGCTCATGCATCCGCAGATTCACGAGATCGTGAACGAGCTGACCAAGCGTAAGAAGTTCGTGATCCTCTGCACGAACGGGCTGCTTCTCCAGAAGAAGCTGAAGAACTTCACCCCGTCGCCCTACTTCACCTTCGTCCTGCACATCGACGGGCTGCGTGATCGGCACGACGCGGTGGTGGAGAAGGAAGGCACCTTCGACGAGTGCGTCCGGGCGTTCCACGCGGCGAAGGCCGCAGGCTTCCGGGTCGGCACGAACTCGACGTTCTTCAACAACGACAGCCCGCAGGACGTCATCGACATCCTGACCTTCCTCAACGACGACCTCAAGGTCGACCAGATCCAGCTCTCCCCGGGCTACGCGTACGAGAAGGCTCCCGACCAGGAGCACTTCCTCGCTGTCCAGGAGACCCGGGAGATGTTCGCCAAGGTCTTCGCGGAGGGCCGGCGCAAGAAGTTCCGTCTCAACCACTCCCCGGTGTTCCTTGACTTCCTGGAAGGGAAGAAGGAGCTGGCCTGCACCGCGTGGGGCATCCCGAGCTACTCGCTGTTCGGTTGGCAGAAGCCCTGCTACCTGATGAGCGACGGGTACGTCTCCTCGTACAAGGAGCTCGTCGAGACGACCGACTGGGACTCCTACGGCCGGGGCAAGGACCCGCGTTGCGCGAACTGCATGGCGCACTGCGGGTACGAGACCTCTGCCGTGCTCGCCACGATCGGTTCGCTCAAGGAGTCGATCCGCGCCGTACGCGAGGCCTGATCTTCGCGTCCCACCCCTGACGCTGCCGTTTCACGGCGTCACCGTTCCGGGTACCACCGCACAGCAGCACAAGCGATACCGCACAATGTGACCGACGCCGTCCCGACCGGATCCCTTCCCGGCCGGGGCGGCGTTCGTGCGTGTGTGGACCGCTCGATGTGGCGATCGTGGCACGTGTGGGAGGCGCTTCGGCGGCTGCGGGAAGGTGCTGCCGCGGTGCGGGGCGTGCGCCGGAGCATGGCCGGCCCGTCCGGGGGATGCCGGGAACGCCGGTGACGCGCGGTCGACGGTGGGCCGCGCGTCCCGAGAGCGTCAGCGGGGATGAACGGCCTGTTCGGCGCTGACCGGAGGCTGGGCAGCCAGGTCACCGCCGCGGCCGAGGCCGCGCAACAGCCGGTCGAGCACGATGCCGATCTCGACCCGGGCGGCATCCGGATCGGCCGCGCGGCCGGTGAAGATGCTCGCCTCGGACAGCAGTGCGGCGACCAGCCGGGTCAGCGGGGCGACGGGCAGCGGGTCGATCCGCTCCTCGGCGATGGCGCGTTGCAGCCATTCCGACAACAGCCGGTAGCCGTGCCGCTCGACGAGGGCGTCCCAGGCCTCGCTGCCGAGTACCGCGGGACCGTCCACCAGGACGATGCGCTGGAAGTCGCTGTCCGCAGTGGAGATGTCCAGCAGGGACTGGATGCCGGTGCGCAGCTGGGTCCAGGCGTCGCTGGGCAGCTCGGCGTCGCGGGCCAGCTCGCCCGCCACCAGCTTCTCGGCGACCTCGGTGGCGACCTGCTCCATCACGGTGCGAAACAGATCGGCCTTGTCGCGGAAGTGATGGTAGAGCGCGCCGCGGGTCACCTGGGCGTCGGCGACGATCTCCTCGGTTCCGGTGGCGGCGAATCCCTGTTCGGCGAACCGACGGCGGGCGGCGACGACGAGCGCCTGACGGGTGTCAGTCGTCTGTTCGGAACGGCGGGTCACCCCCCGATTATGGTGCAGTGGCTGGCCTGAGCGGGGGTTGAAGCCGGTGTGGTGTCCGTCTGTGGGCCAGGGGTACCAGCGTGTGGGTTCGCCGGGCACCGAGGTGCCCGGCGCAGACGCCCGACCGGGTCATTCCGCCAGCGCAGGGGTCCCGCGGGTCCGGCGTTGCCCCCTGCGTCGACTGCGCGGCCTTCGGCCCGGCGAAGATGCATCGTTGCAGGTCACCGGCACTTTTTTGGCAGTGGTTCGGGCTGGGCGGCGGGCCGTGCGGCGCCAGCCGAACGGGCGGTTCTTTACACACAATTACCCCACTCGCCCGCTCCGCGTGCGACCTTCGTGGCAGGATTACTCTCTGTGACTGTACTCCAGTGGATAGCCCTCGCCTCGTTGCTCGCCTGGCTGTACCTGGCCGTCGGTCATGGCACGTTCTGGCGCACCGACCAGCGGCTGCCCCGGCGCCAGGCGCCGGCGAGCTGGCCGAGTGTCGCGATCATCATCCCGGCCCGGGACGAGGCGGACGTGCTGCCCGTGACCCTGCCGAGCCTGCTCGCCCAGGACTACCCCGGCTCGGTGCGGCTCATCCTCGTCGACGACGGTTCGACCGACGGCACCACCGAGGTCGCCCGCACCCTCGCCGAACAGGCGGCGCAGCGCGGCGGCTCGAACGTGACGGCCGCGGTGACCGCGTCCACCGAGCCACCCCCCGGCTGGACGGGGAAGCTGTGGGCACTGCGCCGCGGCATCGAGTGCGCTGGAGACGTCGAGTTCCTACTGCTCACCGACGCCGACATCGCGCACGACCCCGGGTCGCTGACGGCCCTGGTCGCCTCCGCCCATACCCAGCGTCTCGACATGGTCTCCCAGATGGCGGTCCTGCGCGCCGACACCTTCTGGGAGCGGATCATCGTCCCGGCGTTCGTCTACTTCTTCGCGATGCTGTATCCGTTCCGCTGGTCGAACCGGCCGACGTCCCGGGTGGCGGCAGCGGCCGGTGGCTGTTCGCTGGTGCGTCGTGAGGCGCTGGTCCGCGCGGGCGGGCTGGCCGAGGTGCGCGGTGCGGTCATCGACGACGTGGCCATCGCTCGGATCATCAAGCGCTCCGGCGGACGGACCTGGCTCGGCCTCGCCGACCAGGTGCACAGCCGCCGCCCCTATCCGCGCCTGGCCGACCTGTGGAAGATGGTCTCCCGCTCCGCCTACGCCCAGCTGCGGCACTCGCCGTTGCTGCTGGTCGGCACGGTGGCGGGGCTCGGCCTGGTGTTCCTGGTGCCGGTGGTGGCCACCGTCGCCGGGCTTGCGGCCGGCAACGCCACGGTCGCCCTGATCGGGGCCGCCGCCTGGCTGATCATGACGCTGACCTACATCCCGATGATCCGTTACTACCGGCAGCCGGTGGCCGCCGTGCTGCTGCTGCCCGGGGCCGCGGCACTGTATCTCGGGATGACGGTCGACTCCGCGCGCCTCAAGCGGGCCGGCCGTGGCGCCGCCTGGAAGGGCCGCACCTACGACGGGCACGGCACCCCCGAACGGCGCGGCCTCGGCACGACCACCCTCGCCCCCCACGTGGCCGCCCCGCACGTCGCCGTCGTCCAGCCTCCGCGGGACCCCTGGGACCTGCCCGCTCCCGCCACCCCCGCCGACGACGCCCCCGAGATCCCCCCCACCTCCACCTCCACCGCCTCCGACCCGCACCGCGCTTCGTCCGCCTGACCGTCGCCGACGATCGCCACCGCAGCCCACTGCGGAGGGTGACAGGCCGGGGCGCCGGCCGGGAGCGGCGGGGATCAACGTGCCGGGCGACGACCAGAGGGGTGGGAGCCGGGGGCGGTGGCCAGCAGCCGGCGCAGGCTGACAGCGTCCGGAGCGAGTGCTGTGACCAGGTAGCCCGGCCCGGCCAGCGGCATGAGCGCGGCCTCCCCGCCACCGCGTCCGGCGTGGTCGTCCTGTCCGGGCTGGCTGCCTCGGCCGACGATGACGGACTCGGGCCCTGGCCCCGCCCATTCGGGCCCCGCGACGACCAGCGAGCCCACCGCCCTGGCCGCTCCGAGCTGGGCCGGACCGTGCAGCCCCGGCGTGTCCGGCCCGAGCGCCAGCTCATGGCGCAGCAGCCCGATGGTGCCGCCGCGCAGGACAGTTCCGACCGCGGGTTCGGTTTCGGTGCTGGCCCCGGTTCTCGGTTCGACTCCGGCTCCGGGCGAGATGTCGACACGGAGCATGCTGTGGAAGGACCCGGCGGACTCGCCGAACCGGCCGAGCAGGATCTCCTCGCGTAGCCACAGCCGGGCGGTCGGGTCCAGGGTGATCTCGGTGAGCGCGGCGTGGTCGGCGCCGGCTGCCACCACCGTCGGCTCCGGTTGGAAGTCCAGTTCCCCGCCCGGGCCCACCTGCGCCGTGACCGTCAGGCGGGACGGGCGGTCGCCGGCTCCACGCCCGGGCAGCGCAACCATCGCCGCCACCGATCGCAGCACCAGCCGTACCCCGGCGCCGACGGAGATGTCGAGCCGGAGGTCGTCGCCCGCCAACGGCCCAGCCGCGGCACCGACCAGATGCACCGTCACCGACGGCGGCGTCGCGGGTGTTCCCGGTGGCGGTGCGGCGGAGGGTGCGGCTCCGCCTGGCCTGCGTCCGGTCAGACGCAGGACGAGCGGCACGTCCGAACGCAGTTCGCGGACGTGCACGTCGTCGCGTGCGCCGAGTTCGACCCGGACAGCCGCGTTGGCGCGCACCCGGGCAACCTAACAGGCCCCCCGATCAACCGGCGTGCCGCCCGGCGCGGCTGCGCGGAACACCCTGAACCGGCCCGTCAGGAGGCGAACATCCGCAGGTCGGCGCGCCGGTGGCGTTCGGCGAGCAGGTCAAGGCGCAGGCCGGCGCGGGCGGGTAGGGCCGGGGGTGGGAGCGCGGCCGAGGCGTCGCCGAGGTGTGCCGTCGCTGCCACCTGGTCTGCGAGCCGGGCAAGAACGCCGGTGACGGCGAGCGGGTCCAGCCCGAGCAGCCGGGTCGCGGCGGTGGCGGGCCCGGTGACCGCCAGATGCGCGGCGGCGAGAGCCACCTCCGCGGGGCGCAGTCCGGCACCGGCCGCGACCATGCCCAGGGCGACTGGGTGG
>NZ_JAMQQG010000072.1 GCF_023716925.1 Frankia sp. R82
GGGGAAGGCAACGGGGCGGCCTGCGCTCCCCCGCGCCGGGCGCACCGACCGTGCCGCGGCGACCGCCGCAGACCGGCGACGGGCGGGACGCAGCTGCTCTTCGAAGCGGTCTCGCTCGTCGGCGAGGCTCGCGAGCTCCTCACCGATGCGGTCCAGGTCCCGGTGCAGACGGCGGCGCAGGCGACGGACCGCCGGACCGCTCGGTCCCGCCGCCCGGCTGGACCGCAGATCATGGCGCAACCGTTCCAGATCGTGGTGGACCTGCTCCTCCAGCCGGGACAGCCGGCCCTGCGCCTGCCGGGCGGCCAGACGCGAAAGCTGACCGGTGATCAGCGGCGAGCGGGCCAGCGTTCGCACCCCCAGGGTCATCACCGCGAGGCCGGCGAGTTCCGCGGCCACCGCCCAGGGGGTCAGGCGCAGACCGCCGCCGAGCAGGCCCACACCGATCGCGACGCCGGCCAGCGGCTCGACACTGACCGAGGCGGGCAGCGATGCCGGCAGCGGCGCCATCCCGTACGCGCTCTGCGCCAGCACCGCGCTGAGCACCGCGACGGCCACGATGACCCCGGGAAACCAGGAGCGGGCCAGTGTGCCGATTCCGCCCGACGTCATCAGCTGCCCCGCGCCACTGACGAGGGCGGCCTGCAGCGCGGACAGCAGGCCCGCGGCACCGGCCAGCAACGGCGCGCGCCGCACCGCGGGCTGGGCCCGGGTACCCCAGGTGGCGGCGACCAGCAGAATGCTGACGACGATCATCGTCGTCAGCCAGCCACCGGTGGTGGCGTGTGCGACGTCGCCCGAATCGGGGCTACCGGCGGCGATGAACAGGCCCAGGCCCACAGCCGTCGCCGTCGCGGCGACCCAGTCCCGCCGCGGGACCACCCGGCGGGCGAGCAGCGCGGCCAGCGGCAGGGCGAACAGCAGCTGGCAGATCTGCAGCGGTTCGACCAGAGCCACCGCTCCGCTGGTCAGCGCAGCGGCGGACAGCATGCTGCCGGCGCCACCGATGGCGACTCCGAACACCCAGGCCGGCCGGCGCACGAGCCACCACAACAGGCGCAGCCGCAGGACGTCGCCCGGCGGCGCGCGGAAGGCCACCCGCTGCTGCAGAACGGCGGCAACGCCGAAACACACCGCGGCTGAAAGGCCCAGCAGATAGGTCGCCACGCCTCCTCGATCCCACCGTCCGTGCGCCCGTAGGCGGTGATTCTCACGCTGCGCGGACGGTGCGCCACGCGGAGCGTCCCAGCCGCCTGGAAGCTGGTTGCCTCACAGGGTGTCATGCCTGCCGCCGGACGTCGGGCACCCATCGATCGTCTGTACCCAACTGGGCGTTAAGAACATCCAGTGTCACACCACGCAGCCTCGACCCCACCGGGAGGTCGGCCAACTGTCAGCTGCTTCCCAAGAATGCCCCATGGGAGACCCTCTCGCGAGAGGAGGGGCGGGGGGTGGCCCGGCTGACACCCAACCGGGGGCGCTACCGCCCCCGACCAGGCCTGGCGGCCACGGACCCGGCCGAGCGGTCACTGGGGCACGGTGGTCAGGCTGCGACGACGCGGTCCCGCCCGGCGTCCTTGGCCGCGTACAGGGCCCGGTCGGCGCGGTCGAGCAGATCGGACAGCCGCTGGTCGCGGGCGTCCAGGCAGGCGACGCCGACGCTCGCGGTGACCGCGAGCGTGCCGCTGCCGGTACTCAGCCGGATGTCGGCGACGGCCCGGCGCAGCTGCTCGGCGAGGACCAGCGCCTGCGCGGGCATCGCGGCGGTGACCACCGCGATCTCCTCTCCACCGATGCGGCCGACGATGTCGCCCGGGCGCAGTGCCGCCTGGATACACCGGGCGACGCGGGTCAGGACGAGGTCACCGACCCGGTGCCCGAAGGTGTCGTTGACCCGCTTGAACCGGTCGATGTCGACCATGAACGTAGCCAGTGGTTGACCGGTGGACCGACATCGGCCGAACGCCTCCTGCGCGAACTCGAGGAAGCAGCGCCGGTTGGGTAGACCGGTCAGTGGGTCACTGGCCGCAAGCTTGCTGATCTCCTCGAACCGGCAGGCGGTGTCACAGGCGAACGCGATCTCCGTCAGCAGGTCCCGACTGAGCCCGCGCTGCCCCAGCCCCTCCGACCCGGCGAGGTCACTCGCCACCACCAACATCGTCTGGGACGTCTGTGGAAACGGCGACCGTGGGCCGGCGGGCGCGGCGGCGACGACCCAGCGACGGATCAGACGCCGCTGGCCGGGTAACGGGCGCACCCCGGCGGATGTGCTCTCGGGCGACCGGCCCGACGGGTGCCCGGCGCCATGCCATGATCCGGACCGGCCGGGTTCGCCACACGCGGCACGGTCGAGCATCATCGCCGTCTCTTCGGGGACGAGGGCGCCGAGCGCCCCGGGCGCGACGTCCCCGTCGATGGCGACGACGCGCAGTGGCGCGTCCCCGACGCGGCGCATCGCCCACACCGCGTCGAACGGGAACAGCCGTGCGGCAATCTGCATGACCTGGCCCAGCAGGGTCTGGACGTCGGTCGAGGTGGCGTTCATCGAGGCCCGGTGCAGGTGCTCCCGCAGGGCCCGCCGGCGGTCCTCGGCCACGGCAAGGGCACGCTGCGCCGCCGGGTTCACCTGGCCGCGCAACACGGCGAGGTCGGCGCGGTTGGCGGTGGTGAGCAGCTCACGCTCGATCTGGGCGGCGGCCGAGGTGGTCATCGCCAGCAACAGGGGGCTGCTGGCGCCCACCGGGCAGGTGAAGTTGACGGCGCCGACGACCACACCCGAGACGGGATCCCGGATGGGCGAGGCGGCGCAGGAGATGCCCCGGGCCGCCTCGACGTAGTGCTCGCCGCCGTCCACCACCACCGGGCGGCCGATGGCCAGCGCCGTGCCGATCCCGTTCGTGCCGACGATGGACTCGGAGAAGTCGTACCCCTTGATCAGAGAGCCTGCCTCGGCCAGCATCCGCGCGAACATCGAACGGCCGGCGAACGGCAGCCGCAGTAACGCGTCCGGACCGGCCAGGCTGCAGATCAGCTCCACATCCGACAAAGGTTCGGTGATGGACTGCAGCACCGGGCGGGCCGCCCGCTCGAGCAGCGTGTCCGACTCGACCTCGAGGAGCCGAGTCTGGGGGTCCTCGAGCGGCACCGCCAGGTCGCGGACCCGAGCCCAGGACCGCCGGATCACATCACGGACACCGGGTGGTTCCAGCGCGTTGTCGTCGAAGAACTGCCGGCGACCCCGCTCCAGCAGCAACCGGCCTCCGGCCGCACTCACGACGGCCTCGCCGCCCGCCTCTGCCGGCGTCTGGCGATACATCATCGGGCGCAGGTTTCCCGCATATGCAACCGTCTTGATCCCCTCTTTCCCGACGCTCCCAGGCTAACCCGGGCTGTCCCACCCGTCCACGTTGCGGAATCAGATGGGACAGATGTTTTGCCCGCGTCGTGAAAAGGGCTGATTTCAGCGAGATTTCCGCCCGCCAAGGCCTGGACATATCGGACGTACGTCCGGACGGGACCACGCGGGAGGGAGCGCACGGTCAGGACCGGCCCGGGCGGGACGAGACAGCCCGGGCGTCAGCTCAACGGGTGGTGACGGAAACCGGCATTCGCTTGATGCCGTTGACGAAGTTGCTGGTAAGAAAGTCGGCCGGTCCGGCCTCGATCTCGGCGACCCGTTCGACCAGCCGGCCGAACAGCGCCCGCAGCTGAGCCCGGGCAAGACCGACACCCAGGCAGAAGTGCGGCCCGCCACCACCGAAGCCGACGTGCGGGTTGGGGTCACGGCCGATGTCGAACCGCTCCGGGTCGGCGAAGACCTCCTCGTCGTGGTTGGCCGATTCGTAGAACATGACCACCGGGTCCCCGGCCGCGATCGGGACGCCGGCGAGCTCGGTGTCCTGCGTCGCCGTCCGGCGGAAGTGGATGACCGGGCTGACGTGCCGCACGACCTCCTCGACCGCCGTGTTCACCAGCGACGGGTCGGCGGTGAGCCGGTGCCACTGGTCCGGATGCTCGGCGAACAGCCGGATTCCCTGGCTGGTGCTGGTGCGGGTGGTGTCGTTGCCGGCGGTGGCGAACAGGACGAAGATGGCGCCGACGGTCGCGTCGTCGATCGGTCCGCCCTCGAACTCGGCCTCGAGGAGAACGGAGATGAGGTCGTCGCCGGGGTTCTTGCGGCGGTCCGCGACCAGCTCACCGGCGAGGCGGTGCAGCGTGATGGCCGCCTCGAGCGCGACGGTGCCGGCATCCTTGCCCGGTGCGACGAAGTCGGGGTCCTGCGAGGCGATCTGGTTCTCTGCGGCCGAGCGGAACTCCTCCCGCATCGACTCCGGGACGTTCATCATCGTCGAGATCGTCCACAGCGGGAGGCTGGTCGCCAGGCCCTCGACCACGTCACCGCCACCGCGCTCGACGAACTCGTCGACGATGCGGTAGGCCTTCGACGTGATCGCCTCGTTCAACCGGGCGACCTGCCGGGGCGTGAACGCGCCGCTGACGACCTTGCGCAGCGCGGTGTGCCGGGGCGGGTCCATCACCAGAAAGGACGCGTTGAGCTCGAGAAAGTCGCGCGGAAGGTCACCGATACCGACGCCCTCGCCCGAGCAGAACAGGTCCGGCCGGCGGCTGATGAACTGCACGTCCCGATGCCGGGTGACCGCCCAGAACCCGGTCCGCTGCGGCACCTGGGTGAAGACGGAAGGCTCGCACTTCACGATGGGCGCCGAACGTCGTAGCTGCGCGTAGTGCGACGCCCGTTCGGCAGCCGGCACCGCCCAGAACTCGCTGCCAGACAGCTTCGGGACGACGGAGCTTGGGCTGGACACTGATGTCTCCTGCTCAGGTGGCGGGCAAGCCCGGGTGGCGGGCGCGCTCTGGGGACGGGCGGAACACCAATCGGACAGAACGACAATACAGTTAATACTTATGTGTATGATTCCGGTGCGTCGCCAACCTAACGGACGTCCGTGGTGAGTGACAAGCGACTCCGGCGCAGCTCCGGTGTGGCCGGAGCGCACCGCCCGCACGGGGCCGGCGCCCCACCGCGCGATCACCCGCGGCACGCCTGCGGGCACCACAGTCGCGAGGAACCACAGTCGCGAGGAACCACGGCCGCGAGGAACCACGGCCGCGAGAAGCCACGGCCGCCGGCAACGCGGAGGACACAGCACATGGGGAATCGGCGCGGCTGGGCGGGAGCTCCGCCAGCCGACGAGCAGGAGGCACGTCGGCGGATCATCGAGGCCGCGATCCGCTGCGTCGACCGGACCGCAACCGGCACGTGCACGCTGTCCGATGTCGCCGCCGAGCTCGGGGTCATCCGCCAGACGGTCTACCGGTACTACCCCAGCGTCGGCGACCTGTTCACGGCGGTCGGCCGGGCGACGGTCGACACGTTCATCGATGAGCTGAGCGAGTACCTGGCACAGGTGCGGAGCCCGGGAGACTGGGCGGTGGAGGCGCTGGCATCCGTGGTCGAACGGCTGCCCGGTAAGCGCCACCTGACCCTGGCCCTGACGGCCGGCCACACGGACACGTTCAGCCACAGCGTCACCTCGTCGGAGTCCCGGCGGCTGCTGCGCACGCTCATCTCCCGGTCGTGCGTCGACTGGGTCGCCGCCGGCTACGACGACCGCCGCCTGGACGAACTCAGTGAGCTGCTGCTGCGTCTACTGCTGTCCATGACGATCGCCCCGCCCAGTCCGGCCTGGACGGGGCCGCAGCTGCGCGACTTCCTCCGCCGCTGGATCGCCCCCGCCGTCGACGCCCCACGCTGACGCCCATGTGCCCGACTGATGCTGCGCGTCCGGTGATCTGGTGATACAGACGGACGGACCCGGCCGCACAGCCGGCCACCACTTCGACAGATGGGCGGACGATGACCTCCGCACGATGTGCAGTTCTGCGCGGGACCGACCAGGAATTCCAGATCGAGACCGTCTCCCTCGAGGCCCCGCGGGCGGGTGAGGCGCTGATCCGTATCGCCGGCGCCGGCCTGTGTCACACCGATCTGCTCCCCCGCACCGGCATGTTCGGCCCCTCGTTCCTGCCGGCGATCCTCGGCCACGAGGGTTCGGGGGTCATCGAGGAGGTCGGTCCCGGCGTGTCCGACCTGCGCCCGGGAGACCACGTGGTGCTGACCTTCGACACCTGCGGGGAGTGCGACAACTGCCGGTCAGGGCAGCCGGCGGTGTGCGTGCGCTTCGAGGCGCTCAACGTCGGCGCGCGCCGGCCCGACGGTTCGGGCTGTGCCACCGACGCGGACGGCGCCGCCCTGCTCAGCCGGTGGTTCGCCCAGTCGTCGTTCGGCGAGTACTCGATCGCCACCACCCGGAACATGGTCAAGGTCGACCCGGACGCGCCGTTGCACCTGCTCGGCCCGCTCGGCTGCGGGTTGCAGACCGGGGCCGGCGCGGTACTCAACCAGCTACGGCTGGCTCCCGACCAGTCCATCGTGATCTTCGGTGCGGGAGCGGTCGGCCTGGCGGCGCTGCTGGCGGCCAGGTTGTCCGGCGCCCGGGAGATCGTCGCGGTGGACCTGAACAGCTCCCGGCGCGAACTCGCCCTCGAACTCGGCGCCACCCGGGCCGTCGACGGCGCCGACCCGGATCTCGCCAAGGTCATCACCGGCGGCGGCGCTGGCTTCGACTTCAGCATCGACACCACCGGTGTCGGTTCGGCGATGGCGGCTGCGGTGGCCGTCCTGCGCCGGCCGGGCAGCTGCATTCTGGTCGGATCCGGCCGGGACAATCTTGACGTGCATCCGGCCGCCCTGATCGGCAAATGGGTGACGTTCGGGTATGAGGGGGGCAGCGTCCCGCACCTGTTCATCCCCCGGCTGATCCGACTGTGGCAGGCCGGCCTCTTCCCGTTCGACAAGATCATCAAAACCTTTCCGCTGGCGGACATCAACCGGGCCGAGGCCGAGAGCCGGGCCGGCGGTGCCGTCAAGCCCGTCCTGCTCATGGACTGAGCGCCAGGAGTCGAGTGGGCCCGTCCCACTCGTTCGCCACAACGACCAGATCGGCGAATTTCCTGAAAGTTGCCGATGGGTGGGGCTGTGACTAGCGTCGACCCGACTGGAGGGTCGTAGCCAACGGTCACGGGATCGAGGGATCATGGCGTTACGCTTCATCTACCACTACCCGGACCAGCACGGCCCCGATGGCGACATGTTGGCCGCGGGCGGGCTGCACGAGGTGGGCAGCGCGGTGGAGCGGGCGGGATTCGACGGGTTTTCGCTGACCGAGCATCCCGCGCCCGCCGCCCGGTGGCTGTCCGCCGGCGGCCACCAGACCCTGGACCCGTTCGTCGCCCTCGGCTATGTCGCAGCAGTGACCCGGCGGCTGCGGCTGCTGCCGTACCTGTCGGTCGGCCCCTACCGCAATCCTCTTCTGCTGGCGAAGACGGCGGCGACCGTCGACAAGCTGTCCGGTGGCCGGTTCGTTCTCGGACTCGGTGCGGGCTACCAGAAGTCCGAGTTCTTCGCGCTCGGCGTCGATCTTGCCGAGCGCGGCGCGCTGCTCGACGAGATCCTCGAGGTCCTGCCGCTGCACTGGAGCGGGGAGCCGTTCAGCTACGAGGGTCTGCACTTCAACGCCCGTGACATCCTCGCCCTGCCCCGACCGGTGCAGGATCCGATCCCGATCTGGATCGGCGGCAACTCCCCCGGTGCGCGGCGCCGGGCTGCCCGCAAGGCGCAGGGCTGGATGCCGATGGCCGGTTCGCCGCTGCTCGCGCAGACGGTGCAGACCACCAGCATCAGCTCCGATGCGCACCTCGCCGAACTGATCACCGAGGTGCGGGCGCAGGCGGCCGAGGCCGGGCGCGAGCTGCAGGACGTCGTCTACGCGTACACCGATCCTGGTGTCACGGATCCGGCGGCGGACCCCACCGCGGAGGCGGACCGCCACCGCACGGCGTTCGCGGAGCTGGAGAAGGCCGGCATCAGCTGGGTCGTGATCAACCGGTCAACCCGGCAGGCCGCGGAGACCCTCGAGTTCGTCGAGGCCTTCGGCGCCACCTATCTGACGGCGTGACCCTTCGGTCCTGTCGACGCGCGTGTCACGTCGGCCGGACCACCCCCGCCCGGGTACTGGCGGCAGAACCGTCCACGACAACACAGGGCCGCCGGCTGCGGGGCGGCCGACGGGACAGGAAAGGCGTGCGGGTATGGGTTGGTTCGAGGAGCGCAGTGGGCTTGCGGGCACCGTCGCCGTCGTGACCGGAGGCGCCGGCGGGCTCGGTGGGGGCATCTCCACCGAGCTTGCCGCCAACGGGGTAAGGGTGGCGCTCATCGACATCGACGGGGACGCCGTCGAGCAGGCGCGGGCCGACTTCGACGCGGCCGGCCACGATGCGATCACCGTGCAGGGCGACGCCCGGGACCCGGAGGCCCTCGCCGCCCTGTTCGCCGCCGTGGACGAACGGTTCGGTCGCATGGACACGCTGGTCAACGTGGTGGGTGGCACGTTCCAGGCCGCGTTCGAGGACACCGGTCCGAACGCCTGGAACGCGCTCATCCGGACCAACCTGCTGCACGTGCTACACGCCTGCAAGCTGGCGGTACCGCGGATGCGGGCCGGCGGGCGCGGCGGCAGCATCATCAACATCACCACCATCGAGGCGCACCGCGCGGCTCCCGGGTTCGCGGTCTACTCGGCGGCCAAGGCCGGCGTCGAGCAGTTCGGCCGCACGCTGGCGGTGGAGCTCGGCCCCGAGCTCATCCGGGTGAACAGCATCGCCCCGGACTACACCCCGACCCCCGCGCTGGCCCGGGCGGCCAACGGCCAGCCCACCGGCATGTCCGACCCGGTCGGTACACCGGTCGCCATTCCGATGGGGCGAGGCGGACTGATCAACGAGGTCGCGAACGCAGCGGTGTTCCTCGCCTCGGGGCTGTCCACCTACCTCACCGGCAACGTCCTGCACGTGGACGGCGGCACCTACGCGTCCTCCGGCTGGTTCAACTGGCCACATCACGGCTGGGCAAACCATGTCCCGCCCTACCTGCTGGACACGCTCACCGCGATGCAGCCGTCCGACCCGGCGGCTCGGCCGAGGTAACCGGAGCAGCCAGGATTTCCGCAAACTGGACATATTTCCCTGGAATCCGGAAACTTATCCTTGTTCAGTTACCCGATGTGAACGCGATCACATCGTATCGCCACAACATGTCGCCGACCGGCGGGGCGTCCCCCTCGACCTGCGACATCAAGGTTGACGTCGACATTGACACAGCGCTACTCTCGACCGGCCGCCATCAATTTCGGCAAGTTTGCCGAGCCCACTATGAAAATGCATCCAGGACCTCGCCCGCGGGGGCCTGGATCATCCGGGCGGCGGCGTGACCGTGTATGCGAGAGGACGTTGAATTCAGTGATGGGCACATTACGTGGATTACTCCGGGCCGTCGGTGTCGCCACGGCCGTCACAGTGGCCGCTGCAGCGTGTTCCTCCAGCGGCTCCTCTGGCGGTGGCAGTTCGACGGCCAGCGGGTCGCCCATCAAGATCGGCGCCATCTGTACATGTACCGGCACGTTCAACATCAAGGCCCCGGCCGACACCTACAAGGCCTGGGTCGAGAGCACCAACGCAGCGGGTGGCATCAACGGCCATCCCATTGATCTCACCCTTCTGGACGACGGCGGGACGCCCGGCAAGTCCGCGACGGCCGCCCGCACCCTGATCTCCAAGAAGGTCGTGGCCATCGTCGACCTCACCAATGTCGACCAGACCTGGTCCAAGCTCGTCGAGGACGCCAAGATCCCGGTCGTCGGTGTACAGGTGACGACCACCCCGTCGTACACCAGCCCGTACTTCTTCCCTGAGGGGCTGACCGAGAACTCGTTGTTCACCGGGGTCATCAAGTCGGCCCAGCAGGCCAGCGCGAAGAGCTTCGGCATCTTCTACTGCGCCGAGGCGGTGCAGTGCCAGGAAGGGCTCGAGCCGCTGAAGAAGGTCGGCGAGGGACTTGGCCTGCCGGTCAGCTACGCCGCCGAGATCTCCGCCACCGCACCGAACTACACGGCGCAGTGCATCGCCGCCCGGGACAAGAAGATCGAGGCGCTGTTCATCGCGCACACGGCGGGCGTCGCCGAAAAGGTCGCGGCCAACTGCAACCAGCAGAACTACCACCCGACCTACGTGGTCAGCGGTGACACCATCAGCACCCGGTACGAGACTCTTGCGGGCCTGAAGGACAACCTGGTGGGGCCGGCCTCGAGCGTGCCCTACTTCCTGAACACCCCGGCGCTGCAGGCCATGAACACCGCAGTGGACAAGTACGTCCCCGGGCTGCGCGACGACAAGACCCTCTACAACCAGAGCGCGCCCCTGGGCTGGCTGTCCGGCAAGCTCTTCGGCGCGGCTGCCAAGGCCGGTGGGCTCGGCGCGAACGGCTCCACCCCGACCTCCGAGCAGCTCCTCAAGGGCCTGTACGCCCTGAAGGACGAGACCCTTGACGGTCAGGCCGCACCGTTGACCTACACGGCCGGCTCGGGGCACCAGGTCAACTGTTGGTTCGAGATCAGCGTGCGCGGCGGGAAGCTCGGCGCGCCGAACGACACGAAGCCCACCTGCGCGACCAGCAGCTAACCGCCGTCGCCGCCCCGGGCCGGCCGGTCGACCAGGACCTCCCGGCCCGGGGCGGCGGTGCCCTGTGCCCGAATCGGAGCGCCGCGTGCACCAGTTTCTGCCCTTCATCGTCATAGGACTTGCCACCGGCGCGGTCTACGGCATGGCCGGTGTGGGCCTGGTCCTCACCTACAAGACCTCAGGCATCTTCAACTTCGGCTACGGCGCGGTCGCCGCGCTGGACGTCTTTCTGTTCTATTTCCTGCACACGGATCACGGATTACCGTGGCCGCTGGCCGCACTCGTCTGCGTCTTCCTCTTCGCCCCACTGCTCGGCCTGGGCCTGGAACTACTCGCCCGCCTGCTCGACGGCGCGAGCGACACCATCAAGGTGGTGTCCACCGTCGGACTGATTCTCATCGCCACCGCCCTCGGTCAGCTCTGGCACCCCCAGCTGGCACCGTCTTTCCCGCATTTCCTGCCGCAGTCGACCGTGCACCTGCTCGGCGTCAACGTCACGTGGGAACAGATCATCATCTTCATCTTCTCGCTGGTGGCGTCGGCGCTGCTCTACTGGTTCTTTCTCGCCGTGCGCCTCGGCGTCGTCATGCGCGGTGTCGTGGACAATCCGGAACTCGTCGCCGTCTGCGGCGACGACCCGGTGCGAGTGCGGCGCTGGGCCTGGGTGATCGGCGCGATGTTCGCCTCGATCGCCGGACTGATGCTCGCCCCGGCGCTGTCCCTGGACGGCATCACCCTGACCACCGCCGTGTTCGCATCGTTCGGCGCGGCTGCGATCGGCTACTTCTCGAACCTGCCGCTGACGTTCGCCGGCGGCCTGCTCGTCGGCATCGGTGGCGCGTTGTTCGAGAAATACGCCGCCACCGTCACCTGGGTCGGCGGGCTACCGCCGAGCCTGCCGTTCATCGTGCTGTTCATCGTGCTCATCGTCACCCCCCGGGGCCGGCTGGCGCTGCGCCGGACCGCCACCGTCGCGCCGGTCCGCCGTTCCTACCAGGCGCCGACCCGCGTCCGGCTGGTTGCCGGGGCCGTGGCCGTCGTCCTGTTCGCACTCGTGCCAAGCCTGCAGGCCGATCACCTCGCCGTCTGGTCGGCAGCCCTGATCTACATCATCCTGTTCCTGTCGCTCGGGCTGCTGGTGCGCCAGTCCGGGCAGATCTCGCTGTGCCATCTCGGGTTCGCCGCCGTCGGTGCGGCCGCGTTCAGCCATCTCGCGGTCGGAGTCGGCCTGCCCTGGCTGGTGGCGGTCATCCTGGCAACGCTGATCGCCGTGCCGGTCGGCGCGCTGGTGGCGATCCCGGCGGTGCGGCTGTCCGGGGTCTTCCTGGCGCTGGCGACGCTCGGCCTCGGCATCGTGCTCGAGCAGGTCTTCTACCCGCGACACTTCATGTTCGGGACGTCGTCCATCGGCATCGAAAGCCCGCGACCCCTGGTGAAGATCGGTAACTGGGATCTCGCCAGCGACTCCGGCTTCTACTACCTGCTGCTCATCATCGTCGTGTTGTGCGTGCTCACCGTCGCCGCGATCAGCCGGGGGCGTCTCGGTCGTCTGCTCGGTGCCATGGCCGACTCGCCGCTGGCGCTGGAGACCCAGGGCACCACCTCGACCGTGCTGAAGGTGCTGGTCTTCTGCGTCGCGGCGGCGATGGCGTCGCTGGCCGGGGCACTGACCGGCATGCTCTACCAGTACAGCGTCGGGTCCTACTTCCGCTCCTTCGACTCGCTGACGCTGGTCGCGCTGGTCGTGATCGTCACTGTTGGCGAGCCGTGGTACGCCGTGCTCGCGGCGATCGGCTTCAACGTCATTCCTGGCTACATCACCTCCGCCAACACGTCGACGTACCTGGCGTTGCTGTTCGGCATCGGCGCGGCCGTCTCCGCCCACAGCACCCGCCGTGGGACGACGCCGCAGGCCCTGCGACGTCTACTCGACCGGCTGGGCGGACGCACACCTCGACCGGCGGCCACCGTCGCGGCAGCCGCCGCGGCCTCGTCGGCTCCGTCGGCTCCGTCGGCCGGTTTGCTCCCAGCACCATCCATCCGCTGCACACCCGTTGGGATGCGGGTGACCGTCACGTCGTCTGC
>NZ_JAMQQG010000073.1 GCF_023716925.1 Frankia sp. R82
CGGAGCGTCGCACCTGGTGTTTCTCGCAGATCTTCGCGAATTCCCGGGACGTGTATTGGCTTCCTTGATCGGAGTGGCTACCGAGTGCCGGCCGACCGGGCCGCCTCGTAAGCGAGGGTCAGTCGGGTCGGGCGGCGGTGTCGAGGCGGAGGGTCAGTTCGGCGGTCGCGCGGATCTCCCGGGCGCTCTCGCCGGGAACGCCGGCGACGAGCCGGGTACAGATGTCGCGGTACATCGCGGGGTAGGCGTCCAGGCGGTTGACCCGGCGGCGGCGCAGCAGGCGGCTGCCCGCCTCGGCGGTGTAACGGGCGCCGTCCACGATGGTGATGGTGACCCCGTTGGCCCGGAGCTCGGTGTGTTCGCGCAGGCCGTACCGGCTCCCGCCGATGCTGGTCAGCACGAGGGAGAGCGCCGCGTCGTTCGCCAGCTCCACGTACACGGTGTAGGTGCCGCCACGGGCGACGGACACCGTCTGGCGACGCACCGGGGCGAAGTCGTTGAGCCACAGAAAATGGTCGATCCAGTGACATCCGTTGCTCACCAGACGGCTGCGGGACGCCGGCCACCGGTACCAGTGCCGTGACGGCAGTGGTTCCTCGAAGACGACCGCGCTGTAGAGCATCGGCTCGCCGGCGTCGGCCAGGCGCAGATCGGCACGCAGCCAGTCGTTCATCGGGGAATGCCGGCGCTGGAAGCAGGCGAACAGGCGACCGCCCGCGTCCAGGTGTTTCACCAGCTCGGCCAGATCGGATTCGGTGGTGACGACCGGCTTCTCGACGACGGCGACCGCCCCCCGGCGCAGGGCGGCCAGCGCCAGCGGCGCATGGGTGTGATGGAACCCGGCGATCAGGTCGACGTCGCTCGGCTCGTCCGGGCAGGGCAGCGGCGAGGTGTCGAAGGCAATCCGCCCGGCCCGGCGGATGCCGATCTGGACCGGATCGACCTCGTGGATGCGGACCAGCTCCAGGTGGTCCCGGATGTGCGGGACGACCTGCGTCTTCGCATAGTGGCCGAGGCCGAACAGGGTGGCCGTGGGGCGCGTCCCGTCGCCGGCGGCCGGGGGGTGGCGGTCACGGGTGGTCACGGCGCTGGTGCCGGGCAGCGTCCGGTCGTCGGGGCGGGGACCTCGCCATTCGACGGCGAGCCAGCTGACCAGCCGGTCGACGGATCTCGGGTCGAACGTCGCGCCGGACATCGGCGACCAGCCGATCAGCGGGTCGTCGACATCCGGCGGGGTGGTCGCCGGACGGGTCCGGCAGACGATCGGTCCCTCCGTGCCCCCCCCGGCCGCCCGTGGGTACGCGCGCACCAACCGCCGGTCGAGGACGACCCGCTCCATGCCGGCCGGATGAGCGGGGGCGACGAACGCAACCGTGGTTCCCACCACGAGTGGATCCGCGGCGTCGGACGTACCAGGGGCACTGGCCGTACCAGGGACATCGGACGTACCAGGGGCGTCGGAGGCGATGATGACGCCGAGACCCACCACGACGTGACGGTGGTTGCGACCGCGTTCCCGCAGTCGGCTCACGCCCTTGCGGGCGACGGCCTGCATGCCGAACTCGCGGGTGTAGGCGGCGACCTCCCGTGGACCGCCGCCGCGCACGAAGTACTGGCCGTCCACCGGGAACAGAGTGATCCACAGCGTCGGCCGGATCCGGACGCAGCCGGCGACCACCGTCTCGTCGAGATATCCGTCCAGCCAGCGGCCGGCGACGAGGACCCTCATCCGACCTCCGCGCCGTACCGGATCACCTTCGGCCGGTCACCGCCCTCGCCGTGCCGCGGTGCGGGCAGCATCCCGTCCGGGGGCGGCCCGGTCTGCCACACCTGGCAGGCCTGGGCGAGCAGTGACATCGGGCCGTTCAGCGCATCGTCGATCATGCTGGCGCAGGCCTCGAAGCGGGCCCGGCCCGCACCGAGGGGATCGGTCAGGTCGTCGAGTTCCGCCGGCACGACCCGGCCGGCGGCACGGGCGCTCAGAGCGGCGGCGACGAGCAGCTCCCCGGCTGGACGCACCGGCCCGATCGGCAGGTCGGCGAGGCGGACCGCCGACGTCAGCCGGGCGAACTCGCGCAGCGTGAACGTGCGGCGCAGCGCCCGCGGGCTTCGGGTGACGACCGCCGAGCGGTGGTCCCGCGTCGCGCAGAGCACCAGGTCGCTGCGCTCGACGAGCTCGGTGGTGAGCCGTCGACTGTGGAATCCGGTGGGGTCGATGCCCCGCGCCTGCAACAGCTCGGCGGAATGGCGGTGCATCGTGTCGTCGGCACGGGCGTGTACCCCGGCGCTGGCGATCGCGAGCTGCTCGGGAACCCCGGCGCTCGCCGGGGTTCCCCGTCGGGCCGGAAAATAGGCGGCGGCGAGGTACTGGGCCAGCGGTGAGCGGCAGAGATTGCCGGTGCAGACCATCAGCACGGTCCACGGTCCGGTCCGCACGGGCGCGCTCATGACGCGTGCGGGGCAGCCGGCCCCGGCGCGGCGGTGTCCTGCGGGGCGGGGCCGCGGCGCCAGTAGACGCCCGTCCAGTCAACCGAGGTGATCGGTTCGTCGATGCCGTGGGCGGCCCGGTAGTCGTCCACCGCGGCCCGGCAGCCGGGCACGGCGCCGTAGTCGTCGACGATGCAGAACCCACCAGGGGACAGTTTCGGGTACAGGGCGCTCAGCGCGTCGATGGTGCTCTCGTACATGTCGCCGTCCAGGCGCAGCACCGCCAGCCGCTCGACGGGGGCCTGCGGCAGAGTGTCGCGGAACCAGCCGGGCAGGAACCGGACCTGGTCGTCGAGCAGGCCGTAGCGGCGGAAGTTGTCCCGTACCTGCTCGACGGACACCGCAAGGGTTGTGTACTCGTGATGACGGTCGCCGGCGTCGGCGGCATAGCGCGGGCTGGGCACGGGCAGCCCGGCGAACGAGTCGGCGACCCACACCGTCCGGTCGTCGACCCCGTAGGCCGCGAGCACGCCGCGCATGAGGATGCAGGCTCCGCCGCGCCACACTCCGGTCTCGATCAGGTCGCCCGGCACCCCGTCCCGGATCACCTGCTCGGTGCAGTCCTGCAGGTTGCGCATCCGGCGCTCGCCAGTCATGGTGTGCGCGAGCCGCGGCCAGTCCCGCCCGTCACCCCGGTGTTCCGGCAGAGTGCGTCGGACGATCTCCATGCCCTGCCGGTGGACGGCCCGGGCGACCAGCCGCCGGGCGCTGCCCCGAGGTTCCCACACACTGCCGTCACCGCCGTCCCACAGAGTGAAGGTCAGCGTGGAACGGAGCAGGTCGAGATAGCGGGCAGTGGCCTCTGGCCGGTCCGGACGGGTGGGACTCTGCGTGGTCATCATGGCTCCTGGAAGGTCCTGTGCTCCTGGACGGGACGGGCGGGATGGTCTTTCGCTCCGGGCCGGTTCTCCGGCCCGCCCACGGTGGTCGGCGCGGCCCGCCGTTCCCGGGTGTCGGGTGCCCGGCGGTGTCGTCCGCCGGGCGGCCGGGGTCGGGACCCTGTCGGCTGGGACCCTGTCGGCTGGGACGGGGCCGGCTGGGACGGGGCCGCCACCGGGTCCGGTGCCGGGTCCGGTGCCGGGTCCGGCGAGGTGTCGGCGGACGGTCGGGGATCGGGGATGTGCATCGGGTGGGCGGCGGCGCGGACAAACAGGCGGGAGCAGGCCAGGTAGAGCGCTGCCGCCGACGCGGTGTAGGTCGCACCGGAGACGGCGGCGACGGCGGCGAGCCCACCGTGATGCAGCGCGAACAGCAGTCCGGCGACCGTCGCCGCGGCCACCGGGACCTGCACCGCAAGCACGGTGCGCGCCGTGCGGAAACCGAGCAGCACGTGGATGAGCAGGTAGTCCACCGCCTGCGGGATGGCGGCGAGTACCAGAACGCGGGTGGCCGTCGTCGCCGGTACGAAGTCGGCGCCGTAGACCACCCGGATCGCCAGCGGCGCCACCAGTGCCACCGACGTGGCGATCACCGTGGCGAGGCCGAGGGTGGCCAGTGTCGCCCGGCGCACCGTGCGGGCCCGGGCCCGGGGGTCGACGAGCGTCCGGAGCCGGCTGAACACGACCATCCCGGTGGCCTGGCAGATCGTGGCGCAGGCGGTGGCGAACGCGACCGCCACCCCGTAGAACGCGACCTCCCGGGCCGGCCGCAGGATCGCCACGAGCAGCAGGTCGAGTTTGTAGATGAGCTGTGCGCCGACGACCGTGCCATACGCTCCGAGCGCCCCGCGCATGAACGCCGACGACGGCAGCACCCGCACCCCCGGGCGGTCGCCGCGATCCACCGTCGGCGGGTGCACCGCGCCCGGCCGGCGCCGACGCCAGCGCCGGAACCGGGGGCGGCGCAGCACCTGCAGGTGGTAGGCCAACGGCGGTACCAGGGACGTCAACGCCAACGCACCCAGCCACCAGACCGGGTCCCGCTGGCCGATCGCCGCATACAGCACGAACACCGCCAGGGTGCCCGCCGCCGGGACCAGCCGCACGACCTGGAACTCGCCGCCCATCCGCCCGCGGCGCTGCGCCAGACCCGCCGCGTTGGACCCCACGATCGTCGCGGCCGCAAACAGGCTCGCCCCGAGCACGGCGAACGGCCCGAACTCCAGGTCGTCGCGATGCCCGAAGCCACCGACGGCAGCCGCGGTGAACAGGGCCGCGCCGATCGCGGCCACCATCGCCGCCTGTGCGAGCAGAGGCGCCAGCAGCCCCTCGTCCGCATCGTCCTCGGTGACCAGCGCCTGGGAGACCCCCAGGCTGAGCACCATCGCGAGCATGCTCGCCCAGGTCTGCAGGGTGAGCAGCTCACCGCGTCCGGTCGGCCCCAGTGCCCGTGCCGCCAGCGCGCCGGTGGCCGTGCCCAGCAGCAGTGTCCCCGCGTTCCCCGCCAGCACCGCGGCGGTCGCCCGGGACAGCCCCCCGGTTCCGGACGTTCTCCCGGTCGCGGTCGTCCCTTCGGCTTCGGACGTGCCATCGGCGGGACCGGGAGCAGCCGTCACGTCGGCGTCGGCGTCGGCGTTACCCACCGGCACTGAGCTGGACGTCATCGGTGCGACCTGCCTCCCCGCCGACCGCCGCAATCCCAGGGACGCCGCACGTCGAGGGTCGTTCCGGGCAGTCATTCTCACCAAGAGTGTTCTTTACTTGACTTACTGTAGACATGGGTGGCCGCTTCGCGGCGGCGCCGCGCCGTGTGCGCTGACCGCGACCATCCGGTCTCCCGCAGTGGCTCCCTTCCTTGTTCCGGGTCGCCTCCTGCCGGAACGGAGATCAACGGGATGGGGCGGGTCGCGACCGGGTCAGCCGGGTGGTCGTCTCGTCGAGGGCTGATCCGAGCTGCGGATCACCGGTATCGGGGCCGGGAGGACCGGAGGCACCCAGGGTCGTGCGCAGCGTGATGGGCAGGTCGGCGTCGACGGAGAACTCGGCGCTCACCGCGGGCACGGTGCGCTCCCAGCCGATGGCCCGCGGGGTGAGGTGCAGGCGCCACCGACCCGGCAGATCGGTGTACAGCTCCAGGCGCCGGCCAAGCGGTGTGACCAGCGTGGGCCGCCCGACCAGTACCGAGCCGACCAGTGGCGGGGCGGGGCGGGCGGGGTTGGTGGGTGCCGAGCGGGCGCAGGCAGGGGGGAGCGTGGTGTCGGAGGCGAGACCGATACCGGGGGCGAAGTGCAGGTGCACGGTGATGCGGTGCCGTCCGGTTCCGCCGATGCGGTCCCGTAGGACGAGGCGGTGCTGGTCGAGGCGCCACAGCCGCTGGTGGTGCGGGGCGCCGGGCAGGCGGCGGTAGCCGTCGTGGCCGGCGTTGAGGGTGACCGACGTCGGGTCGCGGTGCAGGGCGACCGGGGTCGGACGGGCGCGGCGACCGGCGCGGAAGGCACCCCACACCTCGGTCGAGTCGAGGTCGTCCACGGTGACCGTCGAATGGGCGGCCGTGCCGCGTTCGCGGTCGCGGCGCGGGCCGGGCGCGTAGGTGGAGGTCGCCGGGTCGACGAGGATCGGCTGGGCGCCGAGCCAGAGCAGGAAGGCAAGGGTGTCGGCGTGGGCATGGGCCGGCAGGCCGTTCGGGCAGGGGAGTCCGACGTCGGCGAGCAGGTGCCAGTCGCCGGCGGTGAGGACCGCGAGTCCGCTGTCGGGCAGCAGGACTGCGTGCGCCCTGGCGGGCGAGCCGGTTCGGTCGGGTCCGACGATGGGCGCGGGCACGGTTGGTGCGGCGGTGTTGCGTGGCAAGGCGGTGTGGCGCGGGGCAGCGGTACCGCGCGGGGATGGGGTCTCGGATTCCGGGGTGGGGGGTTGGTGGTCGGAGTTGGCGGTCGGGGTCAGCAGGCGGCGAAGGAGTGCGTCGGGGACGGGGTAGCCGTCGTTGAGCAGCGGGACCGTGCCGTCCGGTCCGAGGACGGTGGCGAGCCACGTGCGCATCCGGGTGGCGGCGTCGGCCAGCTCGTGGGGCACCGGACGGCCCGTGGCGGCCAGCAGACCGGTGAGGTCGTCGAGGTCGGCGAGGACCTGGCAGTGGTAGGCGGGGGCCCGTTCGTGATGGCCACCGTCGGCGAGGACCTGCCGGTCGAGCTGGTGGACGAGGGCGTCCAGCCGTCGGCGCAGTCCGTGGCGGTCGCCGGCCGCCACCTCGAGGGCGATGAGCGCCTTGAGGTTCTTCAGGAGATGGTTGCCGCCGACGTCGGTCTCCTGGTGCGCCCGCAGATACGCGTGCAGGGTGCCGAGGTCGGCGCGCAGGGCGTCGCGCAGGGCGGTGAGCTCGCCCGCGTCACGGGATACGTCACCCGGCGTGGTGCCGACGGCCAGGCCGGGCGCGGGCGCGAGCAGCGGATGCAGGGCGCACAGCGTCCACGCTCGCAGTGAGGCGACGTACGGCGACCAGGCGACCGGATGACCGAGCGGGATCGCCGCCCGCCAGTCCAGGTAGAGCCGGGCGAAGGCGGCACGGCCGTGGGCGCCGTCGCCGGCCAGCGTCCACGCCCAGTCCCAGTAGTGCAGGTGATAGCGCCACAGCAGCGGTGCGTCGGCCTGTTCCCAGTCCAGGCGGGCAGCTCCCGCGGCGTTGGTCCCGCCCCGGCCGGTGGCCGACAGGTCGCGGGTGTGGCCGAGCAGGGTGATCCGATTCTGGGCGAGGTCGGGGGAGGGCGGGTCGGCCAGGGCGATCCGTCCGTCCAGTGGGATGAAGCCCGCCGGCCAGTGGGCGGGCGACGGACGGGCGTGCAGCAGGGCGGCTGCGGCGCGGGGAGCCTGGCGTAGTCCGACCCGCTGTGCCCGCAGGCGTCCGCGGGCGACGATCTGGCCGGGACGCAGGTGCGCGACGGTACGCAGGTACCGGCCGAACTCCGCCGGCGCGCTCACGAGGGAACCCCGGATCGTCCTGGCCCGGGGGGAGGCCCGGGTGTCGGTTGTGGCTCGGTCCGCGGATGCGGCGGTGTGGCGGCCGGTGGTGCCGCCGTCGGGCGGGAGCCGGTCAGGCCCATCGCCGCGGCCTGGTCGGCGATACCGGTCCCGAAGGGACGTGGCTGGTGGCCGAGATCGTGGCGGGCGGCGCCGATGTCGAACGCCTTGTCCTCGGCGAGGCGGGCGATCTGTTCGGCCTTCAGCCGTGGCCGGGCGGCGTGCCGTTCGTAGTGGTGTGCAAGTGCCAGGACCGGTGCCAGCGGCACCGGCACCGGGTGGACGCGGCGGCCCAGCGCCGACCCCGCCGCGAGGACGATCTCACGCAGCGGCAGCGGCCATGGTCCGGCGACGTCGTAGGCCCGTCCGACGGACCGTTCGGCGGCCACGGCGCGCAGGACCGTCGCGGCGAGGTCGTCGACATGCACCGGCTGGTGCAGGTGCCCGGCACCCGGGACCGGCACGGGAACCGGTGGCAGACCCGCCAGCCAGGGCGGCCAGGGCCGGCCGGGGCGGGTGGCTGCGGGAAGACGGGCGAGCAGGGTGAGCAGGCGCGCCATGTTCCGGTCGTCCGCACCACCGTAGATCATGGTTGGCCTGATGATCGTCCAGTTCAGGCCGCTGGCCTCGATCGAGCGTTCCGCGGCGAGACGCACCTGTTTGGTCGGCGGTTCGAGTCGGGTGCGGATGCCGGTGGTGGAGACGAACACCGTGCGGCGCAGGCCAGCCGCCGAGGTGGCGGCGAGGATCGCGCCGATGTGACCGAAGCCGAGGGAGGCGAGGTTGACCAGGGCGGACGCGTCGGCGGCGACGAAGGCGGTGGCCAGGCCCGACGGGTCGTCGAGGTCGCCGGGCAGGTCGGTGGCACCGAGCCCGCGCAACGTCCGGGCGGCCTGCTCGCTGCGGGCCAGGCCCACCACGTCCTGGCCGGCGGCGACGGCATGGGCGACGACCCGGCGGCCGAGGAAGCCGCTGCCACCGGTGACGAGGATTCTCATGCGGCGCCCTCCGGCCTGCGTTCCGTACGGACGCCGGCGCCGCCGGGCAGATCGGCGGTCGGTGGCAGACCCAGCGGCAGGCGCTGCGCCGGGACGGTGGTGCCGCGCGGACCGGCGTGGGCGGACGGGCCATCCGGCCCGGTCTGGCCGGGCGGGGTCGCCGCCGGGCCGGGGATCTCTGGAAGGCTGGGTGTGTCGGGGGGAAACAGCAGGTCACGGTAGTTGTGGGCGAGGACGTCGCGGTCGAAGTACCGCTCGACGTAGCGGCGGCCGTCGCGGGCCATCCGGGCACGCTGTTCGGGGTCGGCGGCGAGTCGGGTGACGGCGTCGGCCAGGGCTACCGGGTCCTCCGGCGCGACGACGACCTGGCCGGCGGCGGTGAGGATCTGCGCGGCCTCCCCGCGCAATGTGCCGATCACCGGTTTGCCGGCGGCGAGCAGCTCGAACATCTTCGACGGGATGAACGTGTCGAACATCGGCAGGTCGCGCAGCGGCACCACGCACAGGTCGGCTGCGGCGATGACGGCGGGCACCTGGGCGCGGGGCACGCCGTCGCGCAGTGTGGTGTTGGTCAGTCCCAGCGTCCGGACGTGTTCGGCGAGGCGCCGCTTGTCGGCTCCCTCGCCGACGAAGGCGAACCGCACGGCGCGGGCCCGGTCCTGGTCCGACCGGGCGAGGCGGGCGGCGGCGTCGGCGAGCGAGACCAGGCCGTGGGAGATCCCGTGGGCGCCGACGTACAGGACGAGCAGCTCGTCTCCCGGCGCACCGAGCTGCGCGCGCAGGCCGGCGGGGACGGCGGTGGCGGGCTGGAACCGGTCCAGGTCGACTCCGTTGCGCACCACGTGGACCTTGGCGGCGGGGATGCCGCGGCGCACGATGTCGTCGCGAAATCCCTCGGTGACGGTGACCACCGTGTCGGCGGCCCGGTAGGCGGCGAGCTCGAGCCGTTCGAGCAGGCCCAGCACGCGCCGGTTGGTGAGCACGCCGAGATGCTCGAAAATGGCCGGCCACAGGTCGCGGACCTCGACGACGAGCCGGGCCCGGCGGCGCCGGGCGAGCAACCAGGCCGAGGCGAGCGGGAAGAAGGTCGGGGAGGACACCATGACGACGTCGCACGGTCCGGTGTGCCGGCCGCCGAGCACGACACTGGTGACCATGAACGACAGATGGCCCAGCGTCTTGCGTACCACCCCTTCGTTGGGGGTGGCGTACAGCCAGGTCCGCAGCACCCGGTAGCCGTCCACCTGCTCGGTGCGGACCAGCGCGCCACGGTACTCGGGCGGGATCACGCCGGTTGGATGGTTCGGCATGCCGGTGAGAACCGTGACCTCGAGGCCCTCGGCCGCCCAGGCGCGTGCGGTCTCGGACAGCCGCGCCTGGGGCGCGCCGACCTCGGGGGGAAAGTAGTGGGTGATGACCAGGACGCGGCGGCGGCCGGGAGTGGGGGACACCGAGTTCGACCTCCAACGGACGTCAGGGAACGGGCTGTGCCGGAGCAGTGCCAGGTGGGGCAGGGCTGGCCGGGGCAGGACTGGTCGTATCGGCGCGGCTGGCCACGGCGGCCAGCTCGGTCCAGGCGGGGCGGCCCAGGGGCAGCTCGAAGCCGCGGGCGGTCAGCCAGCCGGGTCGCTGGGCCTGACCGAGCAGCAGCAGTTCCGCCCGCCGGCACACCGCACCCAGCGGCGCGAGCCACTGCGCGGTCGGCGCGGCGGCCTCCAGCAGCGACCGCACCAGCGCCGCCGGCGCGGCGTGCAGCGGACGACCGGGCGCGAACGTCTCGTAGAGCGTGCGCACGGTGTGCCCCTCGTACGGGTGGGCGACGACGAACGGGGCCTGGCCGGCGGCGAGGATCGCCGCGACCACGGCGCCCACGTTGCCGACCAGCGCGACCGGTACCGGCTGAGCCCCGTCCCCGCAGGTCACCAGCGGATAGCGCCGGCAGAAGGCGGCGAACGCGGTGGTCATCCGACGCTGCGGGCCGTGCACCGAGGGTGGGCGGTAGATGGTGACAGCGACCCGTCCACGGTCGGCGGCGTCGCGCAGCAGCTGTTCGCCGAGGGTCTTCGAGCGCGCGTACGGGGTCAGCGGCGCGTAGCGCAGGGACTCGTCGAGCAGATGGGCGCGGCCCTGCACCGCCGCCGTCGAGATATGCACCAGCCGGGGCACCCTGGCCTGCGCGCAGGCGTCGGCGAGCAGCCGCGGCCAGGCGGCGTTGCCACCGACCAGGGTGGGCGTCCCGGTCGCCCCGGACACGGCGACCCCGGCCGCGTTCACCACCGCCTCGATGCCGTCGAGTTCGCCGGCGAGCCGCGCGACCTGATCCCGGGCCGGCGACCAGGTGGGACGGGCGAGTGCCTCGGTGTCCACCCGCAGCCGGCGGGCCCGCCGCGTCACGATCTCGTGGCCGTCCCGGCGCAGCGCCATCGTGCAGGCAGTGCCGATGAACCCGCCGGCGCCGAACACCGCAACCCGGCTCATGACGCACCCTGACGGGGTGGGAGGCCCGTCGGCGTACCCGTCGGTGTGCTCGTCGGTGTGCCTGCCGTCGAGGACGGCGCCGCGCGTTGGGTGGGCAGCATCGTCGCCGTGGCCGGGGTGCCTCCCGCCGCGACGGCGACCAGGCCGGGCAGCCGCAGGTAACCGGCCAGCACCAGGGCGGCGGCGAGGTCCGCGCCCAGGCGTCCCGGCAGCGGGCCGAAGGAGGCCAGGGACAGCCCGACGACCACTGTGCTCAGGCCTGCGATCAGGCCGGTGACCTGGGGATGCGACCAGCCGGCGATGGTGAGGCGCTGATAGGCGTGGGATCGGTGCGCGGTGTGCCAGTGCTCGCCCGCGCGTATTCGTCGCAGCAGGGTCGCCGAGGTGTCCACCAGGTAGAGGGCACTCGGCGCCAGAGCCGCCTCGAACGGGACGCCGACGAGCACCGCCTGCGCGGTGAGAACGGCGAGGACGCCACCGAGGGTGTAGCTGCCCACATCACCGAGGAAGATCCGGGCGCGGGGAAAGTTGTACGGCAGAAACCCGAGGGAGGCGGCGGCGACGAGCGTGCCGCCGGCGCTGAGTGTCGGGGCGCCCTGAACGGCGCCCAGCGCCGCGAGGGCGCCGCCGGCCAGCGCCGCGCTCACCCCCGAGATGCCGTTGACGCCGTCCATGAAGTTGAAGACGTTGACGAAACCGGTGATCCACAGCGGTGCGCAGACGGTGACCACCAGCACGGCCACCAGGCCCGGCGTCGGATCGCCGAGGACGGCGGCGAGCACGGTCATCGCCGTGACCACGAAGGACGCGGTGGCCTGCAGTGCCAGCCGGCGCATCGCGGTGACCCCGCCCACGTCCTCGGCCAGGCCGATCAGGCCGAACAGGGTGGCCGCCGCGGTGAAGGGAAGCAGGTTCGGACCGCCCCGGCTGGCGACCAGCACGGCGGTGAGTACCCCGACGAACAGCCCGAGCACGACCGCCACCCCGCCGCCGCGCACGGTCGGCGCTCGGTGTGACGACCGGGTCGTGACCTCGTCGATGGCCGCGAGTCTGCGCATCGAGATGAGGACGACAGGGGTCGTCGCCAGGGTGGCGCCGCACGCGGCGACGCATGCGGCGGCGAGCGCTGGCTGCATGCCGTTCCTCCGGCTCTGACACGTCGGTGTGCCTCCGAGCGACCTTCATCGCTGAATGTAGTGCATCAACTACACTGTGCTGCATGATGGTGGCCGCGAGTGTTCCGCCGCGGCGAGACGGCCCGGAGGGTGCGCACGATGAAACAGGTGGTGCAGGCGGCGTCCGGCGGGTCGGTGCGGATCGTCGACGTTCCTGTTCCGGTGATCGGCCCGACCGAGGTCCTGGTGGCCACGGCCGCGACGGTCGTGTCCGCCGGTACCGAGCGGGCCGTGACGGAACTGGCCCGCGCGGGGCTGGTGGCCAAGGCCCGGGCCCGTCCGGACCTGGTCCGCAAGGTGGCGACGAAGGCGCGCACCGACGGCCTCGGCTCGGCGGTGCGCACGGTCCGTGACCGGCTGGGCAGCGACGTCCCGCTCGGCTACAGCGGCTGCGGGCAGGTCGTCGAGGTCGGCTCGGCCGTTGCGGGTATCCGTCCCGGCGACCTGGTCGCCACCGGCGGTGCGGGCCGGGCCAACCACGCCGAGTACCAGTCGGTGCCGGGCCTGTTGTGCGCGCGGGTACCCGACGGGGTGGACGCCGGCGCCGCCGCGTTCGCCACGATCGCCGCCATCGCCCTGCACGGCCTGCGCCTGGCCGAGGTCGGCCCCGGCAGCCGCGTCGCCGTCGTCGGACTGGGCCTGGT
>NZ_JAMQQG010000074.1 GCF_023716925.1 Frankia sp. R82
GCTCGTCGACCAGCTGGTCGGCCCGCACGGTGTCACCGCGAACAGCACTGCTTTCACCCGCCGCGACGTCTACCAGCGGCGCCGTCACCGACCGGCCTGTACGCGCCGCGCGGGGTGTGGCTCGGCGCGGACCTGCTGGTCGTCGCCGACACCGGCAACCACCGGGTGCTGATCTGGCACCATCGCCCGCGCACCGACGCCACGCCCGCCGACGTCGTCCTCGGCCAGCCGGATCTGCACAGTGAGGGTCCGGCCGCCGGTGGGCGCGGTCCGCGCCGTGGGCTGCGCCTGCCCACCGGTGTGCTGGTCACCGACGACGGGCGGCTCGTCGTCGGTGACGCCTGGCATCACCGACTGCTCGTCTGGCACACGGTGCCCACGTCCGACGACGTCGCGCCCGACCTGGTCCTCGGCCAGCCCGACGCGGACAGCACCGCCCCGAACCGAGGCGAGACGTCCGGCGGGTGCGGGCCGACATCGTTGTACTGGCCGTTCGGGATGGGACTGGTCGGCGGCCGGTTCTACGTCGCCGACACCGGCAACCGGCGGGTGCTCGGCTGGTCGCACGGCGTGCCGACCTCCCCCGACACGCCCCCCGACCTGGTCCTCGGCCAGCCCGGCCCGGCCGCCCGCGCGGACAACCGCGGCGGCGTGCCCGGCCCCGCGAGCTTCCGCTGGCCCCACGACATCGCCGGGACGCCCGGGCGCCTGCTGGTCGCCGACGCCGGCAACCACCGGCTCCTCGGCTGGTCCCCGCATCCGGACGCCGACACCGACGCCGACCTCGTCCTCGGCCAGCCCGACGTGCGGACCTGCACCGAGACGCCCTACGCCCCCGGCCGTCCCGACCGGCTGCGCTTCCCGTACGCCGCCGACTGCGACGCCACGCTGCTCGCCGTCGCCGACACCGCCAACAACCGCGTCCTGCTCTGGGAGCACGGTGGGGACGGCGACCGTCCCGGGCCGTCGGCGAGCGCGGTGCTGGGGCAGCCGAGCTTCGCCGACACCGGGGAGAACCGCTGGTCGAGCGTCTCCCGGGACACCTTCTGCTGGCCGTATGGGCTGTCCCTGCACGCCGACGGCCTCGCCGTCGCGGACTCGGGCAACAACCGGGTCGTCATCTGGGAGCGAACACCATGATCAGCGGGACGTCGCCGGTGACCCGGGTGCGCCGCCGGGTGGTCGTTGAGGGTGTGGTGCAGGGCGTGGGCATGCGTCCACACGTGTACCGGCTCGCCAGTGCGCTGCGGCTGACCGGATTCGTCGGCAACGACGCCGTCTCGGTGGTGGCCGAGGTCGACGGGGCCGCCGCGGACGTCGCCGAGTTCCTGCGCCGGCTGGCCGACCCGGCCCCGCCCCTGGCCCGCATCGACCGCATCACCGTCACCGACCTCGCCCCTGCTCCGGCTCCTGCCCCCGGCCCCGGGTTCCGGATCGTGGCGAGCCGGACCGCGACCGGGCCGCGTACGCAGGTCCCGCCGGATGCCGCGCTGTGCGCGGACTGCCGACGGGAACTGTTCGACCCGGCCGACCCGCGCCACCGGCATCCCTTCATCACCTGCACCAACTGCGGCCCCCGATTCACCATCATCGCCGCGTTGCCCTACGACCGGGCGGCGACGACAATGGCCCGGTTCCCGCTGTGCCCCCGCTGCGCCGCGCAGTACACCGACCCCGGCGACCGCCGCTTCCACGCCGAGCCGATCTGCTGCCCCGACTGCGGTCCCCAGCTGCGCTACGCGCCACTGGACGCGTCCGGGCCGGGCGTCGGACGAGCCGGGCAGGGCACGGACGCGGCGCTGGTGGCCGCCCAGCGGACGCTCGCCGCCGGCGGCATCGTCGCGGTCAAGGGGCTCGGCGGCTTCCACCTGGCCTGCGCCGCCGACGACGACGCGGCCGTGGCCCGACTGCGCGTCCGCAAGGGCCGCCCGGACCGTCCGTTCGCCGTCATGGCCCGTGACCTCGCGACCGCGGCTCGGTTCGCCCGGCTGTCCCCGACCGAATCCGCGCTGCTGCGCTCCCCGGCCGCACCGATCGTCCTGCTCGGCGCGCGGCACCCGGCCACCGCCGGCCAGCCGGCCGACCCGGTCGCGGGGGCGCAGCCGCTGCTGCTCACCGGGCCGGTGCTGGCGGCGGGGGTCGCACCGGGGACGGGGCTGGTCGGGGTGATGCTGCCGTACACCGCACTGCACGAGCTGCTGTTCGCCCCGGTCCCGAACGCCGCGGCGGGCGCCGTGCCGGAGGTTCTCGTGATGACCAGCGCCAACCGGGCCGGCGAACCGATCTGTTTCGACGATGCCACGGCCGTGGCGCAGCTGACCGGGCTGGCCGATGCCGTCCTCACCCACGACCGGCCGATCCTGGTGCCCTGCGACGACTCGGTGGTGCGCTGCGACGGCGACCAGGTGATCCCGCTGCGCCGGGCCCGCGGCCAGGTGCCGCTGCCGGTGCCGCTGCCCCGGACGGTCCCGGCGGTGCTCGCCGTCGGCGGTGACGGCAAGAACACGAGCTGTCTGACCGTCGACCGCCGCGCCATCCTGTCCCAGCACGTCGGTGACCTGGGCAGCCTCGCGGGGCTGGCCGCCTTCGAACGGGCCGCGGCCCACCTGTGCGACCTGTACGCGACGAAGGTCCGCCGCTTCGCCGCCGACCCGCATCCCGGCTACGCCACCCGGGCCTGGGCCGTCCGCGCCGCCGCACAGACGACACCGGCAGCGGGCCCGGGGCCGGGCGGTTCCGCGGAACCGCGGTTGGTGCAGCATCATCATGCGCACGTCGCGGCGCTGCTGGCCGAGCACGGTCGGCTCGGCCAGCGGATCCTCGGCTTCGCGTTCGACGGCACCGGCCACGGCCCGGACGGGACGGTCTGGGGCGGTGAGGCGCTGCTGCTCGGACCGGACGTCGCCGTCGCCGCCCGGATCGCCCACCTGCGGCCGGTGCCGCTGCCGGGCGCGGACGCCGCGGTGCGCCACCCGGGTCGGATCGCCCTGGCCCAGCTCGCCGCCGCCGGACTGCCCTGGGACGCGGATCTCCCGCCGGTCCGCGCCCACACCGCCGCCGAACTCACCCTGTTGCGCACCATGCTCGAACGCGGCGTCGCCTGTGTTCCCAGCAGCAGCATGGGACGCCTGTTCGACGCCGTAGCCGCCCTGCTCGGCGTCCGCCAGCACACCACCTACGAGGCGCAGGCCGCCACCGAACTCGAAGCGCTCGCCGCCACGCCGCCACCGCTGCCCGGCCGGGCCACCGCCGTGACCGCCGACGGGCTTGCCTTCGGACTGGCGGACGGGGTTCTCGACCCGGCGCCGGTGCTGGCCGGGATCATCGCCGGGCTGCGGGCCGGCAGCGCGCCGGGTGCGTTGGCCCGGGCGTTTCACCTGGCAGTCGCCGACGCGGTGGTCGCCGTCGCCGAGGAGGCGCGACGCCGGTACCGGGTCGATCTGGTCGGACTCACCGGCGGGGTGTTCGGCAACGTCACGCTGCTGCGGGCCTGCCGACCACGGCTGGCGGCGCGTGGCTTCACGGTGCTCGTCCATCAGGTGGTGCCGGCGGGGGACGGCGGGCTCGCGCTCGGCCAGGCCGTCGTCGCCGCGCTCGGCACCGTCCCCACCCCGTCCGACCTGCCCCTGCTACCCACGAAGCCCACGAAGGGAGTCTGACCCGATGTGCCTGGGCATACCCGGCCGGATCACCGAGATCTGGGACGACCGCGGCACCCGCATGGCGCTCGTCGACTTCGGCGGCGCCACCCGCACGGCGTGCCTGGCCTATCTGCCCGCCGCGTCCGTCGGCGACTACACGATCGTCCACGCCGGCTTCGCCCTGACCGTCGTGGACGAGGCTGCCGCCCACCGCACCCTCGCGACCTTCCGCGAACTGGGCCTGCTCGCCGACGAACTCGGACCCGGGCAGCTCGGACCCGGGCAGCTCGGACCCGGGCAGCTCGGACCCGGGCAGCTCGGACCCGGGCAGCTCGGACCCGTCCAGGTCGGGGAAGCGGGCCGATGAGGTACCTCACCGAGTTCCACGACCCGCAGCTCGCCGCGACGCTGCTCGACACGATCGCCGCCACCGCCACCCGTCGCTGGACGCTGATGGAGGTCTGCGGCGGCCAGACCCACGGGATCATCCGCAACGGGCTCGACCAGCTGCTCGCCGACCAGGTCGAGTTCATCCACGGGCCGGGCTGCCCGGTGTGCGTCACCGGACTGGAGATGATCGACCGCGCGCTGGCGATCGCCGCCCGACCCGAGGTCGTTCTCTGCTCGTTCGGGGACATGCTGCGCGTGCCCGGCAGCACCACTGACCTGTTCACGGTGCGGGCGCACGGTGGGGACGTCCGGGTGGTGTACTCGCCGCTGGACGCGGTCCGCCTCGCCGAGGCGCATCCCGACCGGCAGGTCGTCTTCTTCGCCGTCGGCTTCGAGACGACGGCACCCGCGGCCGCGATGGCGGCGGTCACCGCCCGGCGCCGGCAGCTGACGAACTTCACGATGCTGGTCAGCCATGTGCTCGTCCCACCGGCGATGCGGGCCGTGCTCGCCGCGCCCGACAACCGGGTCGAGGCCTTTCTCGCCGCCGGTCACGTGTGCACCGTGATGGGCACCGGCCAGTACGAACCGATCGTCGCCGAGCAGCACCTCCCGATCGTCGTCACCGGCTTCGAACCGCTGGATCTGCTCGACGGCGTCCGCCAGGCCATTGATCTGCTCGAGGCCGGTCGCACCGAGCTGGTGAACGCCTACCCCCGGGCGGTCCGTCCCGAGGGCAACCCGTCGGCCCGTCGGATGCTCGAGGAGGTGTTCGTCGTCTGCGACCGTTCCTGGCGAGGCATCGGGATGATCCCGGCGTCGGGCTGGCGGCTGGCCCCCGCCTGGGCGGACCTGGACGCCGAACTGCGTTTCGACGTCGCGGACCTCACCGTCACCGAATCGGCGGACTGCCACAGCGGCGAGGTCCTGCAGGGCCGGATCCGCCCCCCCGAATGCCCGTCGTTCGGAACGACCTGCACTCCGCGCCGCCCGCTCGGCGCGACCATGGTGTCCGCCGAGGGTGCCTGCGCGGCCTACTTCCAATACCGCCGCCTGGCGGCGGTGGACGGCGGTGGACGGTGACCGATCTCGCGTCCATCAGCTCCTGGACCTGCCCCGCACCGCTGCGCGAACATGCCCGAATCGTGCTGGGCCACGGCGGCGGCGGCGTCCTGTCCGCCGAGCTCGTCGAGCATCTTTTCCTGCCCGCCTTCACCCCACCGACGACGCCGACGACGCCGGAGGCGGCCAGGCCGGCCGATCCCGCCGCGCTGGCGGATGCCGCGGTGGTGGAGGTCGCCGGTGCGCGGGTCGCGTTCACCACCGACTCCTACGTCGTGCGACCGCTGTTCTTCCCCGGCGGTTCGATCGGCGAGCTTGCCGTCCACGGCACCGTCAACGACCTGGCCTGCCGCGGAGCGATGCCGCTGGCACTGTCCGCCGGGTTCATCCTCGAGGAGGGCCTCGAACTGGACCTGCTCGGACGGGTCGCCCAGGCGATGGGCCGCGCTGCGGCGGGCGTCGGCGTCCGGCTCGTCACCGGGGACACCAAGGTCGTCGAACGGGGTCTCGCCGACGGCCTGTACGTCAACACCAGCGGCATCGGCGTGGTCCCCGCGGGCATCGACATCCGCCCGGACCGGGCGGCGCCAGGCGACCGGATCCTGCTGTCCGGGCCGATCGGCGAGCACGGCATCGCCGTGCTCAGCGTCCGCGAGAACCTCGAGTTCGGCGGGGACGTCCGCTCCGACACCGCGCCGCTGCACGAGCTGGTCGCCGCCATGCTGGCGGCAGGCCGCACAGGCATCCACACGCTGCGTGATCCAACCCGTGGCGGGCTGGCGACGAGCCTGTGCGAGATCGCCGCGGCGGCCCGGGTCGGAGTGGAGTTCACCGAGTCCGCGATTCCCGTGCCGCCCGTGGTCGAGGCGGCCTGCAGCTTTCTCGGCCTCGACCCGCTGCACATCGCCAACGAGGGTCGTCTGGTCGCCTTCGTCGCCGAGTCCGACGCCGACGCCGTGCTCGCCGCCATGCGCGCCCAGCCGACCGGCCGCGACGCGGTCCTGATCGGCACGGTCACCGCCGAGCATCCGGGCGTCGTCGTCGCCCGCACCGCCTTCGGCGGCACCCGGGTCGTCGACCGTCCCCTCGGGGAGGCCCTCCCCCGCATCTGCTGACCCGCCGGCCCCGCGCCGCGCTCAGGCGGGCGCGGCGCGGATCAGCCGGCGGCGGCGATCCGGGTGACACAGCCATTGGCCGCCAGGTAGACCTGGCTGTGGCCACCCGGGTCGAGGCGGACGGTCGGCGCGTCCGGGGCGGCGGTGGCGACGTCGATGTCCTCGCCGGAGTCGACGTCGCGCAAGACGAGATCGCAGGTCTCGCTGCCGTTGAAGTCGCGGACCTGGACCTCGACCGCGGGTGGCGCCTGGAACGCGGTGCTGTCCCCGTTGTGCTGGACGGTGAAGGGCAGCGGAGCATCACCGGCACCGTCGATCGCCTGCAGAACGCAGCCCGGCACCGCCGGAGAGACGTCCAACGTGAAGTCGCCGGTCAGGTGCACCTGGTAGCTCTCCTCCCCGTAGACCCCCGAGGGCAGGGAGAGACCAGGCGGATTGCCGCTGCCTGCCGTGGTGACCGTGCAGCCCTCGTCGTTCCCGGACTGGCGATCAGAGATCATCAGTCGCCACGGCCCGGTGGCGGTGTAGGTGAGCGTCGCGCCCCCGGCCGAGTCGTCCGACCCGTCGTCGCCGCCCGTCAGGATCACGGCCACGATGGCGGCGGCCGCGGCGAGTACGACGAGGGCCGCTCCGACTCCGAGCGCCCGCCCGCGTCGCCGTGGACGAGCGGTCCGTCCGGACCCCTCCCCTGCGCCAGGACCAGCTCCAGCCCCGGACTCCGCGTCGGCCGAACCCCTCGTCGAGACGGCAGAGAGGTTCCATGGCGGGGTCCCGCCGGACCCGCCAGCACCCGCAGGACCCGTGGCAGCAGTCTGTGCGGTGGGCGACCCCGATCCAGCCGCGCCCAGAACCGCCAGGCCGGCCGAGTCGGCCGAGTCGGCCGAGTTCACGGCAGCGGGACGAGCCAGGGAACCGGAAGGCGGGGGACTGTCGGTCGGGGTCGGTGTCACGACGGTCTCGGGAACCATCCGGGCCGGGCCGATGCCATCTGGCTCACCTGAGCCACCCACACCGCCGACGGTTCCAGCACCACCGGGCCCGATCTGGCGGGCAGGGCCGAGGTCGTCGAGCAGAGCTGCACGAAGCTGGGCCGCGGTGGGACGGTCTGCGGGCTCGCGGGACAGCGCCTGGCGGACGATGTCATGCAGCGGCTCGGCGATCCGCGAGTAGTCGACGCGCGGCTCCTCGTGCACGATCCGATAGGCGATCGCCTCGGGCGGCCCCTGCCCGTACGGCGCAACGCCGGTGGCGGCGTAGCAGATCAGGCCGCCCCAGGCGAACACGTCCGCGGCTGCGCCGATCTCGCCGGAGACGAGCTGTTCGGGCGAAAGCCAGCCCGGCGTGCCGATCAACGTCCCGGTGACCGTGAGCTGGCCGGCGTCACGCACCGCCGCCACCCCGAAGTCGATGACGATCGGGCCGTCGACGGTCCACATGACGTTGGATGGTTTGAGGTCCCGGTGGATGAGGCCCGGGGTGTGGATGGACACCAGTGCATCGGCGAGACCGGCGGCGAGACGCCGCTGCTCGGCGGCGGTCAGCAGGCCGTGCTGGGTGACCTGCTGTTCGAGGGTCGGGGCGGCGAGGAACTCGGTGGCGATCCACGGCGGGTCAGCCGTGATGTCGAAGTCGAGCAGCGTGGCGGTGTGGCTGCCGCGGACCCGGAAACAGGCCTGCAGCTCCCGCTGGAAGCGCACCCGGAAATTGGGGTTGTCCGCCAGTTCCGACCGAATGATCTTGATGGCCACCTGGCCGAGCGGACCGTCGCCGAGATAGACCACCCCCATCCCGCCACCGCCGAGCCGACCGAGCAGACGATGCGGCCCGACCTGGACCGGGTCGGACAGGCGCAGAGCGGCAACCGCGACCGGCGCCGGATCGGTGGACATCGTGCGATCCTCTCCTCGGCCCGGACGGAGAACCCACCCGTGGACCACCGTGGCAAATCACCTGGATCGTAACGAGACGCCGACCGTTGTCCACCAGGGCCGACCCGCGCGGTGCGACGGGCTCCACCAGGCCCGCCACCTCTGCGTTCGACCGCCGACGCACCCGCGGCAGCTTCGCCCACGCCCCGGCACCCACCTCCCTGCGCCGCTCCCACCCGACCACATCACCAACCCTCCCACCCCCAGCTCGATAATCATTACTTCCGGGTGCGCACTCACGTGCGATACCACGAACCATTCGACACAGACCAGTCTCCATACGTGGGACCATCTGGTGACCGCCAGAACAATTCACCGGTCACGTCCGCAGCTCAGATTAGCGCGCCGCCATGGTCGGTCAAATCGTTGTCCACAGGCCTGTGCCGTGCGACCGTTCAGGGGTCACGTTATCCACAGGGCTATACGTGGACTAGACATCCCCTGGTCCGAACCGATGTTCGACATGCGGGATGGGTTCGATTAGGGTTCTGTCATGCCTTTCGATCCGAAGGAACACACCGGCCCCGCACCCCCGGCACCTTCCGAAAGCAACACCACCGGCCCGGCCGAGGGTGCGACCGGTCATTTTCCCAGGTCCAGGAATCTACTTTTCGCAGTCGAGGTCACCGGACCACGGGTCAACGACCGCAGGGCCGACGCGGACACCGGCGAACGGAAGAGGTTCTCCTCGGCAGTCCTCCCGCCGTGGTGCCGCCGCTCCCCGAAGATCGCCGAGGTGCTGCCGCTGCTCTACCTGCACGGCCTGTCCAGCGGTGACTTCGTGCCCGCGTTGGAGCAGGTCCTCGGCTCGGGTGCCGGCCTGTCCGCCTCGACGGTGACCCGGCTGACCACGGTCTGGCAGGGCGACTACCAGGCGTTCACCGTCCGGGATCTGGCCGGCGTGGACCACGTCTACCTGTGGGCCGACGGGATCCACGTCAACATCCGCCTGGACGAGGACCAGCTGTGTCTGCTCGTCCTCATCGGGGTCCGCGCCGATGGCCGCAAAGAACTCGTCGCTCTGGCGGATGGCTACCGGGAGTCGGCCGGCTCGCGGGTGGATCTGCTGCGCGACTGCGCGCGGCGTGGCATGTCCGCCCCGGTCCTGGCGGTCGGGGGCGTCTTTTTTCAGACTGCCGAACAGCGCTGCTGGGTCCACAAGACCGCGAACGTGCTCGCCGTACTCCCGAAATCGGCGCATCCCGGGGCGAAGAAGCACCTCGCTGACATCTACCACGCCAAGGATAAGATCCACTCCACCGCCGCGACGACGATGCTCACCGCTGCCTACGGGGCGAAGTTCCCCAAAACCGCCGCGAAGGTCATCGGCGACCTGGAGGTGCTGCTGGCGTTCTACGACTACCCCGCCGAACACTGGGCGCGCCTACGGACCACGAACCCGATCGAGTCCACGTTCGCGACCGTGCGCCACCGCACCCTCGTCACCAAAGGGTCGGGATCACGGGCCGCCGGACCAGCCATGGCCTTCAAGCTCATCGAGGCGACCCAGGACCGCTGGCTGGCGGTCAACGCACCCCACCTCGTCGAACGCCCACAGGCACGCGCCGCATGAGCAGTCCCCGTCCCGCCCACCCGGGGGCGCCGGCCCACGCCTCGGACGCGCCAACCGGCAGAGTGATCGTGATGACCGGGCCGCCCGGTGCGGGCAAGAGCACGATCGCCCGACGGGTGGCCGACCGGCTCTCACTCAGCGTGCACCTGCACGCCGACGACTTCTGGCACTTCATCCGCCAGGGCGTCATCGCGCCCTACCTACCCGAAGCACATCACCAGAACACGATCGTCATCAACGTCGTGGCCCACACCGCGTTCGGTTACGCCGCCGGCGGCTACGACGTGATCTGCGACGGCATCATCGGCCCCTGGTTCCTCGACGCCTTCCGTGCCATCAGCACGACCAGCGGAATCGAGCTGCACTACCTCGTGCTGCGCCCCGACGAAGCGACGACGCTCCGCCGAGCTACCAGCCGAACCGCCACCGACGCGTTGACCGACCCCGAACCGATCCGCTCGCTTCACCACCAGTTCAGCAGCCTCGACACCCTCGAACCCCACGTGTTGGACTCCAGTCGCATGGATCCCGCAGCCACGGCCGAGGCCGCATTGCACGGCATCACCAACGGCCGCTACCAGCTCAGTTGAGCTCTATCAGTTCGCCACACGACCCGCGGGTTCTGACAATTCCTCACGCGTCAGGCACGGTCCCTCCTGACTGCCTGACCGATCGTTGTCCACAGGTGCCGTCAGGACCGTTGCCGTCGTCCACAGCTACCGACCCGTGACGTCAGGGGTCGCAGCGCCCGCCGTAGGGTGGCTCAATGACCTCGCCGCCCCGCTCCGCGGATCTGGCCCGGGCTTTCGACCAGGGTCCGGCCGGTCCCACCGACGCAGGTGGGGCAGGTGAGGCGGGCGGCGGTCACGCTGGCGATGGGAGTGCAGCCCCCTCCGCCGGGGAGGTCCTGCAGCGGGTCTTCGGCTATGACGCGTTTCGCCCCGGCCAGCGCGAGATCATCGACCATGTCGTGGGCGGTGGCGACGCGCTGGTGCTGATGCCGACGGGTGGCGGCAAGTCGCTGTGCTACCAGATTCCCGCCCTGGTGCGCCCAGGTACGGGGGTCGTCGTCTCACCGCTGATCGCGCTGATGCAGGACCAGGTCGACGCACTGCGGGCGCTCGGTGTGCGGGCCGGGTTCCTCAACTCCACCCAGGATCTCGACGAGCGGCGGGCGGTCGAAGGCGCGTTGCTTGCCGGCGAGCTCGATCTCGTCTACCTCGCGCCGGAGCGGCTGCGGGTCGAAGCGACGATGCGGCTGCTCGACCGGGCGTCGATCTCGCTGTTCGCGATCGACGAGGCTCACTGTGTGGCCCAGTGGGGGCACGACTTCCGGCCGGACTACCTGCAGGTCTCGATGCTGCACGAGCGTTGGCCGGCGGTGCCGCGGATCGCGCTGACGGCGACGGCGACCCCGGAGACCCATCGGGAGATCACTGCCCGCCTCGAGCTCGCCGACGCGCACCATCACGTCGCAAGCTTCGACCGACCGAACATCCAGTACCGCATCGAGTCGAAGAAGGAACCGAAGGCGCAGCTGCTGGAGCTACTGCGCACCGAGCATGCCGGTGACGCCGGCATCGTCTACTGCCTGTCACGTGCGTCGGTGGAGCGCATCGCCGAGTTCCTCGTCGCGCAGGGCATCCCCGCGTTGCCCTACCACGCGGGGCTCGACGCCCGCACCCGCGCCACCCACCAGTCCCGATTTCTGCGGGAGGAGGGCATCGTCATGGTGGCGACCATCGCGTTCGGCATGGGCATCGACAAGCCGGACGTCCGCTTCGTCGCCCACCTCGACCTGCCCAAGTCCGTCGAGGGCTACTACCAGGAGACCGGCCGCGCCGGGCGGGACGGGCAGCCGTCCACGGCCTGGCTCGCCTACGGCCTGCAGGACGTCGTCCAGCAGCGGCGGCTCATCGACTCCTCCCCCGGCGACGCGGTGCATCGCCGCCGGCTGTCCACGCATCTGGACGCGATGCTCGCACTGTGCGAAACCGTTGAATGCCGCCGAGTGGGCCTGCTGGCCTACTTCGGCCAGCGCGGTACGCCGCCCTGCGGCAACTGCGACAGCTGCCTGCACCCGCCCGAGTCGTTCGACGGCACGATTCCCGCGCAGAAACTGCTCTCCACGGTGCTGCGCCTGGATCGGGAACGCCACCAGCGGTTCGGCGCCGGCCAGGTCATCGACATTCTTCTCGGCCGGCGCACCGCGAAGGTCGAGCAACATCGACACGACACACTCAGCGTCTTCGGAGTCGGCGCTGACCTGCGCGAGTTGGAATGGCGTGCCGTCGTGCGCCAACTGCTCGCGCAGGGGCTGCTCACCGTGCAGGGCGAGCACGGCACCCTGGCACTCACCGAGGCCAGCGCCGATGTACTGCGCGGATCCCGCCAGGTCGCGCTGCGCCGCGAACCGGCCCGGCCCGTACGCGCCGCCGGTACGCGAAGCGAAGCAGGCGCGCGGGGCGAGGGCGGCACGCGAAGCGAAGGCAGCGGTAGCGGCGGTCGGTCCCGGCGCGGGGCGGCACCGGTGGAGCTACCGGCCGAGGCAGCACCGATCTTCGAGGCACTGCGGGCCTGGCGGGCCGCGAGCGCCAAGGAACAGGGCGTGCCCGCGTACGTCATCTTCCACGACGCGACACTGCGCGAGATCGCCAGCCGCAGACCGGCCGACCTGGCCGCGCTCGCCGGCATCAGTGGAGTCGGCGAGAACAAACTGGCAAAATACGGGCAGCAGATCCTGGCGGTGCTGACGGAATACCCCGGATAGCGGTAAGCCGGCTCGGTTAGCATTCTTGCGGTCAATCCTGCCCATCCTCCGGGAAGAGCGATCTCGAATGCCGGATCCGCGACCCCGTCCGTTCGCCGCCGACCTCCGCCCGCCGACGTGGTCGTCGAGCCGGCGCAACTGCACGACCCGTCCTTCGACCCGCTCCGCCAGCGCCGCGCCCA
>NZ_JAMQQG010000075.1 GCF_023716925.1 Frankia sp. R82
CATCCCCGCACTGCTGCGAGAGCTGGTGCGCACCACGGCGCCCGCCACCCGCCGCCGGGCCGCCGCCGGGCATCCGAACGCCGGTGGTGACGCGCAGGCCGCCGTGCTGCTGCGGCTGTTGGCCGAGGCCGACACCCCGGCCGCCCGCGAGGCCGTTCTGCTCGACCAGGTCCGCGCCCAGGTCGCGAGCGTGCTGGGGCATGCCGGGGTGGAGACGGTGGCCGCCGACCGCGACTTCGGCGAGCTCGGGCTGGACTCGCTGACCGCGGTCGAGCTGCGCAACCGGCTGAACGCCGCCACCGCCCTGCGGCTGCCCGCCACGCTCACCTTCGACCATCCCAACGCCCTCGACCTCGCCGCCTACCTCGCCCGGCAGCTCGCCGCCGCGCCCGCCGGCACGGCGGCGGTGCCGGCTCCCGGCCAGCCCCAGGACCTCACGCCGGGGGCAGGTTCGGCGCCGGGCACCGGGAACCAGACCGGCCCGGCGCAGGTCCGGGCGGTGGGCCCGCAGGAGGGGCCGCTGTCCGCGCTCTACCAGGCCCTGTGCGCCCGCGATCAGTTCATCGCGGCCGCGCAGTTGCTGGTCGTCGCGTCGTTCCTGCGACCCACCTACGGCGCCGCCGACAGCGCCCGGCACACGAAGGCGCCACTGCAGCTGGCCGAGGGACCGGCCCGCCATCGGCTGATCTGCTTCCCCGCGATGAGCGCGATCTCGGGACCGCACGAGTACGCCCGGCTCGGCACCCTGCTGCGCGGCGAGCGTGATGTGTTCGTGCTGCCCTCCTCCGGTTTCGCCGAGGACGACCACCTGCCCGCGGACGAGGCCACCTACGTCGAGGCACACGTGCGGGAGGTGATCCGACTGGTGGGCGACGAGCCGTTCGTCCTGGTCGGACGCTCGATGGGCGGGGTGGTCGCGCACGCGGTGGCGGCCGAGCTGGAAAGCGCCGGGGTCCGGCCGGCCGGCCTGGTCCTCATCGACAGCTACCCGCCGGAAAGCGCGGTGCGCGAGGGGATGGTCCAGTGGTGGCTGCCCGCCATGATCACCGGCATGCTGGAGCGGGTCAGACGCTACGAGATGGTCTGGAGCGACGCGAGCCTGACCACCATGGGCGCCTACGTGAAGATCTTCGACGGCTGGCAGCCCAAACCGGTCGAGACGCCGACGCTGCTGGTGCGGGCGGCCGACCCGCTGCCGCGCACCGTGGTCGACCCGGCCGACCCCACCGGCTGGCAGGCCTACTGGGCGACCCCGCACGAGGCCGTCGACGTTCCCGGCGAGCACTTCTCCATTCTTGAGGAGCACTCGCCCACCACGGTTGCCGCGATCACCAGGTTCCTCGACTCCCTGGTCTGAGGACCAGTCCGGCCGACCGGGTTACGTAGTTCTACGTAGCCCGGTCGAAACCCCGTCCCGTTGTCATTCCGTGGCCCTTTCCCAGGTCATTCAGTAACCAACCGTCCATTGTTGTCCGGTGCCGGAGAGATTCCGGCGCGAAAGCCTTACCTCACGTTTACACACCTTGTAGATTCAACGAAACACCGACAACGCCCGCACCGCCGCCGCCCAGGGCCGCCCCAGCGCAGCCGGCGCAACCCACCGGCGTCCGGGCCGCGCGGGTCACCGCACCGGTCACCCGGATTGTTTCCCACGCACGACTCGGAAATGTGCGACACCACAGAGGAGGGAAGCCGTATGCCGACGGGAGCAGTTGTCGTCACCGGCGCCGCGGCCGGCATCGGAGCGGCCTGCGTCGAGCTGTTCACCGAGCGCGGTCTCGGGGTCGTCGCGGTCGACGTGTCCAAGGAGGGTCTGGCGGCGTTCACCGGGAACCCGAACGTCGTCACCCTCGCCGGGGACGCGGCCGACCCGCTGACCAATGACGACGCGGTGGCCCTGGCCACGTCGCACTTCGGCCGGCTGCACGCGTCGGTGCTCAACGCCGGCATCGGCGGAGCCCCGCCGATCGAGGCCCCGGGCGCGGTGGAGAGCCTGGACCAGATCCACGCGGTGAACGTCCGCGGCCTGGTGCTGGGCATCCGCTCCGCCGCCCCGGCGCTGCGCGCGGCCGGTGGCGGGGCGATCGTCGTCACCGCCTCCGGCGCCGGTCTGCGGGGTGACCCGTACACCTGGGCGTACAACACCACCAAGGCCGCCGCGATCAACCTGGTGCGCTCGGCCGCGCTGGACTACGCCTACCAGAACATCCGGATCAACGCCGTCGCCCCCGGGCTCACCGAGACCCCGCGCACCGCGCGCCAGCGGGCCGACCCCGCCCTGTCCGCCACGCTGACCCGGCGCGTCCCGCTGGGCCGCTGGTCGCAGCCCCGCGAGCAGGCCGAGGTGATCTGGTTCCTGGCCTCGCCCGCGTCCTCCTACATCACCGGCGCGGTGATCCCCGTCGACGGCGGGATCACCGCCTCCACCGGCATCCTGCTGGCGCCCACCTACGACGGCGAGCCGCCCCAGTAGTCCGTCCGGTACCGCGGTTCGGTACCGCGTTTCGGTACCGCAGCCCCCCACCTCACGCAGCACGCCGACCCGATGGGAGCACCCATGAGCATCGACACCCGGACCGACCCGCACGCCCCGGTGGACGTCTCGCCCCAGCCCGGCCTCGCGGCACAGAAGGACATCGCCCGGCGCCTCTACGAGGAGGTCGTCAACGAGGGTCGACTCGAGCTGCTGGAGACCTTCATCGCCGACGACGGTGACGACACCACCCGGGCGCGGGCCGGCTGGTCCAACGGCCGCGCCGGATTCGTGGAACACGTCCAGTGGCTGCGCACGGCGGTGCCGGACGTGCGGACCACGGTCACCGAGGTCGTCGCCGAGGGGAACAAGGTCGTCGTCTACTGGCAGATCGAGGGCACCCAGCGCGGCGAGCTGTTCGGCGTCGCGCCCACCGGCCGGCGCATCGACGCCACCAGCGTCAGCCTGGTCACCTTCCGCAACGGCCAGGTGGTCAACTACTCGGTGCTGCCGGACCGGCTCACCATCCTGCGCCAGCTCGGCGCGGTCGAGGCCTGACCCGCGCCGCCACCCGCCAGAGGAGTCCACCGTGGGGCACACCGCGACGGCGACGCTGTCGACCACCGACCTCGCCGAGATCGGGCAGACGCTCGCCCTGTTCGCGCACGTCTGCGACAACCGCCACGACGACGCGCTCGGTCTGGTGTTCACCGAGGACATCCGGTTCGAGTTCGCCCGCAGCGGCCGGGTCCTCGACGGCCTTGCGACGCTGCGGGAGTTCCTGCTCGGGCTCGGTCCGGACGCGCCCGACCACCAGACCGTGAACACGGTCGTCCTGGTGGACCCGGACGGGACCGTGCGGGCGCTGAGCCGTTACATCGCCACCCTCGCCGACGGTTCGGCGACCAACGGCGAGTACGAGGACGTGCTGGTCCGGGCCGCGCAGGGCGGCTGGCGGATTCGGGCTCGGCGCTCGATCCACCGCTACCCCCGTGCGCCGCAGGAGGCCCCGGTCCCGCGGGACGAGGCCTGGCGGCTCAGCGCCGAACGGTTGCCGGAGCTGGCACCGTGACCGGCAGCCAGCCGGCGAGCAGCGTGCACAGGTCGCGCAGCTCCTCCCGGTACAGCCGGGCCGGGTCGTTCACCTGCGGTCGCAGGTGGCCGTACACCTCGAGGGCGACCAGGCCGTGCAGCCGCCCCCAGATCCGCAACGACAGGGCGGCGGCCCCCGGCGGCAGCCCGGGGAAGGTGGACTGCGCCATCGCGGCGAAGTCGGGGCGGAAATCCGACCACCGGTACTCCGGCACGCCCGGCGCACCCGCCCCGTCCGGCTCACCCGACTCACGGGGCTCCTCCGCAGTGAACGGCCAGGCGGCGGCGACGATCCTGATCAGGACGCCACAGGCCCGGTGCTCCGCGGCGAGCTCGGCACCGTCCTCGGGCACCCGGTAGCCGGGGATGGGGTCGCCGTAGACCAGTTGGAACTCGGGCGGATGGGCGACCGCCCACTCCCGGTAGGTCACCCCCACGGCCACCAGCTGGGCGAGCGGGTCGTCCGGGCGGGTCCGGCGGGCGGCTTCCAGGGCCTGGGCCAGCGAGGAGTAGACGTCCACGATCAGGGCCGTGATCAGGTCATCACGCGTGTCGTAGTAGCTGTACAGCGCGCCGGCGGTCATCCCCATCTCGCGGGCGATCGCCCGTAGGGACAGCGCCGCGGCTCCGCCCTGCGCCATGTGCGTGAGCGCGATCCGCTTGATGTCCCGCACGGTTTCGGCGCGCAGCCGCTCCCGCCGGCTGAGTTGTACCCCGTCCACCGGCACCACTCTACATCGAGGAGTTAGTACACGCCGTTCAATTGCTCATCATCAGATAGCTTCCTGAACGGCAGACGAAAAATCGAACGCTATGTAGACTTCGGTGGCCGGTCGACCCGGCCCGGTTCGGGCCGGCCGACCCCACGACGCACCGCGCACCCGACGAAAAGAGCCCCCAGGTGGTTGCCTCAGCGCCCCGACCGCGGTCCGGGCTCGGGCTGACGCTCGCACTCCTCGCGTTCGCCGAGTTCATGATCGCCATCGACTACAACATCGTTTACGTCGCACTGCCCGACATCGGTCGGGAGCTCGGCTTCACCACCCAGTCGCTGCAGTGGGTGGTGAGCGCCTATGCGGTGACGTTCGGTGGCCTGCTGCTGCTCGGCGGCCGGGCCGCCGACCGGCTCGGCGCCCGTCGAGTCCTGCTCGTCGCGGTGGCGCTCTACGGGCTGTCCTCGCTGGTGGGCGGGCTCTCCGGGGCACCCTGGCTGCTGATCACCGCACGGGCGGTGCAGGGCGTCGGGGGCGCTCTGCTGTTCCCGACGATCCTCAGCCTGATCAACACGATCTTCCCGGCGGGTGCCCCGCGGACGAAGGCCATGGCGGCGTGGGGGGCCGCCGGCGGCGGCGGCCTCGCGGCGGGCGCCCTGGCCGGCGGCCTGCTGACCAACTACCTCGGCTGGGAGTGGGTGTTCTTCGTCAACGTCCCGGTCGCGGCACTGATCGTGGCCGCCGCACCGCGGCTGCTGCCGCCGGACACCCCGCGGGCGGACCGGTACGCGGGCTTCGACCTCACCGGTGGCCTGCTGGCCACCGCCGGCGTCGCCCTGATCGTGTTCGGCCTGGTCAGCGGGCCCGAGCGGGGGTGGCTGTCGGTGCGCGCGGCAGGGGCCATCGGCCTGGGGGTGGTGTTCGCGGCAGCCTTCGCCGTCGTGGAGCTGCGCCTGCGCACACCGCTGCTGCCCCCACGGCTGTTGCGTTACCGCAGCCTGAGCACGGCCCTGCTGGCCGTGTTCGTCTTCTCCGGCACCCTGGCCGGGGAGTACTACCTGTTCACCACCTATCTGCAGGGCGTGCTCGGCTACAGCCCGCTCAAGGCCGGCCTCGCCTTCCTTCCGCTCACCCTGATCTCCATGGCCGGGGCCGGTCCGCTGGCCACCACGGCCGCGCGGCGGCTCGGTTTCGGCGTCTCCCTGGGCATCGCCCTGCTGCTGTGCGGGATCGGCATCGCCCTGCTGGTGCCGGGTATGTCGACGGACGGCTCCTATCTCGCGCTGCTGCCCGGCATCGCGGTGTGGGGCCTCGGCGGTGGTATCGCGTTCACCGTCAGCTTCGCCGCCGCGGCGCACGGCATCGCGAGCGAGCAGCAGGGTGTGGCCAACGCGATCGCCTCCACCTCGCAGCAGATCGGCAGCGCGGTCGGCCTCGCGGCGATCGTGGCGGTGTCCACCTCCGGGCTCGACCAGACCTCCTCTCCCGCCGACGTGGTGCACGGCCTGCGGGTGGGCGGTCTGGTCGCCGCGATCGCGGCGGCGGCGATCGGCGTGATCATCGCCGCGTTCCTGCGCGACCGGCCGGTAGCCAGCACGCCGCCCGCGGCCTCGCCCACACCACGGTCCACGCCAGCCGGCACCGGCCCCGAGACCAGCGCACCACAGGACGTCACCGCCACCTCGTCGCGATAGCTCCCCGCAGCGCCAACCTCCGCGCTGTTTACCGAGCACCATTTGCCGCCGACGAGGACACCGACAACCCGGGAACGGAGGGAGTGGCGAACATGCCGGCACCAGCGAATTTTTCGGCCGACCACATGAAGACGCCGAAGGCAATTCAGGTCAACGAAAGTGAGTTCCTTCACACCCCCACCCGGGTTACCCGAAAGGCCTTTCGCCCTATACTTTTGCCCATGGTCAATCGACGGCTGGCGGTCGCGCCATCTCCACGCCGTCGTCGATTCCACTCCCGCTCGATGCCGCCGGTCGAGCACACCGCCCACCGGCGCCATACGATCACCATGTCGTCACCGACAGGCATCTTTCTCACTGTACGCAGGCATATCGATCTGCTCCGCGTGTCCAGCGCCGCCTGTAGCTGACACCGCCGTGTTCCGGGCCGGGCGACGACGCCCCACCCGGAAGAACAGAGCCGCACCACCGCTGGGTTTCCAGCGGGTCGTCGGCGTCTCCAGCCCGGACCGGACGAACCTCCGGAACAGAAACACCCGGCAGTTGTAAAACCCTGCGCAAAAAGACGATCCGTGCTGCGCGTCAACCCAGGACCGGCCCGTCTGCCGCGCCTTTATGTCGCCTTCTGCATCTACACCCCGGAGCACCCGCATGCGTCTCGCCAGACCCGCTCGCCTCACCCTGATAACGACGGCGACGGTAGCCACACTCGCCCTTTCCGCCTGCGGCTCGAGCTCCGGCTCGGACGGCGGCACCGCGGCCGGGGCAGCCCCCAAAGCGGGCGGGACGGTGACCTACGCACTCGACGTCGAGCCGACCTGCTTCGACCTGCAGGTCAACCCGCAGGGCATCACCGCCGACATCGAACGCGGCGTGGTCGACTCGCTGGTCACCGTCGACGCGAAGGGCGCCTTCCACCCGTGGCTGGCGACGTCGTGGAAGGTCGCTCCGGACCTGAAGAGCTACACCTTCACACTGCGTGACGGCGTGCGGTTCACCGACGGCACCCCGTTCGACGCGGCCGCGGTGAAGGCGAACTTCGACCGCATCGCCGATCCGAAGACGAAGTCGCAGTACGCGGCAACCCTGCTCGGTCCGTACAGCAGCACCGAGGTCATCGACCCACACACGGTGAAGGTCTCCTTCACAAAAGCGTTCGCCCCGTTCCTGCAGGGCGCCAGCACCCCCAGCCTGGGCTTCTACTCGCCGAAGTCGCTCACCCGCGGGCCGGACGCCCTGTGCGCCGGCGGCAGCTCGATCATCGGCACCGGCCCCTTCGTGTTCACCAGCTACACCAAGGGCCAGAGCGTCACGCTGACGAAGAACCCGGCGTACAACTGGGCCCCGCAGCAGTCCACCCACACCGGTGCCGCCTACCTCGACAAGGTCGTCTTCCGCTTCCTCACCGAGGACCCGGTGCGCACCGGCGCGGTGACCAGCGGCCAGGTCGACATCGCCACCAGCATTGCGCCGTCGGACATCCGCACCGTCGAGGCGGACAAGAACCTGTCGATCCGCAAGCTCCAGGACCCGGGCGGCAGCTACGCCATCTACCTCAACACCACCCGCGGCGCCACGGCCGATGTGAAGGTCCGCCAGGCGATCCAGCTGGGCACGAACCTCGACCAGATCATCAAGACCGTGTACTTCGGCCAGTACCAGCGGTCGTGGAGCCCCCTGACCCCCTCCACCCCGGCCTACGACGCCTCGCTCGAGAACAGCCTGAAGTTCGACCCGACCAAGGCCGGCAAGCTGCTCGACGAGGCCGGCTGGACCGGGCGCGACGCCCAGGGCTACCGGACCAAGAACGGCAAGCGCCTCACCGTCGACTGGCCGTGGAACCCGCCGCACACCCGTGAGCAGCGCGCCGTGGTCGCCCAGGGCATCCAGGCCGACCTGAAGAAGATCGGCATCGAGGTCAGCCACCCGGCCCTGGACATCGGCGCGTTCGTCGCTCTGGCCGGCACCGGTCAGTACGACCTGTACGACTTCTCCTGGACCCAGTCCGACCCGGACATCCTGCGCGGCTTCTTCAACTCGGCCAGCACCCCGGCCACCGGTGGGCAGAACGCGGCGAACCTGAAGGACCCGCAGGTCGACGAGTGGACCGAGGCCGGCGCGGCCACCCTGGACAAGGCGAAGCGGACCGAGCTCTACGCGAAGGTGCAGCGCCAGGTGGTGCTCACCGACGCGGCGGTGCTGCCCGTCTACGTGCCGACCAAGCTGGTCGTGGTGTCCGACAAGGTGTCGGGGCTGACCGTCGACCCGAACGGCAAGCCGCTGCTCTACGACCTCCACCGCGCCTGATCCGATGACGAGCCCCCTGAGCAGCACCTCCGCGGAGGTCGGCAGCAGTGCGGCGGACGACGCGGGGGTGCTGCCGGGGTCGGTGGGGCTCGGCGAGCCGGCCGGGCGGACGGGTCCGCACCGTCTGTCCGGCCGGGTGGTGGCCAGAGCGGTCGGCCGCCGGCTCGCGGCCGCGGTCGCGGTCCTGCTCGGCGCGGCGACGACCGCGTTCGTCGCGCTGCAGCTACTCCCCGGCGACCCGGTGGCGATCATCCTCGGCCCGTCGACGATGGCGTCCCCGCAGGTCCGCGCCCAGATCCGGGATGATCTCGGCCTGGACGAGCCGGTCGTCCTGCAGTACCTGCACTACCTGGGCCGACTGCTGCACGGCGACCTCGGCTGGTCCTACCAGCTGCAGCAGCCGGTGTCGGACCTGATCGGCGACCAGCTGATGCCCACGGTGCAGCTGGCGCTGGCGGCGCTGACCGTGGCGGTGGTGCTCGCGGTGGTCTCGGCCGTCGCGACCGCCGGGCGCCACCGGGCGCTGCGGGCGGTGGCGAGTTTCTGGGAGCTCGTCTCGGTGTCGACGCCGCCGTTCTGGCTGGGCATCCTGCTGCTCACCGCGCTGAGCTTCAAGGTCCGCGTCTTCCCGGTCGCCGGTGCGCAGGGGTTCTCCGCGCTGGTGCTGCCCGCTCTCACGCTGGGTCTGCCGGTGGCGGGCATCCTCGGTCAGGTCCTGCGGGAGGGCCTGGAGACCGCGCTCGAACAGCCGTTCATCACCACGGCGCGGGCCCGCGGGCTCAGCCAGACCGCGATCCGGGCCCGGCACGCCCTGCGCCACGCGACGGTGGGCCTGGTGACGCTGTCGGGGTGGCTCGCCGGCACCTTGCTCGGCGGCGCGGTCCTGGTGGAGAAGGTCTTCTCGCGGCCCGGCATCGGGGCCCTGACCCTGCAGGCGGTGAGCAGCCGGGACATGCCCGTGGTGATGGGGGTGGTGATGCTCTCGGCGCTGGTGTTCGTGACCATCTCCACCGTCGTGGACCTGCTGTATCTCCTGATCGACCCGCGGCTGAGGGCGGACTGATGACGACTGTCGAACTGGCGGTGGATGTCGCGGCGAGCGGCGCCGGGCGGCGGACCGCGACCCGGGCCCGCCGCCCGCCCCGGGTCGGCCTCGTGCTGTCCGGGCTGGTCCTGCTGGTACTGGTCGCCGCGGCGCTGGCACCGGGGCTGTTCACCGGACGCTCGGCGATCGACACCGACACGGTGGACGCGCTGCGCGGCCCGAGCGGGACGCACTGGTTCGGCACCGACCAGCTCGGCCGGGACGTCTACAGCCGGGTGGTGCACGGCGCCGGCCGGTCGCTGTGGATCGGCCTGGCGGCGACCGCGCTCGGCGTCGGCGGCGGTGCGGTGCTGGGTCTGACCGCCGCACTGGGTGGGCGGATCGCGGACGCGGTGCTGATGCGGGTGGCCGACGTCCTGCTGGCCCTGCCCCCGCTGCTGCTGGCCCTGTTGGTGATCACTGTGCTCGGCAACGGCACGCTGAACCTCGCCGTGGCGGTCGCGCTGTCCAACGTGCCCGGCTACGCCCGGGTGGTGCGCTCGGAGGCGCTGGTGGTGCGCCGCTCCGGCTACGTCGAGGCGGCCGTGGGTCTGGGCCTGCGCCGCCGGCTGCTGATCGGGCGGCACATCCTGCCCAACACGCTCGGCCCACTGCTGGTCGTGGCCACCGTCGGTTTCGGCACGACGATGATCGCCGTGTCGGGCCTGAGCTTCCTCGGCTTCGGCACCGCACCCCCCACCCCCGAATGGGGCCTGATGCTGTCTGAGGGCCGCAACTACCTGTCCACCGCCTGGTGGGCCGGGGTGTTCCCGGGTGCCGCGATCACCGCGACCGTGATCGCGGTGAACGTCGTCGGCCGGTTCGCCCAGGCCCGTTACAGCCGGAGGTCGCGCCCGTGAGCCACCCACCCGCCGCCCCCGCGGTCACCGCCGGCACCGGCGCTGGCACCGAAGACGCGGCGAACACCGAAGACGCGGCGAACACCGAGGACGTCGCGAACACCGAGGACGTCGGCACCGACGACGTCGCGGTCGCCAACCCGACCGGTCAGACCGGTCCGGCACTGATCGTCGACGGGCTGAGCGTGACCTTCGACGTGCCCGGGCGGCGCGGCGCGGGCCGTCGGGTCCAGGCCGTGCGGGACGTCTCGTTCACCCTGGACCGGGGCGAGTGCCTGGCCATCGTCGGCGAGTCCGGGTCGGGCAAGACCGTCACCGCCCGCACCCTGGTCGGACTGTCCGGCCCGCAGGCCACCGTCTCGGCCCGCCAGCTGTCGTTCGGCGGTCTTGATCTGATCGGGCTGGGCGAACGGGGCTGGCGCGGCGTCCGCGGTCGACGCATCGGACTGGTCCTGCAGGACGCCCTGGTCTCCCTCGACCCGCTGCGCACCGCCGGCGCGGAGATCGCCGAGCCGCTGCGCACCCATCGGACCGTCGAACGCGCCCGGCGCCGCGAACGGGTGCTGGGCCTGCTCGCCGACGTGGGGGTACCCGAGCCCGAGCGGCGGGCGGCCCAGTACCCGCACCAGCTCTCCGGCGGGCTGCGCCAGCGGGCACTGATCGCCTCGGCGCTGGCCGCGGGACCCGAGCTGCTGCTCGCCGACGAGCCCACCACCGCCCTCGACGTCACCGTGCAGGCGCAGGTGCTCGACCTGCTGCGCCAGCTCGCCGCGGACGGCCTGTCGGTGTTGCTGATCAGCCACGACCTGGCGGTCGTCGCCGGACTCGCCGACCGGGTGGTGGTGATGTACGGCGGGCTGGTGGTCGAGCAGGGACCGACCCGGCAGGTGCTGGCCCAGCCGCGCCATCCCTACACCCGCGCGCTGCTCGCCGCGGTACCCGCGCTGCACCCACGGGGCGCCCGGCTGTCCCAGGCGGTCACGGACCGGCCGGCCAGCACAGGTGGCTGTCCCTACGCGGCTCGCTGCCCGCGCAGCGACGAACGGTGTCGCACCGAACTGCCGGTCATGCCGACAACGGGGTCCGCGACCGGGCAGCAGGCCCGCTGCTGGTATCCGGAACCGGTCGACCGGGCACCCGCCGTCGTCGGCGGGACCACCGACAGCCGTACGACCACCGACAGCCGTACGACCGACGACACCCGTACGACCGACGAGGCCGGCGACGCTGCCGGGACAGCCACGGTCGCGGTGGTGCGGGGGCCGGCGACCCGCCCGTCCGGCGCCCCCGCGCTGATCGAGGCGGAGGCGCTGCACAAGCGGTTCCGCGCACCCGACGGCCAGTGGCACCACGCGGTGCGCGACGTCTCGCTGGACCTGTTCGCCGGGGAGACCCTCGGCGTGGTCGGTGAGTCCGGTTCGGGCAAGACGACGGTGGCCCGGATCGTGCTGGGGATGGTCACGCCCGACGCGGGCCGGGTCCGGTTCGCCGGCGAGGCGTGGAGCCCGGCGTCCGAACGTGACCGCCGGGCCCGCCGGACCCGGATCCAGGCCATCCACCAGGATCCGCTGGGATCGTTCGATCCCCGGTTCAGCACCGAGCAGATCATCGGTGAGGCCGTGGGGGTCGCGGGGGTGCGCCGCGGCCGGGCTCGCCGCGACCGCGTCGTCGACCTGCTCGAACGGGTCGGGCTGGACGCCTCGTTGCTGCGCCGACGCCCACTGGAACTTTCCGGCGGGCAGCGCCAGCGGGTTGCCATCGCCCGGGCGCTGGCCCCCGACCCCAGCGTGCTGGTCTGCGACGAGCCGGTGTCCGCCCTCGACGTCTCGGTGCAGGCCCAGATCCTCGACCTGCTCGGGGACCTGCGCCGGGACCTGCGGGTCGCCATGTTGTTCATCTCGCACGACCTCGGCGTGATTCGGCACACCAGTGACCGGGTCATCGTGATGAAGGACGGGGTGGTCGTCGAAGCCGGTGAGGTGGACCAGGTCTTCGACCAGCCGCAGGCGGACTACACCCGGGCGCTGCTGGCCGCCGTGCCGCGACCGGACCTGCGGTGAGCGGCGCGGCGCTGGCCGGGCGCCGGCAGGCGTCGGTG
>NZ_JAMQQG010000332.1 GCF_023716925.1 Frankia sp. R82
GCTCATCCGCCGTCAACTCCACCTGACCATTTTATCTCACCTACCCGAGTAAATTGAACAGAATCACGCGACACTAGTTTCCGATTATTAAATTATATTAATTCGGCCCCCAAGGCGGAGTATCGAGATCACAGACCCGTGTGGGCACGGAGAGCAGACCCAATAGTGGCCGCAACATCAACTGCGACTGCATTACCCAGGGCACGCATGGCAGCAGTCCGCGTACCAGGAATCTCATAATCATCCGGAAATGACTGCACTCGGGCACTTTCGCGAATCGTCAGGTAACGTAGCGATCCGTCACGGAAACGAATCATTGCCTCTCCTCCGCAGACACCGTGAACACCAGCCTTAAGGGTCTTAGCCGGCCAGTCGAAAAGCCCGCCAGTATGGCCCTTATATGTTCTCGCTCCAGGAATCCCCCTATGATTGAGAAATTTTGGGTGCTCCTCGTTATCGATTGGAGCAGGCAGGTCCAGAAGCACTTCACGGGTGGTCCGCCAGGACGGCAGAGAGGAGCTTTCTAGCTCTTCCTGCCTCAATGCCGAGATTCTATTTGCGAGCCTTGCAGGGCTCTCACGTTCCGGGGCGAGTCCGTGGCGCTCCCAATATTCACCGGTAATCCACTGGGCCCGAAGAAGAGAGTCCCGACTATGCGTGGGAACAATCTTCGGCCAGGAATCAGAACCTCTAACATCCCAACGTATACCGACCAGGAAGACTCGCTTTCGCTCCTGTCCCACACCAAGATCTGCCGCATTTACTATCTGCCTGTATACGTGATAACGAAGACCATCGGAATGTGCATGCTGTATCCTGACATGATGCTCTATCCAGGATTCTCCATCTCGCGGAGTAACTTCTGGGATAGCAAGCTGGTCGGAAATATAATTATAATATGGAAGGAAGCTGGGCCGCAAGAGTCCGGGTACATTCTCGAACACAAACAATTTTGGTCGGAGGCGGCGAACAGTCTCTATCGCAGACGGAAACATATTTCGTTGATCATTATGTCCTGCATGCGCACCACTAATCGAAAAAGGTTGACAGGGTGGACCACCCGCAACAAGATCAACATCATCTAAATCAAGATTTTCTATATCTTCAAGCCAGTCGAGGATATCAGCCTCTACTATGCTCTCATCCTTCCACAGCCACGGATTCCGCGCCGCGTTCGCTCGTAGTACATGGACTGGCCTAGGCTCCCGCTCAACGAGCTGCTCATGCCCGAATCCGGCATCGCGCATGCCACGTGCCATGCCCCCGCCGCCAGCGAAAAGCTCTACCGATCTTGGCATTGTTCCCCCTCTCGCCCATCGGCCAATAGCTCGCCTGAACTCTTAGGCGATGTAGCCGGTTCCATTAGGCGCGCGGTGGCCTTCGAACGTACGAGCTGCTCAACCTCGTCAACTACTTTGACAAGATCTTCCTTTAGGCGAGACTCGAAGACTCTATAAACTGTCCAGGAAGCGTCGGTCAATTCCCGCGTCACACGCTCATCGCGAACCATGTTTGCAGTAATTTTAGCGCGCCAAAATTCTGAATTATTCATTCGCGCGAACTGCGCTTCGAAACAGGGCATGGCTCGCACACGCCAAGCATTACCATGCCAAAAATCACCATCCACAAAAACAGCCACGCGTGCACCAGGAAACACAATATCAGGGTGGCCAGTAAGACAGTTTCGAACGCGGAATCGGATCCCACGGCGCCAAAGCGCCTTACGAAGCGCCATCTCGGGCCGCGTATCCCGAGACTTGACAGATGACATGATCTTGCTGGTTATTTGAGGGTCGCGCATATTCACTTCCCACTCATCGGCGGGAGGTCCCGGATGACTGAATGGAGTACCTCGATTCCAGCTTGCCGACCCAGGAGGACATGGCGCTCAATCTCTCCTTCGCTGAGCCTATGGCCTTGGCGAATAGAAACAACGATCACCGGCGCCGGCCCGCCATCCACCCGGGCGTTTAAGCCAGCCCATATCAAAGCCCGGAAGTTGTTTGGATTACCCCAGATCAGGAGCTTCCAATTCCGCCCGTCAGTGATCAAACACCGGCTTGGCTTGTCCTGCAATGACTTTGCGTTGATTGACCACTCAGGACCGAATGCCTGATGCACAAGGTAGTCGGGTCCCGGCAGCCTACGCGTAATGAACGGAGCATAGGGGCCGAGACCGTGCCGAGCCCGGTCGTAGTGCTTCATTGGTACATCTTTGATCCATAGTCTTGCCCGCTCGCGTGGAACGTATCGTGCGAGAACCTCTCCGATCAAGGGATCATCAAGCCATCTATTATAGGTAGCCGAACGGTCCACTTGCGTAAGGCCATCCCAATCCAGCTCGTCAGCGCTACGATAAATCGCGGCGATCAGTTGACGGCGAATCACATCTGGAAGATCGCTCATATTGCTCTAGTTGGAGAAGACATTGGGGTCGGGAAACTGGAGTTTTGCCTCATCCAGCGCGGTCTCCAGACTCGCCGCATCTTTGATCCATTCCTGCATCAGGTTTTCAACAGTGCGATCGCTAAACTCAAACCGAGTGCCCGTATTAGATAGTCGTAGTGTCTCTATTTCGTCAGCAGCAACCTGCTCTCGCAAATTGAGCACCGCAGCAATACGCCGGATATCACTGACGAAGTCCAGGGCTTCGACATGGCTTTTACCTTGACGTAACCGAAGCCCGCGGCCTAGTTGCTGGACAAAAATGCGGCGGCTATGAGTCACTCGGGCAAAACAAATGATGTTGACATCGGGTACGTCTACGCCTTCATTCAGGATATCAACCGCCGTAATAATAGGCGTATCGCCAGAACGGAAGCGCATCAGACGGAGCTGCCGTTCCCGACGGTGCAGCTCGGCATGGACTGCCTCGGCACCCTTCCACTGCGGAACTTGATCGAGAATTACCGCCATCCGTTCGGCATGCTCAATAGTTCGGCAGAACACGACGATACGCGGATCAGGTGTTCGCTCGTAAGCTTCAATAAGCCTGTCGCGAATCGCTTCATCGCGTTCGGCAACAAAGAGGCGTGCGTTCAAATCTTTGATAGCGTAGCTATTTCGACTGGCGGCACGCACAAAGTCCCAGTCGATATTATCCGCAAACAGTCGGTAGCGAACTTCGGCGAGAAATCCAAGCCGCATTCCATCTTCGATTCCGAGAGTATAGGTTGGCTCGCCAAAGCGCTGCCTTATATCATAACGATCGCCACGCCAGGGCGTCGCTGTAACACCGAGTTGGGGAACGTCCGACAACAAGTCGAGCAGTTCTGCAAAATACCCGTTTTCGGCTACATGATGAGCCTCATCAACCATAACAAGATCAGGCCGGTAGCCGCTGCGCACGTACGAAAGCGCGCTGAAGATCGTCGCGCATGTAATACCCCGTAGGTCGTCTGGTCTATGTTCACCAGTTAGAAGCTGGGTTCGCGTACCTTTTCCGATGTGAAACCACAGTGCCCGCTCAAGCTGTTCAACAAGCTCTTTCGTGTGGGCGACGACAAGCACCCGCCCCGTAGTATGGCGGCTTAGATGGCGGCCGATAACTTCGCCGCCGATCACTGTCTTTCCAAGGCCGGTGGCAAGTACTAGCAAAGCTCGCCGTTGTTCGTCCAGCGCTTCCGTAACTCGCTGAAATGCTTCCGACTGGTACGGACGTAGCGGACGCTCGGGCAGCCGATTGAGAAAAGCCCGCTCTTCCCCATAGAGTTGAACGAGTTCCTTACCAGACCAGAGCTCGACACGTATGCCGACCCGCAGCAGCTCGTCTCGTCTGCGAACGACCGATGTCCCGAAGCGGGAGTTTGTCACAACTGCAGCGCGATCAGCGCTGTAGTAATCTTTCGCCTTAACAACCTCGTCAACCGCAGCAGAGCTAACCGAGGCGGTGGATTTCCATTTTGTCTGGAACACCCATCGCTCTCCGTTACGGCGGGCGAGAATATCGCCACCTTGGTCATAAGAGCCATCAATGTTGGTGACGTCTGTAAATCCAAGGTGGAGCAGTACTCTCTCTATCTGTCGCGTAAAGGCTACCGGCCCAACCTCTCTTAGGAAAAGTGGGTCCACAAAGGAAGACCTCACTGCAGGTCCTCCGATTTGATTTCCTGGTCAAGCATGTCTAGTGTGAGTCGGGTCAAAGAAAGATCGAGGCGCCCCTTTGCATCAGTATTGGCGATAAATTCCGCCAACGATTCAAAACGTCTTGCGAGACGTTCGACCTGCCGCGCTTTGGCATCATGGCTCGGCCAGGTTGACCACGTCGTAGTGAACACAGCACCGTCTAGCACTAGGTCCGGCCGGCTTCTAATGATAGCTGCCACTCCCCCGGGCCCTACGTGCGCCATAAATCGACCGTCAGTTGTGGCCTCGGACCACACCAAGCTTGATTCGGTAGCCTCAGCATTCCGCTCGGCATATTCTTTCTCCGAGATCGGCAAGCAATTCCAGAGAGCGATCGCGTACTCGCGTATAGCGACCACCGATGTGAGTGCCTCTCGAGTCCTTTGCAGTAGGCCGTCGATACGTTGCCGCAGGGCCGAGTCGGTAAAGCGCTGATCGGGTAGCCGGCTAATAATATCCGCAGCGACGTGGGCAAGCGGATCGTTTATCCTAGCTTGAGTACGCATAGTTTCAGCTAGCTGAATGATAGCGTAATCTCGTGGATCGCGCCCGCATTCTTTGAAGACGGAGTGTCTGCCGTCGACAAATATTTCTATTTTGTTTCCCCTCGGACTCCGAGCCAAAGTCGGAGTTTCTCGACCGTTTCCGTCCCTAAGGGGCTCCGAAGTCTCATAGACAACAACTTCTCGGCGGCCCAGATTCGGCAGCGCCACTTCATGACACAAGTCAAGGAGGCGCCTAGCGGAAGCGCGGTATCGGTCAAACCTCTCCTCTTCGGTCTCCTGGCGTGGGAGAGAAGCTGCATCCTTCGGAGAGGTAGCAGAAGTTGATCCCGTGAGCGAGAGCCCTGTAACATTTAGGATGTCATCGGGGTCCGGTAGATTGGTGCTAGGCCGGCCATCTCTCGCTGCTGGAGTCTGTTTCGGTGCTCGCTGGCCTGCTTTTACTTCATCGTGGTCGACTGCGGCTTCAAACCATCGGTCGTCAGTCCGATACTCCGGGAGTCCTTTATGGAAGTCACGGCCCCACTCTCGGGCGGTCTCGTGTAACGCTCGCGCGCCATCGCCAGGAATTAGATTACGTTGCCCCGGCTTAATTTCACGAAATGCACCGAAGAACCACCCTAGAGGAGAATGATTCTCTGGATAGTTGATCGCTTTAGCTTTTTTAGGCTGCAGCGGCCCGTCTCCTCGAATAATGTCAACGGCCGTGCGCCAATCTGAAGAGCTTCGCTCAAAGTCATTCTTTTGGTATGTGACTGGAACGTGGTCGAGGTGCACCTCACCGACAAATCGTCCACCGACGGTAGCACCGAGCTCGATTGGATATTCAGTCCACTCTTGTCCCGTGTCGGGGTGCTCCCATCTAAAAAGAGATTTGTCCTTTAGTCGGATCTTCCGCCCATTCCGCAGCAGGTCGAAACCGAAGTCGCTCGTATCGAAATAGCGCTGTAGGCCTATCCAGCCAAAGACTCTCCTTTCCCGGAGCTGCAGATTCTCGCTCTGACATTCCGCGCAGATCTCCGGATCCGAATGATGCCAGTATCCGCAGTCCATACAAGCCCAAGCAGGCTTCAGCGTTTTTTCGATTCGAGTTACCGCCGAGATGCTAGCCCCCCGATACGTTACATATCGGTTCGCCGACCAAACACACGGGAGCCGTGGTTTGACGCGGTTACCATTCACGTAGAGCGCGAAACCCCGACCTATTAGCGCCGACCCAAGAAGTTCCGGTACACTGTCGGGTGATCTTAGCATATACGAGTATACATCTCCCAGCTTTTCTCGTATCTGGGAACCTGTTGCCTGTCGGCGTAGCGAGGTACGTGTTTCCGGTTTGAGTTTCCGGATCGTTACTTCGGTTCCGTGGATGGCAGTGTCTGGCTTGGGCTGCCGACTCAGCGGCACGCTGAAGCTGCCGGCTTTCTCCATCCGCCGAAAATCGATTTCGGCTACAAGCCAATCCGCGTCACCGGCCCTTGTTGTCCGTACCTCAGTGAGGGTTCCAAGCCGGGCGGTCGCTATATTGAATCCCATGCCGAACAAACCCAAGCTGCCATGCCGTGAGTTATTCGTATACCCAGCCCGCAACGATCTCTCCAAGTCCTCCTTACCCATACCGCGTCCAGTATCAGCAACACATACGATTTCGTCGCCTTTTGGAGTGGTTGACTTAGGAAGAGTGACGCGTACAGTCGGAGGTTCCTGCGGGTCTCGTTCTTCATCCGCGATAAAGTCGTCGAAGGCGTTGTCGATCAACTCGGCAAGGCACTGCCAGGGCTGATACGGGATATCACCTAAGACCTCCAGCAGCCTGGGAGATGGAGTGAGATCAAGCTGCTCCATGAAGACCTCCGCGCGGGCTCTTGGTCAAGGTCCCTCCCCCTACCGTGGCGGGCTCACGTCCAGTAGCACCGAGTGGTGCCTACCAGACCAAGTCTGCCGCAGATGTAACAAGACTACGAAGTCAATCATAAGCCGGTCTGATCGTGAACAAGTGGTTGATCGGTGTCAATCCACCTTGCGGCTCACGGGCCTGAACCCAGGGCTGCGGCAAGTTTGCTTGGTAGCGACTGGTAGGCCGTGCTGAGGGTTTCCGGCGGTTCCGGGTGGCGGGTTGGTGCCGGTGGGCGGGGCCCGAAGGAGAGCGGGCATGACCCTCGGGTGATCTTGGAGGTTCCTACGCCAGCCTGATCGTCCCCGAGGCGCCATGCCCGCCGCACCATTATCGTCGCCTGCGCTTGTCCTGGATCAGCTGGCTACCGCCGTGCCGGCCGGTGGCCGACCGGTGCCGCCGGCGGATCTGCTCGCCATGTTCGAGCTGGTCGCCTACCCACGGACACGCCGGGGCCGCCGCCATCGGCTGCCGGTACTGCTGACGCTGGCGACATGCGCGGGGCGCGCTCGTTCGCGGCGATCGCCGAGTGGGCTGCCGACGCGGGTGAGGCGGTCGTCGACCAGCTTGGGATCGTCCGGGTCCCGGACGCCTCGACCTAACAGTCATGAAGCGTGCCTGCCAGTCAACAACTTTGCCGAGGCTTTGGGTCGCCACCGGATCGAGTCACAGGCTCACAGGAAGTTCACAGCCAGGACTCAGGTGGCGGCTAGGGATCTGGGAGAGGGTGTCCTCATGCAACCGGTGCGGGTACTCGTGGTGGACGACGAGACGACACTGGCGGAGCTGCTGTCGATGGCGCTGCGCTATGAGGGCTGGGAGGTACGCAGCGCCGGGGACGGGCGGACTGCCCTGCGGCTGGCGCGCGAGTTCCGGCCCGACGCGGTCGTGCTCGACATCATGCTGCCGGACATGGACGGGCTGGAGGTGCTGCGGCGACTACGGGCGGAGACTCCGGACGTCCCCGTGCTGTTCCTGACCGCCCGCGATGCAGTCGAGGATCGGGTCGCGGGGTTGACCGCGGGTGGCGATGACTACGTCACGAAACCGTTCAGTCTTGAGGAACTGGTCGCGCGGCTGCGGGGACTGATGCGGCGGGCGGCGCGCACCACCGAGGCCGCACAGGGCGCCCGGCTTGTCGTCGGCGACCTCACGATGGACGAGGAGAGCCGCGAGGTGGACCGTGGTGGGGTGCCCGTGCACCTGACCGCCACCGAGTTCGAGCTGCTGCGCTTCTTCATGCGCAACCCGCGCCGTGTGCTGAGCAAGGCGCAGATCCTCGACCGGGTGTGGAACTACGACTTCGGCGGCCAGGCCAACGTGGTCGAGCTGTACGTCTCCTACCTGCGCAAGAAGATCGACGCCGGACGTCCACCGATGATCCACACGATGCGCGGCGCCGGCTACGTGCTGCGCCCGGCCGACCAGGCTCAGGCCGCCCCCGGCCCGCCCACGTCCGGCGGCGGCGCCGCTGCGCCGTCGGCATCGGCATCGGCATCGGCGATGTCGTCGGCGTCGGCTGGTAGCGGCGCTGGCCGCCGCGCCTGACCCGAGCTGATCTCCATGGTGACCGCCGAGCCTGCCGGCCTGGCCTCGACTTCCGACGTCACGCCAGGACTACCCACCACCACGCATGACGGCCCCGGTCGCCGGAAGGGCGACGAACGTGGGAACAGACACGGGCGCGGGCGAAAGGTCTCGCCGGCCCGCTGGTCGTTGCGCGCACGGCTGATCGCCCTGCTCATGGTGCTGCTAGCCACCGCGTCCATGGCCATTGTGTTCGTCACGGCGGTGGCACTGCGCGGCGTCCTGATCAACCAGCTCGACCACAAGCTGGTTGACACCAGCCAGCGCTGGGGCCGGCCACAGCTCAACGACTCGATCCCAGGGCTGACTCCGCCCGGTCTGTATCCCGGCTCCGAACCGGATTCCGGCACCGGTTCGGATTCCGGCACCGGATCAGGTGGCAGCACGGGATCGGGTGGCAGCACAGGGTCGGGTGGCAGCACCGGGTCGGGCAGTGGCACCACTTCCACGACCACAGGCTCGAACGGCTCGGCGACCACAGCCACGACCTCCTTCACGGCCGCAACCACGGCGGCTGTCTCCTCCACGGTCGCAACCACGGCGGCGAGCGGCACCTCGGCGACGGCGACGGCGACGGCGCAGAACACGCTGTACGCGCTGGAGGCCGAGACGCTGCTCTCCCGGTTCTTCCACGGACCGGTGGATCCAGGCACGCTCGCCGCGATCATCGATGACACCAGCGTCTACGGCGCGACATACAATTCGTCGTCGAACACCCCCCAGTGGATCACCAGCGGTCAGGCGACGACGATCGCCGCTGTCCCCCGCGACGGCAGCCCGTACACCCGCAGCATCGGCAGTGACGAGTACCGGGTGTTGAGCATTACCCGCGCGGACGGCATGACGGTGGTCACCGCCCTGCCGATGAAACAGGTCAACGCCACGCTGACCAAGATGACGGTGATCGGCGGGGTGGTCGCCCTGGTCGGGGTCGCGGCCACCGCGATCGCCGGGACGATCATCATCCGGGTGACCCTGCGGCCGTTGCGTCGAGTGGCGGCCACGGCGGCCCGGGTCACGGAGATGCCGCTGGACCGGGGTGAGGTGGCGCTGTCCGTGCGGGTGCCCGAGGTCGACACGGACCCGCGCACCGAGGTCGGGCAGGTCGGCGCCGCGCTCAACCGGATGCTCGGGCACATCGGCGACGCGCTGGTCGTCCGGCATGCCAGCGAGATGCGGATGCGCCAGTTCCTCGCCGACGTCAGCCACGAACTGCGCACCCCGCTCGCCGCAATCAGCGGGTACGCCGAGCTCACCCGCCGCACCCGCGAGCCCGTCCCGCCGGACGTCACCTATGCGATGAGCCGGGTCGAGTCCGAGAGCGCCCGGATGACGTCCCTGGTCTCCGACCTGTTGCTGCTCGCCCGGATCGACTCGGGCCGTCCGCTCGAACACGAGTCGGTGGATCTGTCCCGCCTGGTCGTCCACGTCGTCAGCGACGCGCACGTCGCCGCCCCCCAGCACCGGTTCAACCTTGACCTGCCCGAGGAGCCCGTCTCCGTCACCGGCGACGCCGCCCGACTGCACCAGGTCCTCGCGAACCTGCTGGCCAACGCCCGCACCCACACCCCACCCGGCACCCTGGTGACGGCGAGCCTCGCCGCCACCGCCACCGACGTCACCATCGCCGTCGTGGACAACGGCCCCGGCATCGCCCCCGACCTGCTCCCGCAGATCTTCGAACGGTTCGCCCGCGGTGACAGCTCCCGTTCCCGCGCCGCCGGCAGCACCGGCCTCGGCCTTGCGATCGTCGCCGCCGTCGTCGAGGCCCACCACGGCCAGGTGGAGGCCACCAGCGTCCCCGGCCGCACCGCCTTCATCGTCCGTCTCCCCCGCACCCCCGCCGACCTGGCGAACGACCGTTCTCTCGCCCTTGACCTTGACGAGGACAGTTCCTTCGCCCTCGGCGCGGAGAACTCCGACACCGATGTCCACCCCATGGACATCCACGGCGCAGGCGGTTTCAGCCCGGACGCGCATGGCTACGAGCTGAACACCCCGCCGCTGTCGGACCCCGCGATGGCCCCCGACCGGACCGCCACCCGCCCCATCTCCCCGCCAGGTGCCCCGCCGCCGCTCGCCGCACCGCCGCTGATTGCCGCACCGCCGCCAGCCCTGCCGTCCGGGCCGACCCGTCGCATCTGATCCATCAGGTCGCCCGGGTCGGGCCGACTCATGCCGCCTGGTTCGGGGCCATGGCCGCCGGTCGGGCGCAGCAGGCAGGCCGAGGTGTCCACCATGGCGGGGCTACCCGGGGGTGGGCTCACAGGTTCGTCACAGGTGGAGCACAAGGAGCCGAAAGGTCGGCGGCGCAGGGTGATTCCCATGTCGTCGACTCTCACCGACCCGGTCCCCGATGCGCGGGATCGGCGTGCCCACGGGCACCGTCGCAGGATGCCGTGGACCAGGACGAGCCCGGCCGGTCCACCAGCTGACCATGACGCACCGACCGAGGTCGGGGCCGGCTCCGGTGAGGCGGGGCAGCCCGACGTCGAGACGGTGCCCGACAACGCACCCGACCCACGCTGGGTCCGGCCCGCCCTGGCTGTGCTGCTCATCGGCACGGCGGTGCTGTATCTGTGGGATCTGAGCGCGTCGGGCTGGGCGAACGCCTTCTACTCGGCAGCGGTGCAGGCCGGATCGGTGAGCTGGAAGGCGTTCTTTTACGGCTCGTCCGACGCCGGTAACTCGATCACCGTCGACAAGCCGCCGGCGTCCCTGTGGGTCATGGCGCTCTCGGTGCGGATCTTCGGCCTGAACTCGTGGAGCATCCTCGTCCCCGAGGCGCTGATGGGCGTGGCGTCCGTCGGACTGCTCTACAAGACGGTGCGCCGATATGTGGGTGCGGCCGGCGGACTCATCGCGGGGCTCGTGCTCGCGCTCACCCCGATCGCCGCCGTGATGTTCAAGTTCAACAACCCGGACGCGCTGCTCGTCCTGCTGCTCATCGGCGGTGCGTACGCGACCCTGCGGGCCGTCGAGAATGCCAGCACGAAGTGGATGGTGCTGGCCGGCGTGTTCGTCAGCTTCGCGTTCCTCACGAAGCTGCTGCAGGCACTGGTCGTCGTGCCGGTGTTCGCGCTGGTGTACCTGGCGTTCGCGCCGACGAGTTTCTGGCGGCGGGTCCGCCAGACGCTCGCCGGCGGGCTGGGGCTGTTGGTTCCGTCCGGGCTGTTCATCGCGATCGTCGAGCTCGTTCCGGCATCATCGCGGCCGTACATCGGCGGTTCCCAGCACAACAGCCTGCTGGAGCTCACCATCGGCTACAACGGCCTCGGACGGATCACCGGTGACGAGACCGGCAGTGTCGGCGGTGGCGGCGCTCGTCGGGCGGCCGGCGCGGCCGGCGGCCTGCTGCAGAACGGCGCTGCCGGCGCTGGAGGTATCGGTGGCGCCGGTGGGGCTGGTGGCGCGGCCGGCGGCGTGGCTGGCGGGGTGGCTGGCGCGCTGCCCGGCGGCGGAACCGGGACCGGGACCGGCGGCGGGGGTGCCTTCACGTTCCCCGGCGGCGGGCCGGGCGGCGGTGGTCGCGGTGGTGGCGGTGGCGGCATGTGGGGCGAGACCGGCATCCTGCGGATGTTCAACAGCGAGGTCGGCGGTCAGATCTCCTGGCTGCTGCCGGCTGCACTGATCCTGCTGGTGGCAGGGCTGTGGATCACCCGGCGGGCACCGCGGACGGACCGGCTGCGGGCCGCGCTCGTCCTGTGGGGCGGCTGGCTGCTCGTCACCGGGATCATCTTCAGCGAGATGAAGGGCATCTTCCACCCGTACTACACCGTCGCGCTCGCCCCGGCGATCGGCGCCGTGATCGGCATCGGGGCGGTGCTGCTCTGGCGCCAGCGCCACCACCCTGCCGCCGCGGTCGCCGGCGCCGCTGCCATCGGCGTGACAACCTGGTGGACGTTCCGGTTGCTGGACCGCACTCCCGACTGGCACCCGTGGATCCGCTACGCGGTTCTGGTCACCGGCATCATCGCGGCGCTGGGCTTCCTCGCCTCGGTGCGGCTGCCGCGGCGGGCCACCGTCGGCGTCGCAGCCCTCACACTGGTCGCCGGCCTGCTCGGCCCCGGTGCATACACGATCGCCACCGCCGGCGCCCCGCACACCGGCTCGATCCCCTCGGCCGGTCCGGCTGGCGCGGGCTTCGGCGGCCCCGGCGGCGGCTTCGGG
>NZ_JAMQQG010000333.1 GCF_023716925.1 Frankia sp. R82
GCGTTCGTCGAGATCTTCCAGAACTGCAACATCTTCAACGACGGCGCCTTCGACACCCTCAAGGACCGCTCGACCCGGGCCGGCCGGATTCGGCTTCCCGCCGGCGTAGCTCGCCGAGTTCACGTTCGAGCTCGGCGATGCGGGCGAGCTGGGCCAGGTCGGTCGCGGCGAGGCGGCTGCGCTCCTCGTCAAGCCGGGACCATTCCCGTTGCCGGACCCGGGCGGCCGCGGTCGCGGCGTCCTGCAGGCGCAGGACCTGCAGGTACAGGTCGATGCGGTTGCGCTCCAGCCGGGACAGCAGCGGGTTGGAGATCCACGGCGTGAGCAGATCGGCGATCCGGCGGGCCCAGGGCGCGCGCCGGTCGACCACCACGCCAAGGCCGAAGATCGGCGCGACGGTGAAAAACCGCAGGTCGGGCTGTTCGGCGATGAAGTCCTCGATGGCCGTGCGCACCCCGTTGCGGGCGCCGCCCTCGGTCAGCGCCCAGGCGAACGCACCCATCCCACGAAAACCGCCCCGCACCGTACCGGGATCGTCGATTTCCACGCCGACGTCCCAGGAGTGGGGTTGACGGTCGTTCTCGGCGATCCGGTCCGGCGCGTAGTACTGGTCGCGCCGCCCGGCCGGCCAGCCGACGTCGTGCAGGATCACCAGGGGGAACGACGAACGGCCGAACTGCTCGACGGCCGCCGCGATCGCCGCCAGCTCGCCGCGCACGGTGGCGTAGTTGTGGTCGCCGTCGAGCAGGTAGGCGTCGGTCGGCGCATGGTCGTCCAGGGCCTGCGGGCTGTAGCCGCGGATGACCTGCACGTCCAGCCCACCGCCGGAGGTCGGCTCCACGCCGGGATTCGGGTCGACGACGACGAGCCGCCCCCCGCCGCCGCGCCGAAGCAGGTCAACCAGGAGTGTGGTGGTGACCCCGCTCTCCGAGCCGATCTCGGCGATGCTGCGCGCCCCGGAGGCCTCGACCAGCGGCACCCAGATCTCCCGCAGATCGGCCAGCGAGTGCAGCAACAGCGGGGCACGGGTCGGCGTGGCGGCGTCGGCCATCTCCTGGGCGTACCCCTCGACCCGTACCGGCGCCGAGGCCGCCGGCCGGGCCACGGCCTGCTCTCCCGCAGCCATCGCCGCGAGCTCGGCGAAGCTGTCCCGCACCGCCCCGGTGTCCGCATCCGCCGGATCCTCGGCACCAGGCCGCCTGGAGTCGGTGTGCACCAGAGCGTCGGTGGACGGCACGGCCCCGGTGGAGGGCGCCGGGTCGACCGGCAGCACAGCCCCGACGGGCGGCGTGGTTTCCACCGATGACACGGCGTCCGTAGATGACACGGTGTCGATGGACGAGACGGTGTCGATGGACGAGACGGTGCCCGTCAGCTGCGTCGCCTCCACGAGCGACTCGCTCCCGGTGGACGGCTCCGCCGCAGTGGACGAGACGGACTCAGTGGACGAGACGGCCTCGCCGGACGGCACAGCATCCCCGAACGGCACGGCATCCCCGAACGGCTGGTCGCTGGTGGGTGGTGCGGCGGGGTGCTGGAAGGCGGCTGCCAGGGCGAACGGGCGGGCGCCGGCCGAGCGACCCAACGGCCCGGTGAGCGGGTCGGTGAGTGGATCCCAGGCCTGCCCGTCCGGACGAGTCCAGGACGACCCGCGCGGCGGCACCCCGGAGGAACCGGCCGCCGCGGACGGACCCGTTACCTCGGCGGGGCCTGCCGCGGTGGACGACGGCGCCGCGTCAGCTCCGCCGCGCACCTCGAACGGCCCCCGTACCGGCGGCTCAGCGGCCGAGAACGCCGCCGGCTCGCCGCCTTCGGCGGCCGGCCCGGCCCCGATGGGGTCGGGAGCGGGATCCGCCTGTTCGGTCACCGCAGTCCTCCCAGCTCACGCCGGATCTTGCGGGCGGCCCGCACCGGCAACCCGTCGCGGGCCGGGCCGACAACGGGCAGGGCCAGCGGATCGCCGCGGATGCCCATCCAGCCGAAGGCCATCTCGACCTCCAGAGCGTAGACCCCGGCCAGCTGCGGCTGCGACGCCAAATCGATGGTGTAGACGAACTGTGGGTCGTCGCCGACGATCTCGACCAGGTTCGGCTGCAGCAGCCGCAGACCGACCAGGGCGAGCTGCTGCGCCGGGTCGTCCAGCGAAGTGATCGTCACCTTGTACGGCTCGCTGATGTTGTTGATGTGGAACGACAGCGTCAGCCAGTCCAGGCGCAGCAGGCCCCGCCGGCCAGCGGGGTCGATCCGGATCCGCCGGGCGCCCACCGCCTCCAGGCTCAGACGCACCAACGACAGGCCGTCCCGGGCCGAGCGGGTGACCGCGGTCTGCTTCGTGCCGTTGACGAAGTCCGCGCCGGTATCGACGTAGACCTCCACCGGGCCGGCCGCGGCCTCGGGCGAGACCTCCTCGGCCGGGACTCCCGCGGCGGCGGCGAGCCCGGCGACGACGGCGAGCGGCCGGTTCGCGACCCCGGCGACCCCGGCGGGCCAGTACAGCTCCCGCATGGAGATCTTCTCGACGTCGGCCGGGGTGAGGTAGGGCATGCGCCGCACCAGCTCCGGTGGCAGCAGGCCCTCGGTGGAGTCGGAGCCGAAGTTGTCGTCGTGCGCCCACGACCCGAACGCGGCGGCCTCCGCGGCGGTCGGGCGGGCGATGAACCGGGTCAGCGTGCGCAGACCCGCGTGGCGCGCGCCGGGTGCCGACAGCGGCGGCATCGGCGTCTCGGAGCGCCGGTAGCGCAGCCATTCCCGCTGGAAGGCCAGGATGCCGTCCTGCACGGCGGCCCGCTGGGCCACCTGGGTGCGCGACGTGCGATCGATGCTGAGCACCGGGTTGCTCATCTCGTCGAAGGAGACGAGCGAGCCGACGTCGGGCATGCACAGCTGCTCGAGCACCTCGGGGCTGCGCATGAGCTGGTTGGCCATCATCTCCGGCTGACCGCCGGAGGCCAGGTAGCCCTCGAGCTCGAGCCCGGCGAGCCGGTGGGTCATCGCCGCCTGGTTCGTCGCCAGGTACAGGCCGAGGATGTCCAGGCTGCGACCGGTGGAGGCGAGCAGCCGGGCGAGCAGTGCCTGGATGGTGCCGCCCCAGCCGAGGTCGAGCACGACCATCCGCCCCGACTCGGGCAGCTGGCCGTCGAGGTAGGTGACGTAGCGTTCGCGCAGCCGGGACGCGGTGAGCACGATCTCGCTGCGGATCCGCTCGTCCGAGCACAGGGCCTCGAGGGTGTCGTCGAGCAGCCCGGGGACGTCCAGGCGGCGCTCGGCCAGCGCGGAGATGCCGGCGACGTTGTCCAGGCGCACGCCGAGCTGGCGCAGCAGCTGGCCGACGCTGGGGGCGTGCCGGCGGACCAGGAAGCTCTTCAGCTCCTCCGGGCTGCCCTCGAACACGTTCGACAGGGCACACACCTGCCGGGACGCCCAGACGGTGGACGTGGTGATGCCGATGTCCTCACCCGGGTCGACGAGCAGCCGGGACAGAAAGTCACCCTCACGCATCAGGCAGTGGATGTGGTCGGCACCGAAGTCGCGGGCGCGTTCCACCGCCCATTCGGCGAAACCGGCGAAGACCGGCCCGAACACGGTCGCCCCGGTCTCCCAGTAGCGGCGCAGCCCGGCGGGGACGGCGAGGGCGTCGGCGCGGTGCAGCGTCCGGGCCCGCAGCGCGGTCATGCCGTAGTCGCCGTCCACGGGGTCGATCGCGGTGTCGTCCCCGGGTTGACCACGCAGGCCCTCAAGCTCGAGGGTCTGGCGCAGGGAGCCGGCGTACTTGGGGTAGTGGATGGCGACGAGCCCGTGCTCGCGGGCCCCCTCGACATCGGCGACGGGATGATCACCGAGATGGACGACCCGGGAGGGCTGCAGGTTGGCGGCGGCCAGCATGTGCTGGAACAGCCCGTCGCTCTTGGACGTCCCGGCGTCCGACGAGGTGAAGATCCGGGTGAACTGGACCCCGGACAGCTCCGGGCGATTCAGCAGCCGCTCGAGCTGGCCCGCGGAGAAGTACGTGTCGGACAGCAGGTACACCGGCAGGCCGAGCTTGGTCATCGCGAGTTCGGCGAGCTCGACGACGGCGAGGTCCGCCCGGCACAGCTCGCGCTCGACGGCGACCTCCGCGTCGAGCAGATCCTGCGCGCCCGCGGTGCCCGGCAGGGCTGGCAGCAGCAGCTGCCAGATCTCGTCGAGGCGGACCTCGTAGGTGCCGCGGGTCTCGTGGGCGTGCAGCCGGGCCACATGTTCGGCGTGCACCCGCAGCCGGGCGAACTCGCCGGGCGACACGCTCGCCGGCAGATGCCCGGCGTCGGCGAGCCGATGGCCGAGCAGCACGAACGCGTGAGTGGGCTCGGGCACCATGCGCCAGAGCAGGGTGTCGAACACATCCAGAGTCAGGGCCTGTGCCCCGCCCGACTCCAGATGCGACCACACTTCGCGTAGTCGGACGTCGGTGAACACGGCCGTCCCCTCCATGCGGCCAGAGGACGGCCGCCTTTGCCGGGTGGGCCCCGACGGCACACCGCACAACGGGAATTCCCGAGCGGCATCAGCCGGCCGAAGCCAGATGGACGCCATCGATACTATGGAGCGCACTTCGCACGCCCGCCACCGGACCGGATGATGACGCCCCGGACAGGCGGCGTCGTGCCCCCGGCAGTGGCACGGTAGCGTCGGGATTCCGGCGGTCGGGTCACGTGAGGAGCGGACAAGCTGTGTCACATCTCGCTGACGCTCCGGCGCCGGCCACGGGTCAGGTGATGGCGTCGACGCCGCCCGGCCCGCGCGGTGAGCCGGACCACGCCGCGGATTCGAGCCGGTTGGCCCACCGCAGCCGGGCGCAGACGAAGGTGCGCTGGGAGCTGCTGCGCAACCTGGTCCGCAAGGACCTGAAGGTCAAGTACAAGGGCTCGACACTGGGATTCGCCTGGTCGCTGGCGAACCCGATGCTGCTGCTGGTCGTGTACACCTTCGTCTTCCAGATCGTGCTGAAGGCCGGAATTCCACGGTTCGGCATCTACCTCATGTCCGGCCTGCTGATCTGGAACGCGTTCTCCGGCAGCGTTTCCGCGGCCTGCGGCAGCGTGGTGGCGAACGCGAACCTGGTCAAGAAGGTGCGCTTCCCGCTGGCGGTGCTCCCGCTGTCCGCGGTCGGTTTCGCCGCCGTGCACTTCCTGCTCCAGCTGGCCGTGCTGTTCGTGGTGATCCTCGTGCTCGGCTATCACCTGCTCGGGCCGAACCTGCTTTTGCTCGTTCCCGCGGGGGCCGTGGCGTTCGTCTTCACCGTCGCCCTGTCCCTGCTGGTCAGCGCGCTCAACGTGCGCTACCGCGACACCGCGCACCTGCTCGACGTCGCACTGCTCGCCTGGTTCTGGGTCAACCCGATGGTCTACGCCTTCAGCCTGATCGAGGACCGGCTGCACGAATGGACCTGGGTGTACCTGCTCAATCCGATGGCAGTGGTGGTCATCTCGTTCCAGCGGGCGATCTATGCTCCCCCCGCCGGATACTCCACGGGGCACAAGGCAGTCCTGCCCCACGATGGCTACCGGTTCTATCTGGAGCATCTCGCCATCGCCGGGGCGACGTCACTGGCCCTGCTCTGGATCGGCCTGCAGGTGTTCCGCACCATGCAGGCCGACTTCGCCGAGGACCTGTAGGCCGAACACGCGTGGCGCGAACAGGTCGAGGACCGGTGGGTCGAGCACGTGCGGGCGGACGCTCCGGTCGACGCAGGCGGTCCGCCTCCCCCGCCCCGGCGCCCCGGAACCAGCCCCCGCCGAGATGATGCGATCATGGTGATCGTCGCCCGGCGACCAGCAAGGAGTTGCAGTGGCACGACACTCGTCCGCATACCAGCGCGGCTCGGCGTTCCCGCTGCCCGCCCAGCCGCCACCCGCCCCCGAGCCGCCGGCCACGGTGGCGGGCACCGGGATCGGCACCGCCGTCCCCGGTGCCGGCCAGCCCGGCCAGCCCGGCGAGGCCGGGGGGGGCAGCGGGGCCGGGGTGGGCACGGAGACGGCCGTGGTGATCCAGGCCGGTGGGGTCAGCAAGCGGTTCGTGTCCTACCGCAACCGCGCGACCAGCCTCAAGGAGCGTTTCGTCCGCCGTGGCGGCCCGGCCGGTGAGGACTTCTGGGCGCTACGCGACATCGACGTGACCATCGGCCGTGGGCAGACCGTCGGTCTCGCCGGCGCGAACGGTTCCGGGAAGTCCACGCTGCTCAAGGTGCTCGCCGGCATCCTGCGCCCGAGCAGCGGTTCGGTGTCGGTACACGGCCGGATCGCCTCGCTGCTCGAACTCGGCGCCGGGTTCAACGGCGAACTGTCCGGGCGGGACAACGTCTACCTCAACGCGTCCCTGCTCGGCCTGTCCCGCCGGGAGATCGACCGGCTGTTCGACTCCATCGTCGACTTCGCCGAGCTGCGCCACAAGATCGACGATGATGTGAAGCACTACTCGTCCGGCCAGTACGTGCGGCTCGGCTTCGCCGTGGCGGTCCATGTCGATCCCGACGTGCTGCTGGTCGACGAGGTGCTCGCCGTCGGCGACGAGGCCTTCCAGCGCAAGTGCCTGGCCAAGATCGCCGAGTTCCGGGAGCAGGGCCGCACGATCCTGTTCGTCACGCACTCCCTCGACCTGATCGAGCAGATGTGTGACCGGGTGCTGGTCCTCGAGTCCGGATCGATGATCTTCGACGGGCCGCCCGCGGTCGGGACGAAACTGCTGCGCCAGAAGCTCGGCAGCCTGCCGTCCGACGGACCGGTGGACTGGCAGTACGCCACCGTGCGCCCACAGTCTGTGATGTTCAGCCACCAGTCGGGCGGCCCGACGACGGTGCAGTTCGACCCTGGCGAGCAGGTCGTCATCAGCGTCGAGCTCGACGTCACCGAGGGCGCCCCCGAACACGTCTACCTGCACACCTACATCGTCGGGCCGGAAGAGATCGCGATCTGGCTGATGGAGACGCCACCCGGTGGGTTCCGGCTGGAACCCGGGCGGCATGTGGTCGACTTCGTCGTGCCGCGCCTACCCGAGCTGCTCGGCGCGTTCGCCGTGAAGGTGCACGTCTCGGATGCGGCCACCGGCGTCCCGGTGACGACCCGCCGTTTCGAGGAGCTGTTCGGCGTCAGCGGGTCCCACGCGGGTGGACTTCTCAAGGTCGGCTACGAGGCGAGGCTGCGCGGATGACGGACCACACGCCGAACGACGATCCGGCCGCCACAGGTGCTCCGGCCACCCCGGGTACGGCCGGTGCCGCGCCACCGTTGGCGACCGTCGTGATCGTCAACTGGAACGGGGCGCACCTGCTGCCGGCGTGCCTGGACGGCATGGCCAGGCAGGAGGCACCCTTCGCCTTCCGGACCTGGGTCGTGGACAACGCCTCCACGGACGGTTCCCGGGAACTGCTCGCCGAGCGGTACCCGTGGGTGCACGTCGTGGCGTCCGAGCGCAACCTCGGCTTCGCCGGCGGCAACAACCTGGCGCTGCGTTCGGTCACCACCGAATACGCGGTGCTGCTGAACAACGACGCGGTCCCCGAGTCGACCTGGCTCGCGGCGATCCTCGCGCCGTTCACCGAGCCCGGCGGCCAGCACCTGGGCGCCACCACCGGCAAGGTCGTGTTCCTGCCCCGGTTCCTGCGCCTGCGGCTGCACGTCCCGACGTTCGTCCCCGGACCGCACGACTCCCGCGAGCTCGGGGTGCGCGTGTCGTCGGTGACCGTGGACGGGCGGGAGGTGCTGCGCGAGGTGCTGTGGGAGAAGCTCACCTACGGTGCCGAAGGGCCGGGCACGGCACCGTACTTCTGGACCCGCGGCGACGGCGAGCTGTGCGTGCCGATCCCCGACGGCGGGCCGGTCACCCTCGGGTTCACCTGGGCGGCGGAGTCGCTCAAGCAGGTCACCCTGGCGTGGGACGGTCCGGCCGGCGCCAGGGCCGGCACCGATCCGGCGACGGGTGGCAGCGCCGGTGGCGGGCAGGCGCAGCTGTCGGTCGGCCCCGAATCGACCACCGTGACCGTGACCGTCGGCGGAGACGCCCCCCGCGTCGATGTGATCAACAACGTCGGCGGGATCGTGCTCACCGACGGCTACGGCGCCGACCGTGGCTATCAGCAGGTCGACACCGGCCAGTTCGACCAGTCCGAGGACGTGTTCACCGCCTGCGGCAACGGCATGGCGATCCGCAGCTCGCTCGGCCACGAACTCGGCTGGTTCGACGACGCGTTCTTCCTCTACTACGAGGACACCGACCTGTCCTGGCGGATCCGGGCCCGGGGCTTCGCGATCCGCTACGTGCCGGGCGCGGTGCTGCGACACGTCCATTCGGCGTCCAGCGTCGAGTGGTCACCACTGTTCGTCTTCCACACCGACCGTAATCGGCTGCTCATGTTGACCAAGGACGCGACCGCCCGCCTGGCCCTGTCCGCGGTGCTGCGCTACCCGGCGACGACCGCGTCGATGACGCTGCGTTCGCTGCGTCAGGCCCGCGCCGCCCGCGGTCGCCCGGCGATCCGACCGACGCTGCTGCGCCTGCGGGTGATCGGCTCCTATCTGCGGCTGCTGCCGACGATGCTGCGGGCCCGCCGAGAGATCGCCGCCACCGCCACCGAGCGTCGCGGCAGCCTGCAGAGCTGGCTGGTCTCCCGATGAACACCGACGACGCGACCACCGACGACGCGAGCACCGACGACATGCGTGCCGTCGAGGCCGCGCCGGCCCCGGCTGCCGGGGTCCGGGCCGCGGTCTACAACCGGTTCTGGCACTCGATGGGCGGCGGCGAACGCCACAACGGCATGATCGCCCAGGTGCTGGCGGCCGACGGCGCGGACGTCGACATCCTCGGGCATTCCGACGTCGACCTGGACGCGCTGGGCAGTCACCTCGGCCTGGACCTGCGTGGCTGCCGGTACGTGCGGCTGCCCGACCGCGGCGAGCAGGCCGTCGCGGCGCTGTCGGCCGGTTACGACCTGTTCGTCAACGGCTCGTACATGAGCCGGATCGAACCGCAGTCGGCCCGCTCGGCGTATCTGTGCTTCTTCCCGACGCCGTTCGACCATGACATGGCGCCCTGGCGCAAGGCCGCGGTGCGCACCGCCGGGCCGCTGCTGCGCGGGATCCGACCGGCGGTGAGCTTCGGCGTCGGCTGGTACCCGCCCGAGGGTGGTCGCCGGCGCCAGTGGACCTGGACGAACGGGTCTGCGATCCTCGCCGTCAGCCCGGGCGAGCGCCGGACGTTGCGTGCCGACATCGGCCGTCCCGGCGCGCCCGGCGGCACGTCCCTGCGGGTGCTCGACGCCGCCGGCAGCGTCCTCGCCAAGCTGGAGATCGGCCCGGACTTCGCCCCGTTCGAAGTGCCGCTTCCACCGTCGGCGGACGGCACCGAGCTCACCCTGGTCAGCGACGCGTTCTCGCCCGGCGCCGCGGACGTGCGCGAGCTCGGGGTGGCGGTGAGCCGTCCGCGGGTCACCGATGGCGGGGAGGGACCGATCGCCCGGCTCCCGCTGCGTTTCCCCTGGCTGCTGCGCGACCCGGCGGACCTCGCTCACCTCGATCACTATGACGTGATCATGGCCAACTCCCGGTTCACCCGCAGCTGGATCGAGAAGCTGTGGAAACGGGACGCCGACGTGCTGTTCCCACCGATCCAGGTGGACCGGCTGCACCCGGCGCCGGTACGGGAGAAGGCGGTCGTCACCGTCGGGCGGTTCTTCGCCCCGGGCCTCGGGCATGCCAAACGGCAGTTGGAGATGGTCCAGTGGTTCGGCGAGCTCCACCGGTCGGGTGATCTGCCCGGCTGGTCGATGCACGTCGTCGGCGGCTGCGAGGACTCGCAGCTGCCCTATCTGGAGCAGGTCCGCGCGGCCGGCGCCGGGCTGCCGGTGCACCTGCACCCGAACGCCCCGCGGGCCGAGGTGGAGCGGCTGCTGTCGACGAGCTCGGTGTTCTGGTCGGCCACCGGCTACGGCGAGGACGACCGCCGCCGGCCCTGGACGGCCGAGCACTTCGGGATGACCACCGTCGAGGCGATGGCCGGCGGCTGCGTGCCCGTGGTCATCGACCGGGCCGGGCAGCGCGAGATCGTCCGCCACGGCGTCGACGGCTACCGGTGGACCGGCCCCGAGCAGGTCGCCTCGTTCACCCGCCGGCTCGCCGCCGAGGACGGCCTGCGCTCCCGGCTGGCCAGCGCCGCCATCGGACGGGCCGCGGCCTTCTCGGACGCGGCCTTCGCCGACCAGTGGGCCGACATCGCCGCCCGCCACCGCCTCTACCAGCGCTGAGCGGGCCGCCGGATGAGGATCGTGCTCGACGCGACGCCGCTGCTCGGGCGGCGCACCGGCGTCGGCCGGTACACCGAGCACCTGCTCGCCGGCCTCGCGCGGCTCGTCGCCGAGGCACGTGGCCACAGCGGGGACGCGGGTGCGCCGGCGTACTGGGAGCTGGCCGCGACCGCCTTCACGTGGCGTGGGCTGGACGAACTCGCCGGTGCGCTGCCCCCCGGGGTGCACCCGGCCGCCCGCCGCGCACCGGCCCGGCTGCTGCAGGAGGGCTGGGTTCGCGGCGAGCATCCGAGCATCGAATGGCTCACCGGCGCCGCGGACGTGGTCCACGGCACCAACTTCGTGCTCCCACCGCTGCGCGCCGCCCGTGGGGTGCTCACCATCCACGACCTGTCCTACCTGCGTACCCCGGACGCGGTCAGCGCCGCGTCCGCCCGCTACACCGACCTGGTGCCGCGCGGGCTGCGCCGCGCGGCGGCGGTGCTCACCCCGAGCCAGGCCGTCGCCGACGAGGTGATCGCCGCCTACCGGCTCGACCCGGCACTGGTCACCCCGACGCCGCTGGGCGTCGACGACGCCTGGTTCAGCACCGCCGCCCCCGACCTGGCCTGGCGGCGGGCGCACGGGCTGCCCGAGCAGTACCTGCTGTTCGTCGGCTCGGTCGAGCCGCGCAAGAACCTGCCGGTGCTGCTGGAGGCGGTCCGCCGGCTGCACGCCGCCGACTCCGACGCACTGCCGCTGGTCCTGGTCGGCCCGCCCGGCTGGGGACCGGCCCTCGACCTGGCCGGGATGCCGGCGGGCAGCGTGGTCACCGCCGGCTACCTGGACGCCGAGCAGCTGCGGGCGACGGTGGCCGGGGCGAGCGTGCTGTGCTTCCCGTCGCGCTACGAGGGGTTCGGCCTACCACCTCTGGAGGCCCTCGCGGCCGGGGTCCCGGTCGTCGCCGCCGACATCCCCACCGTCCGCGAGGTCACCGGTGCTCTGCTCGACCCGCCGGCCGATCTGGCCGGCCCGGTCGGGGGAAGCCCGGTGCGGCTGGTCCGCCAGGGCGGTCGGGACGGCTTCGCCGACGACCTCGCCACCGCGATCCTCGACCTGCTCACCGCGCCCGGCGACGCCGAGGCCGGTCGTCGCCATGCCCGCACCTTCACCTGGCGGCGCACCGCCGAGCGCACCGCCGCCGTCTACCGCCGGGTCGCCCAGACCGGTTGACGACCCGCCCACCCGTTCCCGCGCCAGGTTCAGGTTCACCAGCGCCAGGCCCATCGTCACCATCGCGACCACCGCGCCGGCGGCCAGCACGCCGAGGCCGAGGGACGGCGGTCCAGACCCCGCGCCCGCCCACGCGGCCCGCAGCCGCCCGTACTCCCCGAGCGGTGCCAGAGCAGGCTGTTTCCACCCGATCTCCCGGCCGGTGAGCACCACCCGGCCCGCCGCCAGAGCGCCCACCACCAGCGCGGTCAACAGTCCCGCCAGCAGCCGTCGACGTGCCGGGACCAGGGCGTCGGCCGCCGCGGCGACCACGACCGCGAGCACCGGCACCACGGGCAGCAGGTAACGGCTGAACGGCGCTCCGCCGGCCGAGACGTACCCGGCGAAGACCGCGACGATGACCACGCAGTGCCACCCCACCACCAGCCAGGCCGCCCAGCCGGCCAGGCTCCCGGCCGATCCGGCCCCGACCGCCGCAGCCCGGCCCTCGACCGGCCGACGACCAGCCCACGACCGCCAACGCCCCGCCGCCAACCGCACGGCCGCCACCGCGAGGCCGGCCCCGGTCAGCACCACCACGCCCATCGCGATCTGCCTCGGCTGTCCGGTGACCAGCCTCGGCCGTCCGAGCAGGCCGAGCAGGACCATCCGCCACAGGGAGCCGTCGCCCAGCACCTGCGAACCGGACGGGGCGGGGCCGGGCAACGGGGCTGGTGTTCACGACGGCGGTCGGGAGCAGGATCGACCCGCGCAACGTCAACCGGTGGTGGGATGCGGTGTGC
>NZ_JAMQQG010000334.1 GCF_023716925.1 Frankia sp. R82
GCGGTCAGGCCGTTGGAGGCGCCGTCCTGGTTGACGGCGCTGCCGCGGACGACGGCGAGCACGGGGTGGCCGTGGCGTTGTGCGTCGCTGAGCCGTTCGAGCAGGATCATGGTGGCGCCCTCGGCCCAGCCGGTGCCGTCGGCGTGGGCGGAGAAGGCCTTGCACCGGCCGTCAGGGGCCAGACCGCGCTGGCGGGAGAAGTCGACGAAGGCCGCCGGGGAGGCCATCAGCGCGACCCCGCCGGCCAGCGCCAGATCGGTCTCCCCGCTGCGCAGCGCCTGGGCGGCGAAGTGCACCGCGACCAGCGACGACGAGCAGGCCGTGTCGATCGTGACCGACGGGCCCTCGAAACCGAACGTGTAGGAGATCCGGCCGGTGGCGATCGCCCCGGCATTGCCGTTGCCGAGATGCCCTTCCAGCTCCGCCGGCACCGCGTGGACGCGCTGCAGATAGTCGTGGTACATCACGCCGGCGTAGACGCCGGTGTTGGAGCCGCGCAGGCTGGTCGGGTCGATGCCGGCGCGTTCGATCGACTCCCAGGCGGTCTCCAGCAGCAGCCGCTGCTGCGGGTCGGTGGCCAGTGCCTCGCGGGGGGTGATGCCGAAGAACTCGGCGTCGAAGTCGGCGGCGTCGTGCAGGAACCCGCCGTGGCGGGTGTAGGACTTGCCGTACGCGTCCGGGTCCGGGTCGTACAGGTCGGCGAGGTCCCAGCCGCGGTCGGTGGGGAAGGTGGAGATGGCGTCCGTGCCGGCGGCGACCAGCTCCCACAGCTGCTCGGGGGTGCGCACGCCACCCGGCAGCCGGCAGGCCATCCCCACGATCACGATCGGGTCCTCGTCCGGCCCGGGGGCTGCGGGCCGTCGGGTCCGGCCGGGCGCGGTGTCGGCGCGGTCGTCGTCGGCACCGTTGGACGTGCCGGCCGTGCGGGTCTGGACCGTGAGAGAGCTGGTCAGGAAGGTGGCGAGCGCGCCGGGGTTGGGATGGTCGAAGGTGAGCGTGGCCGGCAACCGCAGGCCACTGGCCACGCTCAGCCGGTTGCGCAGCTCGATGGCGGTCAGCGAGTCCAGCCCGATGGAGCTGAACGCCCGGTCCTCGGCGAGGGCGTCGTCCGTGGCGTGCCCGAGCACCGCGGCGAGCTCCGCGCGCACCAGGGTGAGCACCGCGGCGTACCGCTCGTCCGGGGTGAGCCCGGCGAGCTGGCCGGCGAACGTCGACCCGGCCGGGGTCGAGGCGCCACCCACCGTGCTCGCCGTGCGCCGCGTCGATCGGACGAGGCCGCGCAGCAGCGCGGGAACGCCATGGCGAGCCGCGCGGACCCGCACCGCGGCCAGATCCAGGGACGCCGGGACGAGGACGGCGTCGGTGTGGGCGGCGGCGTCGTCGAACAGGGCCAGGCCCTGCTCGGTGGACAGCGCCCGGATGCCCACCCGGGCCAGCCGGACCCGGTCGGTGTCGTCGAGGGTGGCGGTCAGGGTGCTGGTGTCGTCCCACAGGCCCCAGGCGAGGCTGGTGGCGGGCAGTCCCTGGGTGTGGCGGTGGTGGGCGAGGGCGTCGAGGAAGGTGTTGGCGGTGGCGTAGTTGGCCTGTCCGGCGTTGCCGGTGAGGCCGGCGACGGAGCTGTAGAGGATGAAGGCGCGCACGGTGCTGAGGTGTCGGGTGGCCTGGTGCAGGTGCCAGGCGCCGTCGACCTTCGGGGTGAGGACCGCGGTGAGCCGGTCGGGGGTGAGGCTTGTCAGCGGGGCGTCGTCGGTGGTGCCGGCGGCGTGGATGACGGCGGTGAGCGGATGCGCGGTCCGTACGCCGGCGAGCAGGGTGGCCAGGGCGTCCGGGTCGGTGAGGTCGGTGGCGGAGATCGTGACGTCGGCGCCGAGGGTTTCCAGCTCGGCGCGCAGGGCGCCTGCGGCGGGGTGGTCCGAGCCCTGCCGGCTGGTGAGCAGCAGGTGGCGGGCCCGGTGCCGGGTGACCAGATGCCGGGCGAGGTGGCGGGCGAGGGTGCCCAGGCCGCCGGTGATGAGGATGGTGCCGTCCGGGTCGAGATCCCAGCCGCTGGTGCCGGCCGCGTCGGTGGTGTCCACCGCGTCGGTGGCGCCGGCCGGCGCTGTGGCGGGGACGGCGGGGGTCAGGCGCGGGACATGGACGACGCCGCGGCGGACGGCGAGCTGGGGCTCGTCGGTGGTGCGGGCGGTGGCGAGCAGCTCGGGCAGGGCCCGGGCGGAGTCCGGCTCGTCGTCGGTGTCCAGCAGCAGGAGGCGTCCGGGATGCTCGGTCTGAGCGGAGCGCACCAGGCCCCAGACACCGGCGGTGGCCAGGTCGACGTCCTCGCCGGCCACGCTGACCGCGTGTGTGGTGACGACGGCGAGGACCGCGTCGGCGAACCGGGCGTCGGTGAGCCACCGCTGGACCAGCTCGAGGATGGCGGCGGCGACGGCCCGCGCCCGCCGCGGCAGCTCACGGGGGTCGTCCGGCCACGGCGCCGTACCAGTCGTACCAGTCACGTCGGCCGCTGGCGTGACGAGCACGAGGCTCGGGGTGGCGCCACCGGCGTCGATGCGGGCCGCGAGGTCGGCGAGGTCGGCGGCGACGTCCAGGTCACGTCCGATGCTGCGCAGCGCCGCGGCGATCGTGGTGCCACGGTCACCCGCGGTCGTGTCCGCGGCCAACAGCGTCCAGAGGTCCGCGTCTGATGTCGGGCGGCCGTCGGTGGCGGGCCCGCCCGATCCGTGGGCCGCTGCCGTCGCCCGCTGCGGCCAGGTGACGGCGAACAACGCGTCGGGGCTGGCGCTGCCGGCCGCCCGGATCTGCTCGGCGCTCACCGGGCGCAGGGCCAGCTCGGCGACGGACACCACCGGCGCACCGGTGGCATCGAACCCGTCCAGGGTAATCCGCTGCGGTCCGGTCGCGTCCGACCCGGTGACGCGCAGGCGGACCCGCAGCGCGTCGGCTCCGGTGGCGTGCAGGCGCACCCCCCGCCAGGCGAACGGCAGCCGCGCGGTCGTGGGGCCGTCGTTCGGCGTCGACCGGTCGTCGTCGGCGAGGCCGGTCAGGTGCAGTGCCGCGTCGAGCAGGGCGGGATGCAGACCGAAGGCGCCGGCCAGTTGCGCGGCGTCGGCGGGCAGGGCGACCTCGGCGAACAGGTCCTCGCCACGCCGCCAGGCGGCCCGCAGACCGTGGAAGACCGGTCCGTAGGTGATTCCGGTGGCGGCGAAGGCGTCATAGAGGGCGTCGGTGGCCAGCGGCCGGGCGCCCGCGGGCGGCCATGCCTCCCCCGTCCATCCCTCGGCCGTCCGGTCCGCCACGGCCGGGACGGCCAGCGGTTCGGTGCCGGGGCCGGCCAGCACCCCGTGGGCATGGCGGGTCCAGTCCGCCTCCCCGGTGGCATCCGCCGGCCGGGAGTACACGCCGACGGGACGCCGTCCGCCGTCGACGGCAGCACCGACGCGGACCTGGACCGCCGCGCCACCCCGCTCGGGCAGGACCAGCGGCGTCTCGATGACCAGTTCCTCGAGGGTCTCGGCGCCGGTGTCGTCGCCGGCCCGCACGGCCAGCTCCACCAGGGCCGTCCCGGGTACGACCACCGAGCCGAACACGACATGGTCGGCCAGCCACGGGTGGGTGTGCAGGGAGATCAGCCCGGTCGACACCGCGCCGTCCGCATCGGCCAGGTGCACCGTCGCCGCGAGCAGCGGATGGCCCGCCGGGCGCAGCCCCAGCCCGCTGACGTCGCCCGCGGGCGCCGTGGACGAACCGTGCAGCCAGAACCGCTGGCGAACGAACGCGTAGGTGGGCAGGTCGACGTGCCCACCCACGCGGGCCGCGAAGGTGGCGTCGGGGTCGAACCGGGCGCCGCGCACATACGCCTGGGCCAGCGAGGTGTGGAAGGCGGTGAGCCCACCGTCGTCGCGCCGCAGCGTCTCCACCACGGCGACCGGCTCGGCGAGCTCGGCGGTGTCCTCGACGGTCTCGGTCACCGACGTGGTGAGGATCGGATGCGGGCTGATCTCGATGAACAGGTCGTGGCCGGCGTCGAGCAGGGCGCGCACCGCCGGTTCGAACCGGACGGGCTGGCGCAGGTTGGCGTACCAGTGGTCGGCGGTGAGCGCGCCCGGGTCGATCCAGTCGGCGGTGACGGTCGACAGGATCGGGATGTCCGTCGCCAGCGGGGTGATCTCACCCAGAGCGGCCAGCAGCTCGCCGCGGACCGCCTCGACGTGCGGGGTGTGCGAGGCGTAGCTCACCGGCAGCAGGCGGGTGGTGATCCCCTCGGCGCGCAGGTCCGCGACGAACGTCTCGAGATCCGCCTGGTCGCCGGCAATGGTGGTGCTCGTCGGGCTGTTGCGCACGGCGATGTGCACCCCGCTCGCGCCGCCCTGGAACCGGGCCAGCCGGGCGTCGGTCTCCTGCGCGGACAACCGCACCGACACCATCGCGCCCGGTGTCGGGATGGTGGTCAGGGCGCGGCTGCGCAGGGCGACGATGCGGGCGGCGTCGTCGAGGGTGAGGGCGCCGGCGATGTGGGCGGCGGCGATTTCGCCCTGGCTGTGGCCGACGACGGCCTTCGGCGTGATGCCGTGGTGGATCCACAGCCGGGCGAGGGCGACGAGGACGGCGAACAGGGTGGGTTGGACGACGTCGACCCGGTCGAGCGACGGTGCGTCGGGTTGTTCGTGCAGGACGTCGAGCAGGTTCCAGTCGACGTGCGGGGCGAGGGCGGTGGCGACGGCGTTCACGTGTTCGGCGAAGACGGGGCTGGTTTCGAGCAGCTCGCGGGCCATGGCCGGCCACTGGCTGCCCTGGCCGGGGAAGACGAACACGGTGGTCGCGCTGGTGTCGGCGACGCCACGCACCACCCGCACCCCGGCCGGCAGCTCACCCTCGACGGGAGCACCGCCGGCCGGTGCCGTGCCGGTCGCGGTACTGCCAGCCGCAGCACCGTGGGCCAGCGCGGTCAGCCCGGCCCGCAAGCCCGCCACGTCCGCGGCGACGACCACCGCCCGGTGATCCAGCGCGGCGCGGTGGCTGGCGAGCGCATGGCCGACGTCGCCCACGTCGAGCCCGGGGTGGGCCTCGGTGAAGGCCGCGAGCCGGGCCGCCTGCTCACCCAGTGCCTCGGCGGTGCGCGCCGACACCACCCACGGCAGCGCCGACGGCCCGACCGGCTCGACCGTACTGGCCTGATCGACCGTGCTGGCGGGCTCGACGGTGCCGGCCTGGTGAGCGGTGTCGGCCTGGTCGACGGCGCTGGGCGTGCCGGTGGCCGCGGCCTCGTCGGAGACGGGGGTCGGTTCGGCGGGGGCGAGGGCATCGGCCTGTTCGAGGATGAGGTGGGCGTTGGTGCCGCTGATACCGAAGGCGGAGACGGCGCCGCGGCGCGGCTGGTCGTCGGCGGGGAGCCAGGGGGTGGGCTCGCTCAGCAGGGCGACGGCGCCGGCGGTCCAGTCGACGTGCGGGCTGGGGGCATCCACGTGCAGCGTCTTCGGCAGCTGGCCGTGGGCCATCGCGCCGATCAGCGTGATGATGCCGGCCACGCCGGCGGCGGCCTGGGTGTGGCCGATGTTGGACTTGACCGAACCCAGCAGCAGCGGACGCTCGGCGGGGCGCTGCTGGCCGTAGGTGGCGAGCAGGGCCTGGGCCTCGATGGGGTCACCCAGGGTGGTGCCGGTGCCGTGTGCCTGCACGGCGTCGATGTCGGCGGCGGTGAGGTCGGCCGCGGCCAGGGCGGCGCGGATGACCCGCTGCTGGGACGGGCCGTTCGGGGCGGTGAGCTGGCTGGACAGGCCGTCCGAGTTCACCGCGCTGCCCCGCACGACGGCGAGGACCCGGTGGCCGCGACGGCGGGCGTCGGAGAGTCGTTCCAGCACCAGCAGGCCGGCGCCCTCACCCCAGGCGGTGCCGTCGGCGGCGGCGGCGAACGGCTTGCAGCGGCCGTCGGCGGCCAGGCCGCGCTGGCGGGAGAACTCGACGAACATGCCCGGCGAGGACATCACGGTGACGCCGCCGGCCAGCGCCAGGTCGCATTCGCCGCCGCGCAGCGCCTGGCTGGCCAGGTGGATCGCGACCAGCGACGACGAGCAGGCGGTGTCGACGGTGACCGCCGGCCCCTCCAGCCCGAGGGTGTACGCGACCCGCCCGGAGGCGACGGAGGTGGTGCTGCCGGTCAGCACGTAGCCGTCCACCCGGTCGGGGGTGGTGTGGTGCAGCCGGGGGGTGTACTCCTGCGCGATCACCCCGGCGAAGACCCCGGTGGCGCTGCCCCGCAGCGAGGTCGGGTCGATGCCGGCCCGTTCCAGCGCCTCCCACGCCGTCTCCAGCAGCAGGCGCTGCTGCGGGTCGATGGCGAGGGCCTCCCGGGGGGAGATCCCGAAGAACTCGGCGTCGAAGGTGTCGGCGTCGTGCAGGAAGCCGCCCTCACGGGCGTAGGTGTGGCCCGGGCTGTCCGGGTCGGAGTCGTAGAGGCCGTCGACGTCCCAGCCGCGGTTCGTCGGGAAGCCGCTGATGGCGTCCCGCTCGCCGGCGACGAGGTCCCACAGGTCCTCGGGTGAGCTCACCCCGCCCGGGTAGCGGCAGCCGATGCCGACGATCGCGATCGGTTCCCGCCGGGCCGCTTCGTCCTCGCGTCGGGCCGCCTCGCTGTCGCGCAGCCGGGCCCGGGTCTGGTGCAGGTCCGCGGCGACCCGGTTGAGGTAGTCACGAAGCTTCTGTTCGTTCGCCATGGCTCAGCCTTCTCGGGACGCGGGAGCAGGAGCGGAAGCGGGACGGACGGGACGGGACCTGCCAGCCGGTGGGGAGCTGCCCGGGCGGCTCATGCCAGCCCCAGTTCGCGGTCCAGGAGCTCGAAGAACTCGTCGTCGTCGGCATCGGAGATCTGCTCGTGGAACGCGGTGCTGTCGTCGGCTGCGGCTGCGGCTGCGGACTCGGTCGGGACGGTCGGGGTCTCGCCGACCACCGGTGCCTGTGCCATGGGTGAGGCCGTCGGGGCCGCAACGTCCGGTTCCGGTGCCGGGGGGAACAACGTGTCCCGCAGGTGGGTGGCGAGGAGCGCCGGCGTCGGATGGTCGAACAGCAGCGTCGTGGGCAGGTGCACCCCGGTCTGCCGGTTCAGCCGGTTGCGCAGCTCGATCGCGCTCAGCGAGTCGAACGCGGACTCCAGGAAGCCGCGGTCCGGGCGGATCGCCGCGGGCGAGGCATGCCCGAGGATCTCGGCGGCGGTGGTCCGGACCAGGGTGAGCAGACCGCGGTACTGCTCCTGCGCCGGCCGGTCACGCAGCCGCTCGACGACCCCGACCGCCTGGTCCGCCGGCGCCGCCGGGCCGGTCGTGGCCGTGGCGCCGATGCCGGATGCGCCGCCCTGACCGGTTCCCGCCGAACCCCGGGGGGCGCTGCGGCGAAGGCCGTCCCACACGGGGTTCGGCGAGCCTGCCGTCGCGCCGGCGGCGGGCGGGTTCAGCCGGGCCGGGACGAGCAGTGCCTCGGCGCCGGCGGCTGGTGCGTCGCCGCTGGTAACGGTCAGGGCCTGGTCGAACAGGGCGAGGCCGTCGGCGTTGGACATCGGGGCGATGCCGGCCCGTGCCATCCGGGCCTGGTCGGTTGCCGTCAGCTGCCCGGCGAGTCCGCCCGCCTCGGCCCAGTGCCCCCAGGCCAGCGAGACGGCGGGCCGGCCGGCGGCGCGCCGGTGGTGGGCGAGGGCGTCGAGGAACGTGTTGGCGGCGGTGTAGTTGGCCTGGCCGGCGGTGCCGAGCAGGCCGGTCACCGAGGAGAACAGAACGAACGCGGCCAGGTCCAGGTCGGCGGTCGCCTGGTGCAGCAGCCACGCGCCGTCCACCTTCGGCGCCAGCACCGTGTGCAGCGCGTCCGGCTCGAGAGAGGTGACCACCGTGTCGGCAAGCACGCCGCCGGTGTGCACGACCGCGGTCAGCGGGTGCTGTTCGGGCACCGCCGCGAGCAGCCGGCGCACGTCGTCCGGGTTGCTGACGTCGGCGGCGACGACCGTGACGGCTGCCCCCGCCTCGGTCAGCTGGGCGTGCAGCGCGTCGGCGCCCGGCGCGTCCGGGCCGCGCCGGCTGGCCAGCAGCAGGTGTCGGATCCCGTGCCGGGTGACCAGCCGGTGGGCGGTGAGCGCACCGAGCGCACCCGTCGCGCCGGTGACCAGCACGGTGCCCGCCGGGTCGAGCGGCGCGGGCAGTGTCAGCACGAGCTTGCCGGTGTGCCGGGCGAGGCTCAGCTGGCGCAGCGCCGTACCGGCGTGGCGGATGTCCCAGCTCGCCGTCGGCAGCGGCCGCAGCGCGCCGCTGGCGAACAGTCCGGCGAGGTCGGCCAGCATCGCCGCGATCCGCTCCGCGGCCACGTCGAACAGGTCGAACGACTGGTAGGTGCGTCCGGGATGGTCGGCGGCGACGGTGGCCGGGTCCCGCGGGTCGGTCTTGCCCATCTCGACGAAGCGCCCGCCGGGGGCCAGCAGCCGCAGCGAGGCGTCGGTGAACTCGCCGGCCAGCGCGTTGAGCACGACGTCGACGCCGCGTCCGCCGGTGGTGGTGCGTACGGCGTCGGCGAAGGTGAGCTCCCGGGAGGAGGAGATGTGCGCGTCGTCGAGCCCACCGGCGCGCAGGACCGGCCACTTCGCCGGGCTCGCCGTCCCGAACACCTCGGCGCCGCGTGCCCGGGCGAGCTGGACGGCGGCCTGGCCGACCCCGCCGGTGGCCGCGTGGATCAGCACGGCCTCATCGGCGCCCAGCCCCGCGAGCCCCACCAGACCGTGGTAGGCCGTCAGGAACGCCACCGGCGTGCCCGCGGCCTGGCTGAACGACCAGCCGGGCGGAACCGCCGTGAGCAGCCGGCGGTCGGTCACCGCCAGTGGTCCGAGGGTGCCCTGGACCAGGCCCATCACCCGGTCGCCGGGGGCCAGATCGTGCACCTCGGCGCCGACCTCGACCACCACTCCGGCGCCCTCCGCGCCGATGCGCGCCCCGCCCGGGTACATGCCCAGACCGATCAGCACGTCGCGGAAGTTCAGACCGGCCGCGCGCAGCGCCACCCGGACCTCGAGCGGTTCCAGCGGCCGGTGCGCAGCCGGCTCGGGCAGCAGCGCCAGGTCGTCCAGCGAACCGGCGGTGGTGACGTCGAGGCGCCAGGCGTCCACCCCGTCCGGCGGCACCAGGACGGACGAGTCGCGCACCGGGGCGAGCAGCGGCCGACAGATCTCCCCGTCGCGGACCACGAGCTCGCTGTGCTCCGCCTCGGGCGCGCCCAGCAGGGCGAGTGCGCGTGCGACGGCCGGCGCCGAGGCCGCCCGGCCATCGACGTCGAGTAGTGCCACCCGGCCGGGATGCTCGGCGCGGGCGCTGCGGGCCAGCCCCCACACCCCCGCCGCGGCCAGGTCCCGGACGTCCTCCCCGGGCCCGGTCGCGATCGCCTGCTCGGTCATGATGACCAGCCGGGACGCGGCGAACCGCTGGTCGGTCAGCCAGTCGCGCAGCACCTGCAGCGCGGTCGCGACCGTTGCATGCGCGGCCCCCACCACCGCCGGCAGCGCCGACGTGCCTCCGGCGGCCGCGTCGCCAGGCAGTGCGTCGCCGGGCAGCGTGGTGCCGGGCAGCGTGGTGCCGGACAGCCGGTGGACGACGATCCGGGGTGCCGGGGCGCCGGCGTCCACCGCCACCCGTAGGGCGTCCAGATCGGCGACATCCGTGGCGTCGAGCTCGGCGTGCACGGTCGCGTCCGCGCCCGGGACGCCGTCGGTGCCGGGATCGGCCGCGGTGCCGGCCACAGGGTCGGTGCCGGCCTCGGTGTCGGTGTCGAGGAGCGGCCAGTCGAGTCGGAACAGGCTGTCCGCGGCCGGATCGGTCGTCCCGGCGGCCCGGCGGCCCGCTTCGAGCAGTGTCTGGGCGGCCACCGGGCGCAGGGTCAGGGCGCCGACCGTGGCGAGCGGCGTGCCGGCCAGGTCGGCCAGGTCGAGGGTGACCGTGTCCGCCCCGGTCGGGGAGATCAGGACCCGCAGCCCGGTGGCACCGGCGGCGGCTGCGTGCACCTCGCGCCAGGCGAACGGCAGCCGGATCCGGCCCTCGGTCGGCTCGGCGGCGGGCAGCAGCCCGACGACCGCGTGCAGCGCCGCGTCGAACAGCGCCGGATGGACGACGAACCGGCCGGCCTCGTCACCCGCGGCCGCGGGCAGTTCCACCTCGGCGAGGATCTGCTCGCCGACCCGCCAGGCCGCCCGCAGTCCGCGGAAGGCCGGCCCGTACTGGTAGCCGTCCGCGGCCAGTTGTGGGTACAACCCGGTCAGATCGACGGGCACCGCGCCCGACGGCGGCCATACGCCGTCCACGCCGGTGTCGTCCGCGGCAGTGGGAACGTCCGCGTCAGTGGGAACTTCGGCGGCCGCGGGGAGGTCGGTGGCCGCGGTGCGCAGGGAGCCCGTGGCATGCCGCTGCCACGGCGGGGATGTCGCCGCCTGGTCGGCGTCGGCCGGCCGCGAGTAGAGGGTCACCGTGCGGCGCGCACCGTCCTCGGCCGGTTGCGCCGGCCCGACCAGCACCTGCAGCTCGACGGCGGCTTCGCCGGCCAGCACCAGCGGGGCGACGAGTGCGAGCTCTTCGACCCGGCCGGCGTCGACCTGCCGGCCGGCGGCCAGGGCCAGGTCGACGAATGCGGTACCCGGGAGCAGGACCACGTCCCCCACCGCATGGTCGACCAGCCACGGCAGCGCGGACGTGGCCAGGCGTCCGGTGAGCACCAGCCCGCCGTCGGCCAGCTCCACGGTCTCGGTCAGCAGCGGATGGTCGGCGGGCCGGCCGCCGCTCGCCCGGGCAGCACCGCCGGTGGACGGGCGGGGCGCGACCAGCCAGTGGCGCTCGCGCTGGAACGGGTAGGTGGGCAGCGCGGTCGGCGTGACCGGATGGCCCCCGAAGGCCGCCGTCCAGTCCACCGCCGCCACGGCGCCCTCGACGTGCAGGCGGGCCAGCGCGGCGGTGACCGACCGGGTCTCCGGGCGGTTCGCGCGCAGCAGCGCGACCACCGTCGCAGCGGGCCCGGCGGCGGCATCGCCGGCCGAACCGGTTGGGGTCTGCTCGGCCAGGGTCTGCTCGGCCAGGGCGGCGAGCACCGCGTCCGGGCCGAGCTCGACGAAGGTGCGCACGCCTTGGTCGGCGAGGGTGCGCACGCCGTCACCGAAGCGGACGGTGCCCCGCAGGTGCCGCACCCAGTAGTCGGGATCGGTCAGGTCGGCGTCGGTCGCGATCCGGCCGGTGACGTTCGAGACGATCGGGATCGTCGGTGGGTGCAGCGTGAGCGTGCCCAGCACCGCCCGGTACTCGTCGAGGACCGGGTCCAGGTGCGCGCTGTGGAAGGCGTGGCTGACCCGCAGCCGCCGGGCCCGGTGTCCGTCCTGCCGCCAGCGGCGGGACAGCTCGTCGACGGCGTCGGCGTCGCCGGAGATCACCACCGAGTGCGGGCCGTTGACCGCGGCGAGATCCACCGCTGGCCGGCCGTCGCCAGCCGCCTCGCCGTCGCCGGCAGCGTCGGTCCGGGCATCGGCGAGCAGGGCGAGGATCTCGGCCTCGGTGCCGTCCAGCGCCGCCATCGCGCCGATCGCGGGGACCGCCTGCATCAGCCGTCCACGGGCGGCCACCAGGGCGGCCGCGTCGGGCAGCGACAGCACACCGGCCAGGTGGGCGGCAGTCAGCTCACCCACCGAGTGCCCGATGAACCGGTCGGCGCGCAGGCCGAACGACTCCGCCAGCCGGAACAGCGCCACCTCGAGGGCGAACAGCGCCGGCTGGGTGTAGGCGGTCGCGTCGAGGTCGGCGGCGGCGGCCGAACCCGGCTCGGCGAACAGCAGCTCCCGCACCGACCGGCCGAGCGCTGCGTCCAGGTGCTCGGCGACCTCGTCGAGGGCGGCGGCGAACGCCCCGAAGCCGCGGTACAGCTCGCGTCCGGCGCCGGGCCGCTGGCTGCCCTGGCCGGTGAACAGGAACGCCACTCGTCCCGGCGCCGCGGCGGCGACACCGGTGACGACGTGCCCGGCCGCCTCACCCGCGGCGATCGCCCGCAGCCCGCCGAGATGCTGGTCGGGGTCGGCGCCCAGCACGACCGCCCGGTGCGCCAGCACCGCGCGGGTGG
>NZ_JAMQQG010000006.1 GCF_023716925.1 Frankia sp. R82
GCCACAGGCGGCGTCGCTGTGGCCGGTGCCGCGGCGATCCAGCTGACCTGGGGGGTGCTGGCACTGTCGGCGTTGGCCGCCGCCGGGCGGGCGTTCCTGCTGGCAGCGGGGGCCGTCGGGGTCTCGGCACAGTACGCCGGTGGGACGTCGGGCGCGGGCTACCCCGGGCTGCTGGCCGCCGTGGGCCCGATGCTCGCCGGCGCCGCCCTGTTGTCGGTCCACGACCACCGAACCTCCGGCCCGGGACGGCCGTCCTCGATCGGGCTGCGCACCACGGCCTGGGTGATGTTCGCCGTACAGGCGGCGTTGCTGGTGCTGACCGGGTTCCGCGGAGCGGCGCCGCAGCTGTGCCTGGCCACCCTGCTCGCCGGCGCCGGCGTTGGTGCCGGCCGCGGCGTCCTCGCCCGCACCGGCTCCGGACGGCGTCCCGACCCGTGGGCGGTGTGGTTGTCCCGGGTGGGTCGCGCGGCCCTCGCCGCGTGGGTGATCGGTGGACTGTTCGTCGTCGGCAACGTTGTGCGCTCGGGTCTTGCGGACGAGTCGGGGTACCGGTCCCGTGCGTCCGATCCGGCGTCCGGGTCGCTCGTGACGGTGGTCGTCCGCCGACTCGACTACCGTCCGTACCTGCTGCGGGGGCTGGAACTGCGCGACGATCCCGGGGCCCGCGCCGCGGTGCGACTGGGCGACCAGGTGAGCGTCCTCGTCCCCCGGTTCCTGTATGCGGACAAGCCGACCGCGGACCAGGGACGACGCATCAGTCATGCCGTGTTCGACCTACCAGCGGACCTGCCCACCTCCTCGACGATCACCGCCTTCGGCGATGCCGTGATCAACCTCGGTCTGGTCGGGGCGATGCTGATCACCGGCGTCTGGGTGCTGGTTCTCGACGGCGTGTTCCGCACGGCCGGGCAGGGGCGGTCGGTGACGGCGTGCGCCGTGCGCATCGCCCTGCTGCAGGCAGCGTTCGACACCGCCACCCCACCGATCATGCAGCTCGCCACCTCGCTGCGCGTCCTGGCCACCCTGGGCCTGCTGCTGGCGGCCCTGACCGTGTTCACCCGCCGGGTCCGCCCAGCCACCGAGCCCGCCTCTCGACCTGGCATGGTGGCTGTTCACCCACTTCCCCGCCCCGTTGCACCGCCGGTTCCGCGTGGACTGCCTGGTCCGCGTGGACTGCCTGGTCCGCGTGGACTGCCTGGTCCGGCTACGCTGCCGGTTCCGGCCGTCCGGGCCGATGCACCAGCGGTGCTTGCGCGCGGACGAGGATCGGCGTCGGCAACCCGATGAGCTGTCCTGCCGCTGGCGCAGCCTGCTGTGCGGTACGACCCCGGCATCCACTCGCTCCGTTCCTGGACCACGGCAGGCAGTGAGCGCGCGCGAAATGGTAAGACCGTGTCCGGGAACGGTGGTGGCCGCGGGGCAACGGGAGGTGCAGTGCCGAATTCGGCGCCTGCCGAGATTCTTCTGGTGGAGGACGATCCGGGCGACGCCCTGATGGTCGAGATCGTGCTGGCGGACCAGGGCGTGGCGGCCCGCCTACGGGTGGTTGCCGACGGCGTCTCCGCGCTGGCCTACCTGCGCGGCCAGACCAGCGCCGCCCGGGTGTCGCGACCGAACCTGATTCTGCTGGATCTCCAGCTGCCCAGGCAGGACGGCCGGGCGCTGCTCGCCGAGCTCAAGGCGGACGTCGAGCTGCGCTCCATTCCGGTTGTCGTGCTGACCGGATCCGCGTCGAGGGCCGACATCGACACCTGCTACGATCTGCACGCCTGTGCTTTCGTGACAAAGCCCGTCGATCTTCATCAGTTTGCGCATGTGATTCGGAAGATCGAACGATTCTTTCTTACCGAGGTCCGACTTCCGGTGCCCGGCCGGAGCGGACCATCCTCGACTGCCGATCACACCCCCGAACCCTTTGGCCGCCACGGTCGTTGAAGAGGCGACCGGGAGCTCGAAGTCCGCACCCCGGCCGAGGCGAATCACCCGCCCACTGCTTTCGGTCGACACCAACATATCAACGTTTCTCGCCGGGGCCGTTCACAGCGCAGCGTGTGCACTGGATTGGCAACTCGACCGAACGTGTACGGGCGACAGCGCAGTCACCTGCGCCCAAAGGTGGGGATCCAGGTAGCCTACCCGCACCCCAGGAATTATCGTCGGGAATCCTCCGAGTCAATCCAGGAACAGTGGTTCTGAACGCTGGCGCGATCGGAGACGAGACCGTTCGACGAACAGCAGGGAGTTTTCATGCGCAGAAGTGCGTGGCTATCCGCGCTGGCGCTGCTTTTAACGTCGCTGGTGCTGGGGGTTTCCGCTGCGGCGGCCAGCGGCGCGACACCGGCAGGCCCTTCCGGTGCCAGCGGTACCGCAGGTCCGGCGGCACCGAGTTCCAGCCCGCCGGCCGGAGTCCAGTGCACCCCGGCCCAGAGCCACGGCCCGAACCGGACGGATGTGCGGGCCTCGCCGTCCCAGGGCTGCCTGTATCCGACCGGGTACAAGAACATGTCGCCCTCGATTCAGGTGTCGCGTACGGGTGTGCTTTTCATCGCCCGTGCGACGGGCGGCGTGCTGCGGTCGATCGACGGCGGCCGGCACTGGTCGGCGGTGAACGTGCCAAAGATTGCCAACGGCGACGACCACACCTCGGGCGTGCACGGCTACGTGCACATCGATCCGCGCACGGACCGGGTCTACTACCTGACCAGCCTGGCTGCCAGGTCCTGCGGCGGGAAGTCCGGGTCGGTGATCTCCTGGAGTGACAACCTCGGGTTGACCTGGTCCGGCAGGACCGTGGGCTGTGACACCTACGACTGGGGCAAACTCGTCACCGGGCCCGCGCCCAAGGGCAACGCGTACCCGAGCGCGATCTACTTCATGGGCGTGGGGCTGCACCTGGTGGGCGGACAGCGGTTCGTCTACCGTTCGCTGAACGCCGGCGTGACCTGGCAGCGAATGGACAGGATCGCCTCAGCCACCACTGAGGCCGGCGTCGGGGCCACGGCGCCGGACGGCACCATCTACTTCGACTATCCCGAGTTCACCGGCTTCGATCCCAGCCGCCTGCAGAACACCACCTATCCCTATGTTCCCGAGAACAAGTGCCGCGAGATGATCGCTGTCTCCGAGGACTACGGCGTGACCTGGCGCCAGCAGCCGATCCCGGGCAGCCTGGCCTGCGGTGAGCTGTACGGCCAGCAGCGGGTGGCCGTCGACAGGGCCGGGACGGTCTACGCGGTCTGGGTTGACGACACCGACACCCAGCTGTACCTGTCCTACTCCCGTGACCGTGCGCGCACCTGGTCGACGCCGGTCAACGTCATGGCCCCGGGCACGACGTTCTCCCTGATCCACGGCGACATCGTGGCCGATGCCGCGGGCCACGTCGTGATCGCCGGGCTGCAGACCACCGTGCCGACGCGGCCGACGAGCCCGGCCGGTTTCCCAGGGCTCTACGCCGGTCCCGCTCATGCGATCATCACCGAATCCCTGAACGCCGACTCGGCCCAGCCTCGCTTCACCACCGCCGACCTCGACACCCCCGCCGCCAGCAGCAACGGCAGCATCACCCTCAGCAACGGGCAGTACGGTGACGAGGCGAACGCCTACCTCGCCTTCTCCCGCAACGGCGTGGGCTGGGCGGTGTTCAGCCGCAAGACCGCCGGCAGCAACGACCAGGGTGTTCTCACCGCGGCTCGGCTGTTCCCCACACGCTAGAGCGAGCCAACGCCGACCTGACCCAGGGCGACACAACCGCCGGCGGGAGGAATCGGATCTGACGCCGACCTCGTAGGGCTGGTGTTCACGGGTGCACCGCTCCGGCTCGTTCGCTTCGCGGACCGGAGCGGTGCATCCATGCCAGCCAGGGCAACCGCGCCCGGTGGCCGGGCGCAGGTATCAGGTGTCAGGTGTTCGGGCCGAGGTTCGGGCCGTCGAGGTGGGTGCCGGTCGTGACCACAACATGGTCGGGTACCTCGTCGTGCCGGTCGGCTCGATCAGCAGGATCTCGGTCTCCCCCGCGGCGACCGGCCGGTGCTCGACGCCGCAAGGAGTCCAGCACCTGGCGGACAACGACCGGCTCGGCGGTGTTCTTCATACCGACCACGATGCGCCAGAGTTCGGGGTCCGGGCAGCAACCGGTACCGCGGCCGGGGCGGTGACCGAAGCAGTGGCCGAGGTGCCGTTCGGTCAGGCGTCACGGCGGGCGAACCGCAGACCGCCGACGGCGAGGAACGCCGCCAACCAGGCCGCGATCACCAGAATCGCGGCAAGGATGCCCACCTCGGTCGACGGATCGGGTGACGAGGTGAACGACAGGGCGTCGCTGGCCGCCCCCGGAGTGAACCGCAGCACCCGACGCCAGGACTCCGGTACGAACGCGGCCAGAACACTCGGCGCGAAGATCAGAACCAGGACCGCGGTCAGTGGGGCCACCGCGGACCGGGCAACGCCGGCCAGGGCCGCGCCGATCAGCGGATACACCGGCGTCACCACCGCCTGAACCAGCACGGCGCGCAGCACGGTGCTCTCGGTGAGGCTGACCGAGGGCACGTCGTAGGCGCCGAAGACCAGCTGGCCGATTCCGAACAGGATGACGCTGGTGACAAGACCCGCCGCCCCGGTGACAAGTGCCACCACAGCCATCTTGGCAGCGAACACGCGGGAACGGTTCGGGGTGGCCGTCAGCGTCCACCGGATCATTCCGGTGTTGTATTCCGAGGACACCACCCGGATGCCCAGCACAACCGCGAAGATGCCACTGAGAATCAGGCCCAGAAAACTGTAGACGATCGGGTCGAAGCCAGCCCGATCGGTGGCACTCCAGTGGTCCCAGCTGGCGCCGACGGCGACCGCCGCACCGGTGGTGGCCACGACCGCCAGCACGAATCCGATCCCGAGCGTCGTGTAGGTGCCCCGCCGGGCGACGACCTTCGACCATTCGGACCGAACGGTGTCGGCCAGGCCAGGCCAGGCCGGACCGCTGCCGACATGACAGCAGCATGGCCCGCGCCACACCCATCATCGCCGCCGCCGCGCACCGAAGGAGCAGCAGGCAATCCCTGCGCTGATGGGCCCGCGTCTTCTCATCTGGGCCACGTCCGGAGTCACCCCTCGATGTGCGGTCGCTGATCCCGACTGTCACCGGGCCCATCGACCAGGCATCGGGGCATGACCCGCGACGACCTGCGTGATCCACAAGAAGCCACCCGGCGGCCCGTGCCCGTGCCCGCGGCCGTCCCTGCGCCTACTCCGGTGCCGGTGCAGGCACCGGCCGGATCATGGCGGTTCTCCCCGGGATCCCGCTCTGACAGCACTTCTCACTGTCCTGGGTTGCTGGCGTTCCCGGGACCTCCGGGAGGCTCCGGCCCGGCGGAGAATGTCAGTGGCGAAACCTACGATGCGGGCGTGAACCGGACCGAACGGCTGTACGCGCTGGTGGAGGAGCTGCGGGCCAGTGCTCCCCGCCGGCGCTCCGCCCGGGAGCTCGCCGCGCACTACGAGGTCAGTGTCCGCACGATCGAGCGTGACATCGGCGCACTGCAGCAGGCGGGCGTGCCCATCTTCGCCGATGTGGGCCGACTGGGTGGTTACACGATCGACCCGGCGATGACTCTCCCGCCGCTGAACCTGACGCCGTCGGAGGCGGTGGCGATCGCCGTCGCCCTGCGCCAGGCCGACCTCGGGCCGTTCGGCCGGGCCGGCCAGGAGGCGATCCGCAAGATCTTCGCCGTGATGGCTCCGAGCGACGCGGCACCCACCCAGCAGCTCGCCGCAAGGGTGCGGTTCCTCGGGCCGGCCAGCGCGGGTGATACCGGTCAGCCTCCCGCGGCCACGGCGATACCGGTGGTGATCGAACGCGCGCTGCGCGGGCGTCAGGTGCTCGAGCTGTCCTATCTGGACAAGACCGGGGAGGCGACGACGCGTGAGGTCGAGCCCGTGACGTTCACGGTGCTCGAGCAGCGCTGGTATCTCATCGCCTGGTGCCGGCTGCGGGCGGACCTGCGCGTCTTCCGGCTGGACCGCATCGCGGCCGTCCGGGAGACCGGGGTACCCGCCCCCGAGCGGATCCCCGCCGACGAGGTGTCCCGCCGCTACGGGATCCCGCAGTCCACGCCGCTGCTGGCCTGACGTCCACCAGGCAGGCCGCCACCGGTCAGACCCCTGCGGCTCGGAACGCCGCCAGCCAGGTCGCGGCCGGTCGGGCCGCTGTCGAACGCGCCGAAAAAGTGCCTCGGAAACACCGACACAGGGTTGTCGCCAGCCGCTGCGAACGTGGGGTCATCGCGTTCCTCGACCGGCAGGAGACCCCATGTCCGACGCAGCACCGCCCTTCAACACGGTGGCCTGGTTCCAGATCAGCACCGATACTCCGGACGTCGCGAAGTCCTTCTACGGCGACCTGTTCGGTTGGCGGTTCGCCCCCGACGACGCCATCGGCGGCTACGAAATGATCACGTACGCCGGGGCCGACAAGCCCAGCGGTGGGCTGACCACGCCCGACGGCGGGCACCCGAAGGGGGCGATCTTCAACGTTCTCGTCCGGAATGTCCCGGCGGTGTGCGCCGAAGCCGAGCAGCAGGGCGGGAAGGTCCACGTCCCCCCGACCACCACCCCGGACGGTCTCGTCTTCGCCGAACTCACCGACCCCACCGGCAACACCTTCGGCGTCTTCACCCCACCGGCCGGCTGACCAGCCCACGCCCATTGACTGTGGCCCGGGCGGCCGACACCCGGGCCACAGCAGACACGTTCCCAACACTCAACATTTACCACAATCTCGTTTAATGATTATTTGGTTCCAGCCAGCCGAGGAAAATCGGTGGCTCGTTGAAACCCACCGCCAACCAGACGAAAAGGCCAGCGATGTCATCCGGCGGGCTCTGTGGCCGCCGGATCGCGAAGCATGGGGGAATCGCACCCAGGCCGACCTGCATCGTCGTCGGGATGAGGACCTCTCCCCCTCGCCGGCGCCCACCAGATGGCGGGACGCCTCGACCAGGCCATCCCCGTTCGAGCAGCACAGCACAGCACAGCGCAGCACAGCACCGATTGCCAGCGCGTTCTCGGCTTCAACCATCCGTTTTCTCGAACCGTCGCCGCGAATCCTGCCCGTTCCATCAGCGCGGACGGAACCACCGCGGATGTATAGATGATCTCTTCTTATGGCTGGTAGCGGTAGCCCATGCCGGGTTCGGTGGTGAGGTGGCGGGGGCGGGATGGGTCGGGTTCGAGTTTCCGGCGTAGGCGGTTGACGTAAAGGCGCAGGCTGGAGGTGTCGTCACCATGGCCGGGGCCCCAGACCTGGTCGAGCAGTGCCCGTGTGGAGATCAGCTTGCCGGGCTCACGGACCAGGGCCTCCAGCAGCCGCCATTCCGTCGGGGTCAGCCGCAGCGAGGCGGAGGGCTCCGCTCCCCCTCGCCCCTCGGCTGGGAGAACGGTGACGGTTTTGGTGGTGAAGTCGACGCGGTGGTGGCCGAGGGTGATGACAGGGGTGGTCTCGGTGGGGGTGGCGCGGCGGGTGACGGCGCGGATGCGGGCTAGCAGTTCCTCGATGGAGAACGGTTTCGTCACGTAGTCGTCGGCGCCGGCGTCCAGAGCCGCGATCTTGTCGGGGCCGGAGGTGCGCCCGGACAGGACGATGATGGGGACGCGGGTCCAGCCGCGCAGGCCGCGAATAACGTCGATGCCGTCCAGGTCGGGCAGGCCGAGGTCGAGCACGACCAGGTCGGGCGGGTGGCCGGCGGCCTCGGCGAGCGCCTGGGCTCCCCCGACGGCGGCGCGGACCTCGTGGCCGCGGCTGCGTAGGTTGATCCGCAGGGCCCGCAGCAGCTGCGGCTCGTCCTCGACAAGCAGAATCCGCGTCACCCGCGTCCCCTCCGTCCCGGTTTCTACCGCCGTTTCTCCTGCTGTGCCGGGTGAGCGCGTCGAGCGCTCGGTTGAGGTTCAGCACGTCCGCGGCGGTTCGCCGAGAAAGCCGAGGCCCCGGCCGGTGGTGTGCACGTCCGCCCGGAACCGGGCCTGCGCCGCGGGCAGCCCACAGGTGCGGGCGACCCGAGCGGCCCGCAGGTCAGCGTAGGCGGTGTTGATCTGTGGGTCGAGGCCGCTGCCGGAAGCGGTCACCACGTCGGCGGGCACGGCAGGATGCGCCGGGACTCCGTCGACCTGTCCCTCGACATCCTCGACCATCTGATCATCGTGGTCCGGCTTCGGCTGTCACGTCGCCCTGCCGGGCTGGCCTCGACGGCCGACGTCCCCGCTGTCACGGGCCGTTGTCGCCGGCGGGCGGGCGGCGGGGCGGGGCGGGGCGGATGGGTCCTTCTGCCGGCACGAAACGGACAGAGTTTCACGTCGAACCCCGCGGAAGAACCACATTGATCGACACGCCCGAGATTGTCGCAACCTGCGGGCCCGCTTTGGTCATGGTGTGTCATGCCGCTCGGTGGGCGGCCTCACCACGGTCATCAACGTCCCGGCTGCCACACCGCCACACCTGTTCGTCAATCCGGACTGACCTCGACACACGATCCCGGCGGATTGTCCGGCCGGGCTGTCCCTGCAGGGTGAGCAGTGCGTGCACGACCCGATCACCCAGCCGTCATCCCGTGCGTCTCCCCCACCGACCGATCCGTCGGGCGGATCGACCCCCGGTAGCGGCGCGAACCCGGGAACCCGGGCCGGCCTGGCGCAGCCGCTCTGGCCAGCGGTGGCGGCGGCGGTGGTCCCGCCGGCTGCCAACCGACCTGTCCGGACGGGCCGAGGTCGGTCTCCGGCTGCTCCAGCACGACGGCCTACTCGACCGCGACCGGCGCGGCATGTGGAGTCACCGGCTCGGCCGCACCGTCCCCGCCGGCACCACCCGAGGCGTCGGCGCTGTCCGAAGCGTCGAGGGCAGCCGGGCCGCCGAGCAGGGCGGCGGAGGCGGGGCGGCCGGGGAGGAAGAGACTGGCGACGAAGCCGACGGCGGTCAGCGCGACGATCCACCAGAAGGTGACGCCGAACGCCTCGCCGACCTGGTCCGCGATCGGCCCGGGCAGTTTCACCCCCGCCGACTCGGCGAGCGCCGACCCACCGGTGACGCCCGGCAGCCGGTGGGTGATGGCGTGCTGCAGCTCGACGGCGACGAGCGCGGTGGCCAACGACCCACCGACCCGCTGCAGGATGTTCAGCGTGGTGGTCGCCCGCGGCACCGCGGACGGTTCGAGGGTGGCGTAGGCGGCGGCCATCGCGGGCATCATCGCCGCACCGAACCCGAGGCCGCGTGCGAACAGCGCGCCGGTCAACAGGGCGATGTTGGTGTGCCCGTCCACCTGGGTGAACGCCAGCGTGCCGAGCAGCGACAGGGCCATGCCGACCGGGACGACCGCCCGTGGGCCGCGCCGGTCGGCGACCCGCCCCGCGATCGCCATGGAGATCATGGCGCCCAGGCCCTGCGGGGCCAGCAGCAGGCCGGCGTCGCTGGCGCTCTCCCCTCGGGCGACCTGCCAGTACAGCGGGAGCAGGAACAACGCGCCGAACAGCATGGCGCCGATGACGAACGTGGCGACGCTCGCGACGGTGAACGTGCGGTTGCGGAACAGCCGCAGGTCGAGCAGGGCGTTGTCGTGGCGCAGCGCGTGCACGACGAAGCCGACCAGCAGCACCAGCCCCACGGCGATGCTGACCTGCACCTTGGCCGCGCCGAAGCCGCCGCCGTTACCCGCCTCGGACAGACCGTAGACGAGCGCGGCCAGCCCCGGTGAGATGAGCGCGAGGCCCGGCACGTCCAGCCGGTGGCTCGCGGAACCGCGGTCGCCGCGGGGCAGCACCCGCCAGGCCAGGAACAACGCGACCGCACCGATCGGCACGTTCACGTAGAAGATCCAGCGCCAGCTCAGGTGATCGACGATCAGGCCGCCGATGACCGGCCCGAGCACGGGTGCGATCAGCGTCGGCACACCGACGATGCTCATCACCCGGTTCATCCGCTTCGGGCCGGCCGCCTGGGCGAGCAGCGTCATACAGATCGGCATGATCATGCCGCCGCCGATGCCCTGCAGGATCCGGAACGCGATCAGCGCCTGCGCCGACCAGGCCACCCCGCACAGCACGCTGCCGAGCACGAACAGCGACAGCGAGATGTTCCACATCCGCACCGCGCCGAAGCGCTGCACCGACCAGCCGGCCAGCGGGATCACGACGGCCAGGGCCAGCAGGTAGCCGGTGGTGACCCAGGAGATGGTGGACAGTGAGGTGTCGAACTCGTTGCCGAGCGCGTGGATGGCCACCGACACGATCGTCGTGTCGAGAATGACCATGATCGCACCGAGCATGACGGTGGCGGCCAGGCGGATCAGCGCCGGGTCGAGTTTGGCGTCATCGATGGCACCAGGGTCGGACGGCGCAGTGGACCGCGGTGTGACGGTCTGCGGTTGCGCGGCCTGCGGTTGCGCGGCCTGCGGTTGCGCGGCCTGCGGTGCTGCGGCTCGCGGCTCGGCTGCCGGCGGTTCGCTGGCCGGTGGCGAGGCCGTGTTCGGCTGGTCTGACACGGGAGATCTCCCTGGCGAGAGGGGTGGCTGCCGGCTGGGACAGGCAGGGCAGCTGGGACGACTGGGGCACCTGGGCGCCACCGTCAGCATCCGGCATTCATTTGAATTGAGTCAAATATATTGTGGCCTCAATAGTATGAGCAGGCGATTTACCGTACGATCAGGTCCTGAGCCAGGCGTACCCGGGGTCGCCTACGAGGGGGTCCGCACCGTGACGAGCCAGCACGCCACCACCGAGGCCACTGCTGCCACCGCGGCCAGCTCGGCCGCCCCGGCCGGTGCCCAGATGGCTCGCGAGGCGTGGCGGGCGATGCTGGCACTGACCTTCAGCGGTGAGGCGCCCAGCCGGATGACCCTGGTCTGCCAGGAACTCGATCTCACGCCGGCGGCCCTGAAACTCCTGCTGGTGCTCTCGAACGGCGCGCGCCCGATGCGCGCGCTGGTCGAGACCTTCCGCCACGACCCGAGCTACCTGACCAGCGTCGTCGACCTGCTCGAGCGCCGCGGCATCGCCCGCCGCGAGCCGCACCCCACCGACCGGCGCGCAAAGACGGTCACCCTCACCGACGAGGGCCAGCACGTGCTCGCCCGGGCCCAGGAGCTCCTGTCCGTCCCGCCCGCCTCCCTACAGCGGCTCTCCCCCGACGAGCAGTCCCAGCTCCTGCACCTGCTGCTGCGCGTGGTCGATGGCGAGCCCACCATCCTGTCCGCCCTGCGCCCGCACCCTGTCGACGTCCACGTCGACACCCAGCGCTGACCACCCGCACCCGCCCGGCCACCCGCACCGACCCGGCGAGGTCGACACCGATCTGACACAAAGCGTCACGGGCCAGTGCAGGCCGCCCGGGAGCGGTCACGCCGGTCCGCTCGCCGACCGGTGCGACAACCGCGCAAAGTCGGACGGATACGTCACGTCGGGGGTCGGGGTGGGAAGACGGGCGCGGATCAGGCCGACCCGGGCGCGGTGGCGGAGATGGGCGCGGTGGCGGAGATGGGCGGAAGGAGAAACGGGAGACGGGAAGCCGGAGCGAGCAGCCTGCGCAGGAGCTCCGGAGCGGGGAAGGGACAGCGGGAACAGAGTGGATCAAGGTGGCACGCTCGTCTTGAGCGAGATGAGACAAACATGCAATAGTGTTCCGCTGTAAGCCAGGGGCACCGATGCGGCCGATATCCGCTGCGGTCAAGGGCCGATCAGGGGCTGGTCGGGCAGCGGTGTCCCCTGTGCCGAGGTGGTGGTGGGTCGCCCGCCGGCGCCTCCTCGCGATGATGAGGGGACAGGTTCAGATGGCACCGAGGGACATCGGGGCGCTCACCGGCGCGGACGAGACGCTCAACCACCAGCTCGTGGACACCTTCGCCACCGTTGCCGAGTCCGATCTCGCCTGGACGGAGAAGATCTGGGGGTCGCTGGCGAGCAAGGACGGTTCCCTGCAGGTCGACTTCGGGCTGGGCAAGTACCGCAACCGGGGGATCATCGACGGGTTCGCCGGGGTGTCCCGGGGGCGTGAGCAGTGGACGGTCCGGGGCAGCCGGGAACTGAGCTCCGCGCCGGATCGGACCGGGGTCGGGCCGATCGAGTACGAGGTCCTCGACCCGCTGAAGCAGGTGCGGTTCCAGCTGGCGCCGAACGATATCCAGCCGATTTCCTTCGATCTGGTCCTGACCGGGGTGACCCCGCCGTTCTTCGAGGACCGCAACCTGGTCCGCAACAAGAACACCGGGCGAATCGACGTCAACGTCGTCCGTTACCACCAGGGCGGCCACGTCCGGGGCACGGTGACGGTCGACGGTGAGACCGTGGAGGTCAGCGAGGACTCGTGGTTCGGGTACCGGGACCATTCGTGGGGCATCCGCCAGTCCGTCGGCGCACCGCCGCCCGACCTGATCAAAGGCGGGGCCGGCGCCGGTGGCACGACCGCGCACAGTGCGGACCGCAGCGGCATGAAGTGGACCGTCTCCTTCGTGCGCCGTCCGGACGGCAGCTACTACGAGATGTCGATCTTCATTGCGCAGGGGCTGTGGGGCTACACCTCCGCCCACATCAACAACCCGGACGGCACCCAGACCAAGATTCGCGATGCCGAGGTACACGTCACCTACGACCCGCGGACCAGGTTCGTGCGCGGCGGCGAGCTGCATCTGATCACCGAGGCCGGTGACAAGCGGGTCGTCGAGTTCGAGGCGCTGGGCGAAACGGGCTTCTTCCTGAAGACCGGCGGCTACGGCTCGTGGAACGGCCATATTCATGGCTCCTGGGCGGGCCCGCTGCACCTTGAGGGCGAGCACATCGAAGACTGCTGGTTCGGCGAGAAGGCGCGTGAGCTCGGGCAGCTGCGCGACACACCCATGCGGGTCCGCGAGGGAGATGCGGTGGGGTACGGAATTATGGAAAGCATCCTGTACGGTGTCTGGCCGGAACTCGGCCTCACCGAGGAGACCGACTACCGCGCGTCCTACTCCAAGTGACGACGGTTGCCGCCGACCGGCGGATCAACGTGCTGGATCCCGCGTTCTACGTGGATCCGTGGGAGTCCTACCGCTGGCTGCGTGACGAGGCCCCGGTCTTCTGGGATCCGGTACAGCGGGTGTGGGTGTTCTCCCGGTTCGCCGATGTGATGGCCGCGGAGAAGAACGACGTTCTGTACTCGTCGTTCAACGGTTCCCGGCCGCACATCGACCAGCGCCTCGACGAGTCGATGATCAACCTGGACGAGCCGGATCACCACGCCGCACGGGTGATCGTCGCCCCACAGTTCACGCCGCGGGCGATGCGCAACCACGAGCAGCAGGTCCGCAACGTCGTCACCGAGATCCTCGATGCCGTCACGCCACTCGGTGAGTGCGAGGCGATCGAGGCGATCGCCTCGCGACTGCCCGCCATCATGATCGGTGACCTGCTGGGCTACCCGCGTTCCGACTGGGAGAAGGTCCGCATCTGGTCGGAGCAGATCATGCTGCTGGCCGGCCAGACCTCTCCGAGCGGTCCCCCGCACACCGCCCACCCGGAAATCCCGGGGCTGATCCGGGACTTCTCGGAGGCGACCACCGAGCTGATCAACGCGCGGCGCGTCGAGCCACGCGACGACCTGCTCTCGTTGTGGGCCCACCGGCAGGGCTGGACGACGAAGCGGGTGCTCGAGGAGGCGCTGCTGCTGCTCGACGGCGGGGCGGAGACGACCCGGACCGTCATCGGCTCGATGATCCGCGAGCTGGCGCTGAACCCCGCCCAGCGCGACCTGCTGCGCGAGAAGCCCGAACTGCTGTCGTCCAAGGCGACCGAGGAGTTCATCCGCTGGGTGTCCCCGGTGCTGAACATGAGCCGGACCGCCACCGCGGACCACGAGCTGCACGGCCAGCAGATCAAGGCCGGCGACGAGATCCTGCTGCTCTACCCGGCGGCGAACCGCGACCCGCGGGCGTTCACCGACCCCGACACGCTCGACGTCGGCCGCACCTCGCTGCGTCACCTGGCCTTCGGGTTCGGCACCCACGTGTGCCTGGGCGCGAACCTCGCCCGGCTGGAGATCCGGGTGATGTTCGAGGAGCTGCTGCGTCGCATCCCGGACTGGGAGCTCGTCGACCCGGACGAGCCGAAGATCCTGCCGGCGACGTTCACCCGCGCCTACGACCGCATCCGCATCCGTTTCACCCCGAGCTGACCGGCTGTGACCACAGCACGCCACGAGCACAGCGAACGACGAGGTGAGTAGGCCAGTGACAGACACCGGCGTTCCGCAGGCCCTGCTGTCCTGGCTCCAGGAGCAGATGCCATCCGCGTCCGGGGTGCGCGTCGAGCACACCGGACCGGCCGCCCTCGTGGGCTACTCCGCCGAACTGCTGATGCTGACGGTGGCCTGGGACGTCGACGGCACCCACCACCGCCAGGAGGTGGTCGGTCGGCTCTGCCCACCCTCCCCGGGCCTGCTCGAGCCGTATGACATGGCCCGGCAGGTCGCCGTTCTGCGCGGGTTGGAGAAGACCGAGGTCCGCAGCCCGCGGGTGCTGTGGTTCGAGGAGTCCGGGACGGTGCTGGGCCGGCCGTTCTACCTGATGGAGCGGCTCGGCGGCAGTGCCTACGAGGGGAACATCCCCGACCGGATCGCACAGGATCCGGTGCTGGTCCGCCGGATGTCCAAAAGTCTCATCGAGCAGCTCGCCACGATCCACCAGGTGGACATCGCCGCGACCGGGCTCGACGCGCTGGGCGACGGTCGGACGTATCTGCGCGACGACCTCGAGCACTGGGCCGCCGAGATGCACCGGGTCCAGCGGGATACCCTGCCCGGGCTGGAACGGCTGCTCGGCGAGCTGCGGGCCCGGCTGCCCGTTCCCTCCGAGCGGATCTCGCTGCTGCACGGGGACGCGAAGCCCGGCAACTTCGCCTACCAGAGCGGCGAGGTGAGTGCCGTCTTCGACTGGGAGATCTCGGCCATCGGCGATCCCCTTGCCGACCTCGGCTACCTGGGCACCCTGTGGAACTCCCGGGTCTACGTCACCAGTCAGCCCGGGGCGCTGACCCTGGACGAGGCGATCTCCTACTACAGGTCGATCACCGGGTACCCCGTGGACGACCTCAGCTGGTACAAGGCGCTCGCGTGCTACAAGACCTGCGTGATCGTTCTCATCGGGGCCATGCTCTTCGACGCCGGTCACACCGACGATCTCCGCTTCGCCGTGATCGCGAACAACCTGCCCATCTTCCTGCGCCGCGGCCTGGGGCTGCTCGGTGTGGACGACGACGTCGACGCCGGCCCCGTGACACCCCGGCCGGAACGCGTCGAGGCAGTGCGCGCCAGGCTCGCCGCAGCCGCTGCCGCTCCTGCCGCTGCTCAGTAAGCCCCCTCCCGGGAACTCCACGCTCCGCAGAGATCCCGGGCACCCCGGAACCACGGCAACAGTGGGAACCGTGGGAATCGCGGACCTGCCGATGGCTGCCCAAGGCGACCGAAAGACGAGGCGACAGCAATGACTGACGAGGTAGCAAAGCTCTCGGTGCTGGTCACTGGCGGCGGCACGGGAATCGGCGCCGCCATCACCCGCCGGCTCGCCCACGAGGGCGCCTGGGTGACCATCTGCGGCCGTACCGAGAAGACCCTGCTGGCCACCGTCGAGGCGGTCAACGCCGAGGTCGGACGGGAGGCCGTCGCCCACCACATCGCCGACGTGACCAGTGAGGCGGACGTGGCCCGGGTCGTCGCCGCCGCGGCCGCCTGGCAGGGCCACCTGGACGGGGTCGTCTCCAACGCCGGTGGCGGCGGTGGCCTCGCCCCCCTGCACGAGCAGGACGTGAACCAGTTCGAGGCGATCATCCGGCTCAACGTGACCAGCACCCTGCTGCTGGCCAAGCACGCCGTCCCGCTGTTCGCCCGGGGCGGGTCAGGCTCTTTCGTCGGGATCTCCTCGATCGCCGGTCACGTGACCCATCCGTACTTCGGCGCCTACCCCGTGGCGAAGGCCGCGCTGGAGGAGCTCATCCGCAACGCCGCCGACGAGTACGGCGTGGCCGGCATCCGGTTCAACGCGGTCCGACCGGGCCTGACCTCGACCGAGCTGCTCAGCTTCATCAAGCCCGGCACCGACGTCTACGAAAGCTACGACACGAACACCCCCCTGGGCGGCGCGTCCGACCCCGACGACATCGCCCAGCTCGTCACCTTCCTGCTGTCCTCTCGGGCCAGCCGCATCACGGGCCAGGTCGTGAACGTGGACGGTGGGCTGTCCCTGCGCCGCGGCCCCGACTTCAGTACCCGGGTCCCGTCCCACCCGATCACCCAGGAGAAGCTCGCCGCCCTTGCGGCGGGACCGGCCACGACCGGCTGAGTCGACTTCCTCGCTCCCCCGGCGCGCTCGGCCCGAGGATCTCGCCTGCCCTGCCGGGGTTCCGATCCGGCTCACGGGCCCGGCCGGCGGTGCCCGGCCGGTAGCCGGACGGGGCCGAGCAGGGTGGTGCGCAGGGCCGGGCCGAGGGCGCGGACTATTTCATCGGGGCGCATGGATGCCAGGGGTTCGGCGGCGATCAGGTAGCGGGTGAACAGCAGGCCGCCGATCTGGGCGACGAAGGTGCCGGCCCGCGTCCGGGCGTCGGCACCGCCCAGACGGTCGGCCAGCCGGTCGACGAGCTGGCGATGGATGCCGCCACGGAGCAGTTCGGCGAGTTCGGGATCGACCACCGCCGCGCGGATCGCCGCGATCAGCGGGACGCCGGTCCGCGGGTTGTCGTAGGCGGCGATGAGGGTCGGCAGCAGGCGCTGCGGCAACGTCTCGAGATCGCCGCGGAGCAGGCCGGCGAGGGTGTCTGCGGGGCTGAGGGTGAGTTCGAGGACGGCGGCGAACAGGCCGCTCTTCGAGCCGAAGTAGTAGCTGATCAGCGCCGCGTCGACGCCGGCCCCGGCCGCGATCGAGCGCATGGTCACCGCCTCGTAGCCCTCCCGGTGAAACTTCTCCCGGGCGACTTCGAGGATCTGGCTGCGGACGTCCGGACGCCCCCGCCGTCGGCCCCGCGGGGTCGCCGACGGCACCGAGGGCTCCGGCGGCGGGGCTGGCGAAGAATTCATCATGGTTGAACAACGCTAGCCGTGGGGTCCACGGTCGGTCCAGACCCACCGCCCAGTAGCGTCGGAAGGACCCCGACCATGACGACCCCACCGGCCGTCCCCACCGCGGCCACCCCCACAGTCCCGGCCTCGCCCACAGTCCCGGCCACCCCCACAGTCCCGGCGTCGCCGGACACCCGGGCAGCGGCACCGGACATCCCGACCAGTCGGCACGGGCCGGTACTGGCGGTGACGTGTCTGGGGCTCGCGACCGTCGTGTCGGCGATGTCATCGCTGAACGTGGCGCTGCCCTCGATCGCCACCGGCACCCACGCCTCGCAGACCCGGCTGTCCTGGATCATCGATGCGTACAGCCTGGTCTTTGCATCCCTGCTGCTGCCGGCAGGGGCGCTCGGGGACCGGTTCGGCCGGCGCCGGGCGCTGCTCGCGGGACTTGCGATCTTCGGTGCCGGGTCGGCGGCAGCGCCGTTCACGTCCAGTGCCGGGGCGCTGATCGGGCTGCGCTGTGTGCTCGGGCTCGGGGCAGCGCTGGTGATGCCGGCGACACTGTCGACGATCACCGGGACGTTCCCGCGGGAGCGACGGGCGGCGGCGGTCAGCGTGTGGGCGGCGGTGGCCGGGTCCAGCGCCATCCTCGGCGTGCTCGCGTCCGGGCTGCTGTTGCAGGTGTGGTCGTGGCGGGCGGTGTTCGTGCTCGGCGTCGTACTCGCCGCCCTCGCCGTGCTCGGGACCTGGCGGTTCGTGCCGGACACCGCAGACCCCGCGCATCCGCCGATCGACGTCGCGGGCGCGGGGCTGGCAGTGGCCGGGCTCGGCGCACTGGTCTACTCGATCATCGAGGCCCCGGAGCACGGCTGGCTGTCGGACGTCACCCTCGGCGGGCTCGGTGCGGGTCTGGCGCTGCTGGTCGCCTTCGTGCTGTGGGAGCTGCGCGCGTCCGCGCCCCTGCTGGACCCGCGGCTGTTCACCCGGCCGGCGTTCGCGGCGGGCTCACTGTCGATCATGCTGCAGTTCTTCGCGTTCTTCGGGCTGATCTTCGTCCTGATGCAGTACCTGCAGCTCGTGCGCGGCGACAGTGCACTCATGGCAGCGGTGAGCGTGCTGCCGATGACCGCGGGCCTGATTCCCGCGTCCCGGCTCGCCCCGAGGCTCGCCGCCCGGATCGGCGCCCGCGCCTGCTGCGTGGGTGGCCTGCTGCTGCTCACGGCCGGGATGATCGTGCTGGCCCAGGTGGACGCCGCCAGCTCCTACTGGCTGGTCGCCGGCGGGCTGTACCCGCTGGGCCTGGGCATGGGCTTCGCGATGACGCCGGCGACGACCGCGATCACCGACAGTCTGCCGCCGGCGCTGCAGGGCGTCGGGTCGGCCGTCAACGACCTGTCCCGCGAGCTCGGCGGTGCGCTCGGCATCGCCGTACTCGGCAGCCTGCTCGGCTCGGCCTACCGCTCGCGCCTGGCGCTGCCCGCCGCCGTGTCGACCGACCTCGCCGAGCGGGCCCGCGCCTCCTTCGGCCTGGCCGTTCATCTCGGCGAACCGGTGCGCAGCCAGGCGCGGTCCGCCTTCGTCGACGCCATGAGCATCGCCCTGCTCGGCGGCGCCGCCGCGACGGCCCTGGCCGCCGTCGCCGTCGCCGTCCTGCTGCGGGGTCCAGGTCGACGATGAGCTCGTCGAGGGCCAGGTGCAGGACGGCCGTCCGCTGCGGATCGCGTCCTGGCGGCGGCGCTGGCCAGCCTTCGCCCGGAGCGGTCCGCGGCATCCCTGGACTCAGCGCAGCCAGCCGGGAACATCGACGAGCGAGCCGCCTCCGCCGGCGTCATGGACGATGGCCTCCAGGTCGGCTTCCAGAGCGCGGACCCGTTCGGCGCCGAGTCGCTGGACCCAGTGCTGCCGCAGGTTCTCGAAGATGTCGGCGCTCAGTGCGAGCATCTCGACTCCGCGTGCGGTGCGCTCGAGGACCCGGGATCGTCGATCGTCCGGATGCGCGCGGCGCACCGCATAGCCGAGCTCCTCCAGGCTGGCGGCGGTCTTCGCCGCGGCTTGCTTGCTCACGCCGAGCCTGCGCCCGAGCTCGCTGATCGAGGCTCCCTCGACCCCGAGTGCCTGCAGCGCGAAGCCATGGACCGGTCGCGCCTGGTCATGTCCGTGCCGGGACAGCTCGACGTGCAGCCCGTCCACGAGGGACCTGAACGCGCCCACCAGCAGAACGGGCAACTCAAAACCCGGACGTTCGCTCGTCACGTGCCGATCCTGCTCGCCCCTTGCCCCATTGGACAACCCGGTTTACGGTATCGACAACCTAGTTGTCTATCGGAGGTCCGATCAATGCCTGTGGTTGTGCGTGCCAGCGGAATGCGCCGTACCGAGACCCCGAACGCGGTGATGACGACCGTGGCGTCACCGACCCAAGGACCGAGTAGCAGGCTCAGCATGTGGCGGGTCGAGATGAGGCCTGGGCAGCGCGGCCCGCGCCACATCTTCGATTCCGAACAGGTCTGGCACGTACTCGATGGCCAGGTGGAGATCTCCGCGGGCGGCGACCTGCTCACGCTCGGCCCGGGAGACGCCATCGTCCTTGCCGCCGGCCTGGAACGGCAGATATCCGCGGTGACGGCGGCCCACCTCATCGTGTCCGGCCACGCCACGGCCACGGCCACGGCCTCCGGCGAGGCTATGGCGGGCGTCGTGCCAGCCTGGATCAGCTGAGACCTCCGCCTGGCACCGCAGTGTGGACATGACGGCGCGATCGCGACGGGTAGCACTGTGAGAAGCGCCGCGTCCCGGCCGGTCCTGGCCAGGACCGGCCGCCGGATGCCAGGGGCAGAGCCGCGGGTCGCCCGGCTCGACCGTCTGGATCACCCGACGCGGCCACGGCAACGGCGCGTGACGAGCATGTGGGCCGACAGACACCGCCTGCCCGCACCAGGCAGGCGCCGGGGTAACGTACGCCGATCCGGGACGACGGCGCGATCCTGTCCCGGGGCCCCGCGGGTTTCGCCAGCGGCGGCAGCGAGCCGAGGCCGAACAGTGCCTGGGCCGAAGCCGTCCGGGTCACCGAGACCGTCCGGGCCACGATCGCCACGACCGCGCCACCCCTGCTCCCGGTCCGCGGATGGATGTGGTTCCCACGTGACGTCTCGCCACGACGCGACGGTGCCGCCTACCCGATCGCCGTCGGCTCGATCGCCGAAGCCCAACCCGCCGAACTGCAGGCAGCCGAACTCCAGGCAGCCGACGACGGCCGACCCGACGACGGCCGACCCGACGACGGCCGACCCGGCGAGGGCCGAGGCGCCGGCAGCCGAGGCGCCGAAGGCGGGTGCGCGGTGGCGGCGGTTGCCGACGCCGGCGCTGATCGCCGCGCTGACGGCGCTCGTCGGCCTGGTGGATGTCGTCATCGCCATCAGTCACCGGCCGACCCGATGGACCTGGATCGGCCGGATGATCCCGGGGCTGGTGACCGACGCGGCGACCGGCACCAGTGTCGGTGCGGGACTGCTGCTCATCGGGCTCGCCCACGGCCTGCGCCGGCGCAAGCGACGGGCGTGGCGGGCGGCGGTCATCCTGTCCGGCGCGGCCATGCTGCTCGATCTCGCCCGCGGGTTCGTCGTGGCCGCGGCGGTCCTCGATGCCATCCCGTTCGCGGTCCTGCTCGCCACCCGGCGACGTTTCCACGCCGCCGGGGACCCGCGCACCCGTCGGCGGGCCCTGGGCGCACTGGCCGCGCTTGCCGTGGCCGACCTGACCATCGGCCTGTCCCTGATCCGCTTCCGGCACGGCCGTGGCGATCTACGCGCCCAGTTGGCACATGTGCTCGCCGGACTGGTCGGCGTGAGCGGCCCGGTGCACTTCGGCCCGCGGGACGGCGACCTCGTCGGCTCGGTGCTGCTCGCGCTGGGCGCGGTCACCGTCGGCGTCACCGGCTACCTGGCGTTACGGCCGGCCCGTCCGGTCAACGTGTTGACCGAGGACGACGGCACCCGCCTGCGGGCCCTGCTGGCCCGCCATGGCCGGCGTGATCCACTCGGCTATGCGGCCCTGCGCCAGGACAACAGCGTGCTCTGGTCGCCCTCTGGAAAGGCCGCGATCACCTACCGGGTGGTGGGCGGGGTGGCGCTGGCCTGCGGTGACCCGCTGGGCGATCCCGAGGCCTGGCCCGGGGCGATCGGCCCGTTCCTGGAGCTTGCCGCCGCCCACGCCTGGGTGCCGGCCGCCGTCGGCTGCGGGCCGGAGGGTGGACGGGTCTGGCAGCGCGCCGGCCTGCGGGTGCTGGAACTCGGTGATCAGGCGGTCGTACACACGGCCCAGTTCCGTCTCGACGATCCGTGCGCACGCGACCTGCGGCAGACCGTCACACGCTTCGAGCACGCCGGCCACACCGCCCGGATCGACCGGGTCGGCGAGCTGAGCGACGACGAACGCACCGCACTGGCCGAGCGGGCCACCGGGCGACGCACCCGCGCCGGTGCCGGTGGCCACCCCGCAGCCCTCGGCCGGGTCGTCGCGCTGGCCGACCCCGACTGTGTGGTTGTGCGGGCCTTCCATCACGACCAGCTCTGCGGGCTGCTGACCCTCGTGCCGTGGGGCCGCGACGGGCTCTCGCTCGACATGATCCACCGCGAGCGGACCGTGGCCGGCGGGTTGACCGAGTTCATGCTCGTCGCCCTGCTGCGCGACGCGCGACGCCTGGGCATCGCCCGGGTGTCTCTCACCTTCACTGCCTTCCGCACCGCCCTGGCCCGCGGCGAACGCCTCGGTGCCAGCCCCGCGCTGCGGCTGTGGCGGCGGGTTCTGCTCGGGGCGTCCCGCTGGTTCCAGATCGAGTCGCTGTACCGGTTCAACGCCCGGTTCGCGCCCGACTGGCAGCCCCGCTACGTCTGCTGGCCGGACGCCCGCGACCTGCCCCGGGTCCTGGTCGCCGCGATGCGCGCCGAGGTCCTGGTCCCCCGCCCCACCCTGCTGCCCTGCCGTCCCCGGTGGCGGGCGGACAGCCCTGCCACCGCCGGCCACGCCACGGACGAGACCGAGCCGGCAGCCGACCCGGACGAGACCGAGAAGACGGCCGAGGACATGTCCAGCAGTGGGGACTCGGCCGAGGCGGGCCGCCGTGAGCGCGCGCCCGGCTCCAGTGGTGGTTCCGCGGACGGCCACCGGGAGCCGAGCTCCGGCCGCGACTCCCGGGCCAGGTCACGTGGTGCCCGGGGTGCTCAGTCCCGGGAGAGACCACCGAGGAACTCGGCGGTGCGCAGCAGGGTCTCGTCGTCGCCGAAGCAGACACCGTAGACCTCGTCCACACCGGCGTCGGCGAACAGCTTCAGCCGGGCTGCCATCGTCTCCTCGTCGCCGATGGCGGCGAGGTCGGCGGGCCCGGTGGCGTTCTCCCGGGCGAGCACCCGTTCGTAGACGGGCAGCGCGACGAACCTGCGCAGGAACGTGTTCACCCGCGCCGTGTGCTGTTCGACGTCGGCGGCGGCGCACACGGCCATCGGGATGCCGGCGACGATCCGCGGTCGAGGTCGTCCCACCTCGGCAGCGGCGGTGCGCGCGATGGGGATCACCTCGTCCACGAGGGTGTTCGGGCCGACGAGCCAGGTGATGACGCCATCGGCAAGCTGCCCGGCAACCTTCAGGGACAGCGGGAACATGGTGCCGACATAGACCGGCGGCGCGTCGGCACCCGCGACATGAGCCCGGCCGAACACCCCGGTGGTGTCGACCCGGAGCAGCTCGCCGGCGTGGGCGAATCGTTCGCCACGCAGCAGCCGCGGCAGGACGGTGAGGTACTCCCGCAGGTAGGCGGCAGGGCGCTGGTAGCTGACTCCGAGCACATCCTCGACGAGGGCCCGGTGCGACGAGCCGACCCCGACGATCAGGCGGCCGTCGGTCGCGGCCTGTGTGGTCAGGGCCTGGGAGGCGAGCAGCAACGGATGCCGGGAGTAGGTGGGCAGGATGCTCGTCCCGAACGAGATCCGGGTCGTGCTCGCGCCGGCGAGCGCGTAGACGGTGAGCGCGTCCGTGCCGAAGAGCTGGCCGCACCACACGGTGTCCAGACCTGCTTCCTCGAAGCGGGCGATCTGGTCGAGGTAGTCGGACAGCGTCCGCTCGCCTCCGCCCAGCGACATGCCGAATCTCATGCACACCCCTCTCCCACCGGGCCCCGTCCACCCACGTTCTCTGCCGGACGTCATCCACCCACGTCCGTTTCCCGGCCTCGTCCACCCAGGACGGCCGCGTCTGCCTGCGGACGTCGTCCGCCCAGGACGTGGGACACGAGGACCGCCGGGCGCCGGGCATCCGGCACCGAGCCAGCCGATCACGAGCTACTTAACGACGTTAACCTTACCTGCCGCGGGCGGCAACCGACCCCACCAGCCCACCCGGTGCGACGCACCTCCCTTGTGTCACATCTCGACCACCACCTTCGCCCCCATCACGCTCTGTCACGATTTCTGGCCGTCCGATGCCGGATTCATGTCAGGCGTGTCGATCAAGGGGGTCCTTCCGCAGGGTTCCGATCGGATTTTTGTCCGTTTCGTCCCTGCAGAAGGACCCATCGGCTCTCGTGACCCCGCTCGTCGGACCGCGATCGTCGACAGGCCCGATGTCCCGAAAGGCCAAATAGTCACTAACCGTAGACATTGTCACCCCGGGTCGATCTGCGAACGCAGAGCGTTGACGTACCGCGGATCCACAGCCGGGGACCGCAGACGGCAGACGGCAGACGGCAGACGGCAGACGGCAGACGGCAGACGGCAGACGGGGGACCTCTACCGCAGGCGGGAGGGGAGTGGACGCGCGTCCCGCAGGCGGGGGACCATGGCGATCAGACTCGCCACGGCAAGCACCGCGACCAGCGGATGGATCACCCGATCCCGCATGTCCACCGGGATGACGCCGATCAGGATCGTCCCGTTCACGGCCAGTTCGAGCAGCGTGGCCACGGCGTACACCGCACCGATCGCGATCACGCACAGCGCCCGCCGGGCCGGGAACGCCAGGCCACCACCGGCGAGGGCCACCATCGCCAACTGCCACACCGAGCGCCACCCGGTCCCGGGTGCGGCCCAACTGGCACCACCGCCGAGGGTGACCAGCGCCCGGATACCGAACACCACGACGACCAACAGGCAGAACCATCCCGCGGGCGAACGCAGCGCCACGCCGACCCGACCGCCCCGACCGCCCCGACCGGCATTGCTGTCTCGGTCCACGCCGCCGGTGCCGCTACCTGCCTCGTCCGGCGCCACGGACGGCCGGGTGTCGTCCCCCGTGTACTCGATCATTCGTTGCCGTTCCTTTCCCGGGTCCGTCTGGGCACCTCGGCTCCACACGCTAATGCCACAGTGGCACTAGCATCAGGAATATAATGCCATGGTGGCAGTAGCAGGGGTAGGTCCGCCGGCCCGGCGCATGCGTCGGACGCCGGACGCGGCTCGGCGGGAGATCCTCGCGGCGGCGCGCGAGGTGCTTGAGGGTGGCCGCCCGGCCGACTTCACCGTCGCCGCGGTGATGAGTCGCACCGCCATGACGCGCAAGACCTTCTACGTCCACTTCGCCGACCGCGGCGAGCTGATCCGGGCGTTGGTGGGTCCGCTGCGCGCCGAGCTGGACGCGATGATCGAGCGCTGGTCCGACGCGGCGGACCCGGTCGAGGCCGGAACGGACGCGCTCGGCGCCGCGGCTCGGATGTACGTCCGGCATGCGACGTTGCTGCGGGCCGTGTGGTGGTCCGCGGCGGATGACGCCGAGGTCGACCAGGCCCGGGCCGCTCTGCTGGAACCGCTGACGGCGGTGGGTACGAAGCTGCTGCGCCAGCAGCGGGGGCTCGGCGACGAGCGGGCGCGCGGCATCGCCTGGGCACTCGCGACGATGAACGTGCACGTCCTGCTGTCGCTTGGCCCGTCGCCCACCCGCGGACAGCTCGAGGCCGCAACCGAGGCCCTGCGCGAGGTCTGGACCAGTGTCGTCCTGGCGCCGGGCACGCCCTGACAACCGTCGGGATCAGGATTGGCCTCACCCGGACCAGGTCCGACGTTGACAGCGCCGGCCAGGGTTGATTCCCTCGCGCGGTGACCACGCGGCGCACCCTTCGCCTCGCCCTAGTCAGCGCCGCACCGACACCGGCACTGCGGGCCGCACGCTTCCCCGACGACGAGGGGCTCGACGCGGACGGTCTGCGCCGGACCGCCACCGCTGCCCGCACTCTCGCGACGGGCGCACTGCCCGGGCGCGCGCGGGTGCTGGTCGACGATTCGGCCCGAGCCCGGCAGACCGCCCGCCTGCTCGGCCTCGCCGCGCGGGCCGGCGAGGCCGGAGTGCAGATCGACGCGGCCCTGCGCGACCTTGACGTCGGTAGCTGGCGCGGTCGGAATCTCGGCGAGATTCCGACCGCCGAGCTGCAGCGTTGGCACGCCGAGCCGGCGATGGCCCCGCCGGGTGGGGAGTCCCGCGAGGACCTGCTCGCCCGGGTCGGTGCCTGGCTGGCCGGGCTCGCGGCGCAGTCGGAGCACGTCATCGCGGTGAGCCATCCCGCGGTGGTGCGGGCCGTGCTGCTCACCGTGCTGCGCTGCCCGCCGGAGATCTTCTGGCGGATCGACGTCGCCCCGCTGACCGCCACCCTGCTGCACCGCCACGCCCTCGAGCCCGAGCTCGCACCTGCGCCGAACCCCGACTCGGCCTCCGTGCCGGCGCCGGCTCTGGCGCTGAACTCCGACTCGACCTCCGCCGTCGGTTCCCATCCCGGCTCCCGCCCAGAGCCCGCCTGGACGCTCACCCACGCCTGCCGTCCGCTGTAGCCACCCGCAGATCCTGCGGATTGCTCCCAGTGGGCTACACATGGCTACCCATCCTCGGGATCGCCACGGGCTGTGGCCGTGCAACCGGGGTCGCAGAGAGATGGACGTCACCCGGGTCGCCGTGGGGGTCCAGTCGCCGACTACCGCGAGCGCCGCTCCCACGATCCCGGTTGAGCTCCGGGTGCCGCGCCGGGATCCGAGCATCGGCTCAGGCTGACCTGCCAACGCCGCGTCCGATCGAGCTTTTCCTGGGGATGCCTTTTCCGCGACGGCGGCGAGGACGGGGGAAGGGCGGGGCGACGAGGCGGGCGCCGACGCGTTCCATGGCGTAGACGAACTCCATCGGTGAGCTCCCGGGTAGCGCGATCTCGCGGATGAGACCGTCGGGGGCGGTCCTGAGTTGCTGGGTCGCGGTGAGCGGACGGCCGGCGATGTGGACCTGGTAGCGCAGGGTCCATCCGCCGATGTTGCTGATCATGTTCGTGTAGTGGAGATCGTCGATGAAGCCGAAGGCGGCGGTGAGCATCAGGCGCATCGATGCCCGTCCCTCGAAGCGGTACCAGCCGATGTTCGACGGCACAACCACTACCTGGGGTGCCAGGCAGGCCGCGGCGGCGATCGCGTTGCGCTCCGCAGTCGCGGCCTGCCAGGCAACGATGACGTCGCGGTCGGGCCGCATCGCGCCGGTCTCAGGCGCCGGCGCTGCGGGTGCCGGTGCTGCGGGTGCCGGCGGTGGTGGCCGCGCTGGGGCCGAGGTCGAGGAGCTGCTCGAAGAAGCCGCCGAAGGCACGGGCCGGGTCGACGAGGTGGATCTCGAGGATCCAGTGGCAGCGGCGGCCGTCGTGGTCGAGGCGGCGCATCGGCTGGTCGCTGCCCGGCGCGACGTAGTATTCGATCTTGTCGCCGGGGATGCGGGCGTGCGGGAACTCGCCGACGAGATGGCCGGCGATCGGGCCGCCGAACGTCCAGCCGGCGGCGGTCGCCAGCCGTCCGGCCTCGGCGAACAGGTCGGCGCCGGTGATGTCGGGGTGAGCGTCGAAGTGGGCGCGTCCGGCGTCGAAGATGCGGGGCAGGTCGGCGAGCAGCCGGTGCTTGGCGGGATCCTCGCCGAGGACGAAGGTGCGGCCGAAGTCGGCCTCCCAGCCCTCGAAGACGGGGCCGAGGTCGACGAAGACGACGTCGTCGGCGGCGATCAGGCGGTCGGGCGGATTGTCCGCGTAGGGGCGCAGGGTGTTCGGACCAGCCCGCACCACCCGCTTGTGCCAGTGCCGCTCGACGCCGAACATCTCGTGGGCCAGATCGCGGATCTGGTTGCCGACCTGCCGCTCGGAGCGTCCGGGGGCGATCAGCGCGCGAGCGCCGATCTCCCCGAACAGCGCCAGCGCCTGTTCCTGTGCCGCCAGCAGGCGGGTAACCCGGTCGGCTTCGGACTCCACAGTGGCTCATCGTAGGTTCTGACCCAGCCACACGTTCCATGTGCCGCCAGGGAGCCGGGGAGCCAGGTCAGATGGACGCAGCGCAGCGCAGCACTCCGACGAACGTCCACCCCGCCGGACCCGAGCCCGAGGCCGAGCCCGAGGCTGAACGCGATGGGGACGAGCAACGGCTGGTCGCCGCCGCGCGGGCGGGGGACGCGGAGGCGTTCCGGCGCCTCGTCACGCCGCTGCAGCCGCGGCTGCGGGCACACTGCTACCGGATGCTCGGCTCGCTGTTCGACGCCGAGGACGCGCTCCAGGACACCCTTGTCAAGGCCTGGCAGGGCCTCGACGGGTTCGACGGCCGGGCCCGGTTCGGCACCTGGCTGCATCGGATCGCGACGACGACCTGCCTCAACGCGATCCGCAGCCGGTCGCGGCGGGCTCTGCCGATCGACACCGGATTCCGCGCGGCAGGGCCGTCGGACGCGGCGGGCCCGCCGATCGCCGAGTCGGCCTGGCTCGAGCCGTTCCCCGACGCGGTCCTGGGCCTCGGCGGCAGCGGCGGCCTCGGCGGCAGCGGCGGCCTCGGCGGCCTCGGCACCGCCGCACCGGATCCGCAGGAGTCCTACGAGCTGCGCGAAAGCGTCGAGCTGGCGCTGGTCGCGGCCTGGCAGCATCTGCCGGCCAACCAGCGGGCGGCGCTCATCCTCACCGACGTCCTCGGTTATCCGGCGCGGGATGCCGCGAGCCTGCTCGACACGACGACCGGCGCGCTCAACAGCGCGCTGCAACGGGCCCGGGCGATCGTCGCGGAGAAGGTGCCGGCACAGTCCCAGCAGGCCACCCGGCGCCAGGTCGGCGACGCCAGGATCGACGCGGCCGTCGAACGGTTTCGCACCGCGATGGACAGCGCCGACGTCGACGCGGTCATCGGCCTGCTGCGCGCGGACGCCACCTGGTCGATGCCGCCGCAACCGGCGTGGTTCCGCGGGCACGAGGCGATCGCCGCGTTCCTCGTCGCCAACCCGTTCCACTACTTTCGTTGGCGCAGCGTGCCGACGTCGGCGAACGGGCAACCGGCCTTGGCCGCCTATTCGGTGCCGGCCACCGAACCGCCGGGCACGCCCTTGCGGCCGCACGCGATCAACGTGCTCACCTTCGCCGGGGACGGCGACCAGATCGCCGAGGTCACGACCTTCCTTGACGTCACCCGGCGCGGCGTTGCCGGCCCGGACTTCCGCGCCTTCACCGATACCGGCCTGTTCACCCGCTTCGGTCTGCCCTCGGCTCTACCGGACTGACCCCGTCGGCGCCGTCGCCGGCCACCTGGTTCCGCGGAACCGGCTCGGCCTCGGCCGGCGAGAGAACCACCTGCCGACCGTCCTCGGGCGCACGATGTCGCGTGACGAAACCGCGAGCCGCCAGGCTGCCCGGGGTTGTCCCATCGCCTGCGGGCTCTCAGTGCTGGTCAGGAGCTCGATAGGGATGCCTGGCCAGGTGCGGGGGACGGGGCTCGTCCGGGTCCCGGGTTTCGGCGAGAACACGGGTGAGCAGGTCGGCGGAATATCGGTCCATCGGCGGGACCCGATCGGGTGGCAGCAGACCGTGCTCGCGGATGAGACGGGTCACCCGCGCGGCGAGCAGGGTGTGGCGCACCGAGGCGAACAGCAGGTAGGGGCCGAGGTCGTCCAGCGGCCGACCGAGCAGCTCGGCGTAACGGCGGACGGTCGCCACCCGCCCCGGCAGCCCGGGCAGGTGGGGCACCCCCACGCCCTCACCCAGATAGCGGTCCATGTGCAGGTACCAGGCCAGGTCGGACTCGGGCTGCCCGATCGACATCATCTCCCAGTCGAGCAACGCGGCGACACGCTCCCCCTGGAAGATCAGGTTGCCGAGCCGCGCATCGCCCCACAGCAACGTCGGCGGATGGTGTTCGGCCGGCGGATGTGCCCGCAGCCACGCGCCGGCCGCCTGGATCGTCTCGGCCGTGTCGTCCGCCGGAGCGAAGAAGTCCAGGTGGTGCTCGTAGCTGGCCAGCTGCCCCAGCATGCTCTCCGGCTGCGCCGCCTGGCCCGGTACCGCCGGTTCCTGCTCGCGTTCTCGCTGCTGCGGCAGCCGCGGTGACCCCGACGGCTGGGATCCGCCCGGCAGGCGGGCGGCGAACTCCACGCCGAGCGCGCCCGGGTCCAGCCGGTGCACCCGGGCCATCGCGACGAGCCCCGCATCCCACACCCGGGCCTGGGCGTCCGGCGGGAGCTCCGACGGAAAGCCACCCATGTGGTAGGGCGGGATGTCCGGTGGCACCTGCCCGTCGACCAGGCCCATCACGAGGAACGGTGCGCCCAGCACCGCCGGGTCAAGCTCATGGCCATACACCGGTGGCACCGGGACGTCACTGTGGCGATCCAGGATCTCGACCAGCCGGCATTCCTCGGCGAACCGGTCCCACGGATAGAGCCGGTAGCGCCGCGGCGCGAACCGCACCACCAGCGGCCACGTGACCCGCGCGCCGTCCACCGCGATGCGGTGCGCCTCGACCCTGATCAGCTCACCGGAAAGCCCCTGGTCTCCCGTCGTCCGCGGCGTTCCCAGCTCCCAGCGCGCCGCCGCCGCGGTGGACGGGTTCGGGCCAGCCGATCCGCCGCTCGGGTCCGGGCCATCCCCGGCGCCGGGCGGAGATGACGCACCGAGCCGGGGTGGATGGTCGCCGAGCCAGGCGGCGAGGCGGACGCGCAGCCACTCCGGGTCGGTCTGCACCGGGACGGCCACTGCCGCCTCCCCCTCACCCGCGGGCCCTACCTCCGCCCGCGATCGCCACACCGATCGTCGTCGATCAGGTGCGGTCGTCGATCAGGTGCGGTCCTGGATCTCGCGAACGGCGCGGTCGATGTGCTCGGTGTGCTTGTGGTCGGTTTTGTTGTCCACCATGTCGCCGAGCTTCTCGGCCGCACTGTCGATCTTGTCGTCGTGCTTCTCGGCCAGATCGCCGAGCTTGTCGAACGCACCCCTGAAGTCGACCATCGAACGCTCCCTCCGTCGCGACACCCTCCCTGCCGCCCGGCATCTGCCCCTATCTGCGGGCACGCACCGGCACCGGGTGGGCGCCTCATCAGCGCTGCCGTCCAGCACCATACCCAGCCCGCCGCCCCGAGACCGGGCAAAACGCACAGTCGCCCGAGCCGGTGGGATGGACGGGACGGGTCAGCCGGACGTCGTGGCGGCGGACTGTCTGCGCAGCAGGAGCAGGGTGGCGTCGTCGTCGCTGTCGGGATCACGGCAGGTGTCGAACAGGTCGTCGCCGAGGGCCCGCAGGTTCTCGGCGTCCGGCGCGACCCGCTCGGCCCCGGCGCGCAGCCGTTCGATACCGACGTCCGGCGCCTCGCCGCGTCGTTCGGTCACACCATCGCTGAACAGCACCAGCGTGTCGCCCGGCCCGAGCTGCACGACCGTCTCGACGCCCACTGGCGGCCCAGTCGGCACTGTCCCCGCCGGCACCGTCCCGGCTGGCTCCGTCTCTACCGGCGCCGTCCCGGCTGGCGTCAGGCTCAGGAGGTCGACGGCGCCGACCGGCGGCGCCACGTCCAGATCGACGACGGAAGCCGCACCGGCCGCGGCGAGACGCAGGGGCGGAGGGTGACCGGAGGACGCGATCTCCACGGTGCCGGTGGCCGGGTCGACGACGGCGACGATCACGGTCGCGATCGCCTCGGGGAGCAGGACGTCGACCAGGCGGCCAAGCTGGTCAAGAACCAGCCGCGCGGGCGCCGGCGACCCGGGCACCGGCGTCCTCGGTGCCGACAGTCCGGTCACCGAGGAGGCGCGGGCCGGCGCGGGGTCGAGGGCGACGACGTAGGCGCGCAGGGCACCACGCAGCTGGGCCATGGTGCCGGCGGCGGCGATGCCGTGCCCGGCGACGTCGCCGACGACGACGGCGACCCGGCCGTCGGCCATCGGGATGGCGTCGTACCAGTCGCCGCCGACCCGGTCGGTCGCGGCCGGCTTGTACCAGGATTCGAGCTCGAACCCGCGGATCGACGCCAGGCGCTGCGGCAGCAGGCTCTCCTGCATGAGGCGGGCGAGCGCGGCGGTCTGGCGGGCCCGGGCGTAGGCGACGCGGGTGAGGGCCTGGCGCAGCTCGTCGGCCAGGGCCAGCTCGGGCGAGGTCCAGGTACGGGCCCGGTCGCGCACGACCTGGCGCCAGCGCTCGAACGAGCGACGCGGGCTGAGCCGGACCTCGTCCCCCTCCGCGGCGATAATCTTGGAGTTCTCCGGGTCGCCGCCCCAGTCGACGGTGCGCACGGTCTCCGGACGGAACCAGGCGACGCCCTCGTCGCGGGACAGCCGGAAGGCGAGCATGCCGCAGGCGATGTCGCGGTACCCGGCGAACTGCGGCAGCTCGACGGGCACCGCGTCGCAGGCGAGGATCTCGCTCTGGGCGCCGAGGGTGTCGAAGACCGCGCGGGCGACCGCACGCGGCGGCACCTCGCCGACGGTGCGGTACTCACCGTCGACGGCGACCACGGCACCGGAGCAGTCGATCAGATGGCTGAGGTTCACGGTCTCGGCGGCCAGCTGGTCGGCGAGGGACGCCCCCTCCCGCTGCGCGGCGGCGACGAGCTGGTCGAGCACTCGACGGCTGGCCAACGACGCGGCGAGATGCTGTTCCTCCTCCCGGGCGACCAGGCGCAGCGAGAACAGATGACCGAGAAACTCCGCAGCCGCGCACACTTCGTAGCCGGGCTCATGCGCACCGGAGTAATGGTGACAGGCAATGAGCCCCCACAGCCGGCCGTCACGCAGCAGCGAGATGGACATCGACGCGGTGACGCCCATGTTGCGCAGATATTCGAGGTGGATCGGCGAGACGCTGCGCAGCCATGCGTCACTGAGATCCAGCGCCGCCCCGGTGGACGGATCCAGGCCGGGCACGACCGGCACCGGCCGATAGTCGACGTCGGGAATCAGCCGCAGCCAGGAACGTTCGTACAACGCCCGCGCCTGGACGGGAATATCGGTGGCCGGGTAGTGCAGGCCGAGAAAGCTGTTGAGTCGCTCGAGGCGGGCCTCGGCAACGACCTCGCCGTTCCACTCCGGGTCGAACCGGTAGACCATCACCCGGTCGAAGCCGGTGAGCCGCCGGACCTCCTCGACCACGACGTCGTAGAGCTCCGCGAGCGAGCTGGACCCGTCGAGCCGCAACACCGACTGACGAGTGCGGGCATAGGTCCCGACATAGGTCAGCGGACGCACGCCCTGGGCCGCCTGCAGTTCACAGACGACCAGCTCGCCCACCCGGTGCAGCAGCGCATCGTAGTGACGCCGGTCGTCTCCGTCGCCGAGCAGGAGGTCCACCGGGCTCGCCTCGCGCAGGTCGAACGCGGTGCGCACCACATCCAGGATGGTCTTGGCCGCATCCCGCCCGGCGACCTCGCGCAGTGGACGGCCGAGCACCTGGCCAGGCTCACGCCCGAGCGCCTCCGCCACGTTCGCCGACACCCGCGCGACCGTGAGATCAGCGTCGGTGCGCACGGCGAGCAGCACGCCGTGCGGCTGCACGCTGCCCGGGATGTGGATCGGTTCCCGGTCGCAGTTCGTCAGGTCGACAGGCCCGTCCAACGGTGACGTCAGGGGCCCTTCCAGCGGCCCGGCGACCGCCCCGGACGGATCGGCCTCGCGCGCGGGGCCGGGAATCTCAGCAGGGCCAGGACTGCCAGCGGACCCGCGGAGGGCGCCGGGGATGCCGGCGCTCATCGGGAAAACTCCGCCTCAAGGGCGCCGAAAAGCGCCTCGGCCGTAGCCGCGCAGGCCGCGACGCGCGCGTCGTCCGCACCCGACCAGGCGCGCAGGGCGTGGCGGACCTGGCTCCAGCGCCGGCCGACCTCCTCGCCGTAGGAACCGAAGAACGCGGTGGCCGCAGCCGGCACCTCGGTGGACGCGACATGCTCGACGATGAACCGCCCACCCAGCGTCGCCCCCTCGAGGACGTACAGAACACCCATGGCCGCCGCAACATCGGAGACCGCGGGCACCCTCGGCCGCGGCAATGCCGCGAGGGCGGCTTCGGCCACCCCAAGCACGGCGAGGTCATGGCGCAGCATCGGCGTCTTACGCCGCGAAGGCCAGTCCGGCAACGGTGAACCGGACCCGCCGAACATCGCGTCGAGCCGTGGCTCGAGAAGATCGTAGAAACCGTGCATCCGCATAAGAACATCACGATAACGGCTGACCGAAAGGTCATGGTCGGTCAGCCGCAACGCGCTTTCCAGCCGGGTGTGGGCGGCGGCTGTACGCCGGCGCAGGACGAACATCACATCAGCAATATCAGAAACCGGGCCAGCACCGTCGTCCATGCCTGTTCCCCACATCCGATTACCGTCGTACTCAACCTGCCGCGCTCAACCACCAGCCGTCCCCGGGGACTACCAGCCGCACCCGGGCAGCCGCGCCTTGTCGACATCCCGACCGCTAATCAGCATACCGAAGTGGGAACGGGACGACTGCGGCCCGAAACCATTCGGCCACATTGCCGACCAGGCATTCCTGGCCGGATCCGCGATCACCGCCCGTTCCGGCCATCCCCGCCTCCTGCCACCACCGCCGTCAGCCGTCAGCCGTCAGCGCAGTGGATCAGCGCAGGTCGTCGGCGCCGGCCCGGGCGGCCTCGGTGTCGGAGGTGGTGCCGGCGGACTCACGGGCGAACACATCGGCTGCCTGCCGGTCCCCGCTCGTCTGCCCGGCGACCTGGCGGGCCAGCTCATCGTCGCCCAGCCCCGCACCGGCCGGACGGGTCGTGCCGGCGGCGGTGACATCCCGGGCCGGGCGGACGTGACGGACGATGGCGGCGCAGAAGGCACCGAGGTCGCCCGGGCGGCGACTGCTGATCAGGGTGTTCGGCCCGGATTCGTCGACGACGACCTCCTCGTCGACCCATTCGGCACCGGCGTTGCGCAGGTCGGTGCGCACACTCGGCCAGCTGGTGATCCGCCGACCACGGACCGCATCGGCCTCGACGAGCGTCCACGGACCGTGACAGATCACCGCAACCGGACGGCCCGCGTCGAAGAACGCCCGGCTGAAGCGGACGGCGTCGGGCTGGGTCCGCAGCTGGTCGGGGTTGGCGACCCCGCCGGGCAGGATCAGAGCGTCGAAGTCGGCGGGATCGGCCACCTCGACGGTGATGTCGACACCGAACTGATCGGCCCGGTCCAGGTGGTCGTAGGCCTGGATCCGGCCGAGCTGGGTGGACACGAGTACCGGCTCGCCACCGGCCCTGCGCACCGCCTCCCAGGGCTGGGTGAGTTCGGCCTGCTCGACGCCTTCCGGCGCGACCAGAAAGGCGACCCGGGTGCCGGCGAGATCATTGCTCATCGATCCGCTCTCCCTCCACTTCGAAGACGGCGGCGCATGCGTCGGATTCGTCACATGAACACGGCATATCTCCGTACCCACTCCGGGGACCCTCACCCGAACCACTGCGGACCCTCGGTGCGAGCCGCCCGCGACCGCTGTCGGCTTCACGTCCGCCTCGCGGCGCCGCTCTGACAGCAGGACCCCTGCCCGACACCAGACCCGTTACGCGCGTCGTCGCCAAAACGCCCGGAATCACCCTCGAACCACACCGACCCGTCACCCTGCGCACCCCGATCACGACACAAAGGTGCCACCAGCATGGGGGTGAGGTGGCGCATGGTACGCAACGCGACGCTTCCCCGCCTGTCAGAACAAGGACTTATCCCGGGGCGAGAGTGACTTATGCGGGCCACATACTATTTCGTTTCAACCCGGGCATTACGATCTTGCGTCGCCGTCGTTGTCGCGCCCCCCGCCATGTCCGGCATACCCGAGGAGGCCTCCGATAGACCGCTACGAGCTCATCGATCTGACTCGACGGGCACTCAAAATCTCCACTGACCGGACAACGGACATGACGGCCGCCGAACGCCGCCAGCCAGCCAGTGCGTACACGGACAGCGAACGTGCCGAACGAGAGCGGGAACTGGTTCGGCGCGCTCCGCAGCTTGTTGGTTATCGATCCGAACTTCCCGAGCCGGGCAGCTACTGCACGAAGACCGTCATGAACGTTCCTGTCCTGATGACCCGGGATGCGGACGGACAGGTCCGGGCTTTCCAGAACATCTGCGCGCACCGCGGTGCCCCGGTCGCCCAGGGCTGCGGTACGGCGGAGCGGTTCGTCTGCCCGTTCCACGCGTGGACCTACGACAACCACGGCCGCTTCGTCGGCGGCCCCGGCAAGGAGGGCTTCCCGACCGCACTGGCCCCCGGTGCCGGGCTCACCGAACTGCCCGCCGCCGAGTACGCCGGCTTCCTGTGGATGAGCCTCACCCCGCAGGGCGGCCCGCTGGACATCGCGACGCATCTCGGTGACCTTGGTCCGGAGCTTGCCTCCTGGAACATCGGAACCTGGTCGCCGGTCGGCGAGAAGGTACTCGACGCGCCGGTCAACTGGAAGCTCGCGCTGGACACGTTCGCGGAGAACTACCACTTCGCGACCGTCCACCGGGACTCGTTCGGCACGTTCGCCCGCAGCAACTGTGCCCTGTTCGACTCCTATGGGCCCCACCACCGGCTGGTGTTCCCCCTGCGGAACATCACCGACATCGCCGACCAGCCCGAGGACACCTGGGAGCCGCTGAACCACCTGGTGGTCATCTACGCGCTGTACCCGAACATCGTGCTGTCGTGCACGGTCGCCAACGGCGAGGTGTTCCGGGTCTACCCCGGACAGACGCCGGGCCAGTCGGTCACCTATCACCAGAACGCCACTCCGATGGACATCTCCGACGAGGTGATGCGCATCGGCGCCGGCGAGATCTTCGACTACGCGCACAGCTCCGTCCGCGACGAGGACTACCTGCTCGCCGCCGACATCCAGCGCGCCCTGGCCTCCGGTGCCCGGTCCGAGCTGGTCTTCGGCCGTAACGAGCCCGGCCTGCACCACCGGCACGCAGCCGTCGACGCGGCGCTGGCCAACACGGTGCTGGCTGACACGCCGGGCGCCTGACCGCCCCGCACGGACGGTCCCAGCGCACCGGCACCACCATCGCGGCGGGCGGGCGGCTCCTCGCCACCGCCCCGCCCGTCCGCACCGCACCGCCCGCACCGCCCGCACCGCCCGCACTGCACCGTCCGCACGGTCCGCGCCGCACCGTCCGTCCCCGCACCGTCCGTCCGCGCCCCGCTCATCCGTCCTGCCGGCCCCGCTCGCGTCGCCGCCGCGCTGCGCCCGCACCAGCGCCAAGGGTGCGTCTGCCCCCCGCTCCGCGGGTGGATCGTGCGTCACGCTGGGGCATCCGTCCATCGCGCGGGCGTAGCGTGCGAGGCATGGCTTCTGTACCCACAGCCCCCGTTGTCGCGGCCGGACTCGTCGGCGGCTACTCGACCGCCCGGCTCAGTGGACGTCGCCCCCTCGGCGGGGTCGTGCTCGCCGCGGCCGGCGCGGTCTGCGGCCGATCCTGGCTGCGTACCCGTGGACCAGCCCTGACGGGTGTCCTGGTCGGCACCTACCTGACCGCCTTCGGCGCCTCCCATCCGCTGGCCAAGAAGCTCGGCGCCTGGCCGTCGGTGCTGACCGTCACCGCCATCGCCTCGGCCACGTCCTACCTGCTCGCCGACCGCCCCGAAGCCCGCAGCACTCCCACCCCCCGCTGATCACCACCTGCTGACCGCCGGCCGCCGCCTGCCGCGCTGCGACCACAACCGCGAGGACACGACCCGCTCCCCTCATGTGGAGGGCGCTTCCGGATCACCCCAGGCGGTTCCGTCCACCCTGACTCCTGGGCCTGTCGCCCGCCCGGCGACTCCTGGGCCTGTCGGCCGCCCGGCGGTGCCCCTCGAAGTGTGGTCGCTCAGCCCGACTGACACCGTGCCCAGCGACCACACTTCGAGCCCGGACCGCACCAAACTCCCCGATCCACGAAAACCGCCCGGGGCGCGGCCTGCGGACCGCCGCCTGACCGCGCAGCGGCCCATCTCAGACGACCACAACGCCGAGGAGTTCGACCCCATCACCGATCCTGCCGAGGCTTGGTGAAGGATCCAGGGCCCCAGATCTTCACTAACCCTCGGCAAGACCCGATCACGGTCTCGACGCGGGGCGATCACGGTCTCGACGCGAGGCGAGGCGATCACGGTCTCGACGCGAGGCGATCACGGGTGGCTCCGACCGCCCGCCGAGGTGGCAGCGCGGCCGGGCGCGACGCCCGGAGGCAGTGCGGCACCAGGTTCGGCACAAACCTCAAGGAACTTCGTGCCGCCCCAGCAGCCACTGTTACCCCGTCAACATGGCACTCCTCGGCTCGAGCCACCCCGACCCGACCGTCACACAGCGTTGCTTTGCCAGCGGGTGGCCACCGAAGCGGGTGGGCGGCCGGAGCTGGCGAGCGCAGGCACGGGTGGACGGTCGGGCCGGGGCGAGCCCGGCAGGACGGCGGGACGGTCGCGTGTCAACGGCAGGTGGCGATCCGCCGGTCGGGTGGTGGTCCGTAGAGAGCACCCCGGTCAGGGTGGTGCCATCGCCTGTCCGGACCACCTGCGTATGACCGTCAGGTGCCAGTGCCGACGGTGGATGTGACCGCCCGCAGGAGGGCGCCGAGACGGTCCCAGGCATGGCGCGCCTCGGCGGCGTACTGCTGCTCGTGCGGCGGTGCGGAGGCCAGTAGCTGCACCGTCTTCACCGCCGCGTACAGGTACAGCGGGCGTCCCCGCCAGATGGTCAGCAGCGGATACGTCTCGCTGAGTGCCCGGTGCACGGTTCGTCGCAGCGGGATGTCAGGGCTGCGCTGACCCACGTCCATCCGGTGCAGGATGGTGACGGCGGCGTCTATCTCGTCCATGTCCGGGATCCAGATCCCGGTCACCAGGGCCCGCGCGGCCTCGTCGTACGCATCCGCGGCGGCCACCACCGGGTATCCGCCGCCGTGGTGCACGGGGGGCGGCGCCCAGTCGTCGTCATCATCGGTCACCCGACCACCGTCCCTGACGCAGCCGGCTCTGGACCGGACAGTGGCCAGGCCCATAGTGGCCAACCACCCGGGTGGGCGCTGCTGCCCCCCGTCCGGACCAGGTACGCCGTGGACGCACCACCAGCCCGATCGGGCGGGTCACCCGACGCCCGGCACCACCGACGTCCAGCACCACCGACGTCCAGCACCACCGACGCCCGGCACCACCGACGCCCGGGCTCATCCCCCGGCTGGGCTCATCCCCCGGCTGGGGATGTGCTCGGCGGCTGGGACCATCGTCGGCATGCGACCGAGCCGGCGAACCCTGCTGATCACCGTGCCGGCGGTTACCGCCGGTGCGGCCCTCGCGAACGTCGGCGGCACCGGCTGCGCGGCCTCGACCTCGACCACACCGGGGATATCCAGCGCGGCTGGCCCGGGCCCCACGGCCTCCGCCGGCGCGGCCGCGCCGGCCTCGGCCTCCGGATCCGCGTCACCCCAGCAGCGACGTGCGGCGCAGGCGGCGTCCGGGCCGGCGGTCGTGACGGCGACGTCGTTTCGCAGTGCGGCGCGGGGCCGGCAGGTGTCGATGGTGGTCGTCGCACCGGCCGGCGGGGCCCGTGACCTGCCGGTCTGCCTCGTGCTGCATGGACGGGGGGACGATGCCCGCGGCTCGGTCGGACTGCTCGGCCTCGACGCGCTGCTCCCGGGCGTGATCCGCGCGGGCGTCCCGCCCTTTGCGCTGGTCACCCTGGACGGCGGCACCACCTACTGGCACCGGCGGGCCTCCGGCGACGACCCGGAGACCATGATCCTGGAGGAGGTGCGGCCCCGGCTCGCCGCGGCCGGGATACGCACCACACGCCTGGCCGCGTGGGGATGGTCGATGGGTGGCTACGGCGCGCTGCTACTCGCTCGGCGCCATCCCGACCTGGTCGTCGCCGCGGCGGCCAGCAGCCCGGCGATGTGGCACACCTACGGTGCGAGCGCCCCGGGCGCCTTCGACTCGGCCGCCGACTTCGCCGCCCACCGCGTCCTGGGCACCGGGCCCGCGCCGGGCGTCGCCTACCGTGTCGACTGCGGCAGTTCCGACCCGTTCGCCGCCGTCTCCCGCGAGGCCGTCACGCAGCTACAGCCCGCCGAGCACAGCCTCGGCGCCGGCAGCCACAACCCCACCTACTGGCGCTCGGTCGCCCCCGCCCAGCTCGCCTTCGTCGGCACCGTCCTGGCCCGCACCTGACGGCCGACCTTGATACCGACGGCTACCCCTGGTGTTCGGCGATCTCACACACCGTTCGGGTCGTCACCGCCCCGTGTCGGCAGAAGGCGGGTCCGGAGCAGGTCGAGGACCTGGTCGAGCGCTGCCCGGGTGGGCTGGCCCGGCTCGTCGATGAGGTGCTCGGTGAGGACCGAGTGCGGCGGCCCCGCCGCCTCGGGGTTGGCTGTGTCGCCGTCGAGCTCGACGGCGACGAAGGCATCGCCGAGCCGCTCACGCAGGAACTGGAAGCGCTCGGACGGGACGAACCGGTCGCCCCGGAAACGCAGGCCGAGCACCTCAAGGCCCTCATCGGCGCAGCGGCGCCGGACGACGTCGAGATCCGCCGCCGAGCAGTCGATGGTCCGCCGGGTGGCCGGGCGGACCGCGAACGGCAACGACGGCTCGGCCAGCACAGGCGCCACAAGGCTCGGATGGGTCGCCATGGCCAGGGCGAAACCGCCGGTGAAGCACATCCCGACGGCACCGACACCGCGACCGCCCAGGCGCGCATGTTCGGCCGCGGCCAGGGCGCGCAGCCACGAGACGACCGGGGAGGTGCGATCCGTCGCCAACAGGGTGAACTCCCGGCTGATGCAGGCCGAGGCGAACGACGACACCGTGTAGCGGACCAGGCTGAGACGGCCCGCCGCGTACGGGTCCTTGCCCGGGACGCCGAACAGGTGGGGCAGCACCGCCGTGCAGCCGACGCCGACCACCCGGCGGGCAAAGGCGGCGACCTTCGGCGTGATGCCCGGCAGCTCGGTAATGATGATCACAGCTGGTCCGGCGCCGGCCCGGTACACGGTCCGGGTGCTGCCATCGTGGGAGAACGGGGTCGCGTCGAAGTCGGCAAGACTGTCATCGGACACGACCGCCAGCCAACCAGAACGCCCAAGTGGCAGCGAGCAGCACGCCTGATGGTGGAACTCGGCAGGCGTCGCGGGCGCGGGGCGCTTTGCCGATCATCTCCGCGACCCTGCCGTGCCGCACCGGGTGGGGCGGCGAGTGCGGTCAGCTGGTGATCTCGCTGATCTGGACCTGGCCGGGAACGGTGCTGTAGTTGGGCAGGTCGTTGACGAGGAACGTGAAGTCGAGCTTGCCTAGGGCGGCCTTCAGCTCGTCGAGGGACTCGAAGGTGACGGTGGCGGTGGCCTCGTGTGGGCCGTCGATGCCGCGGGTGACCTCGACGTCGGAGCGGCCGAGGGCGGCGGCGAAGACGGGAATGTGCTTGTCGCGGTAGTAGTCGTGGTCGAACGTCGCGCCTTCGGTCTTCGGGTAGAAGACGGTCCACCGAATCACTGCGATCTCCCTGCGGCTCGAGACGCGCGGAATGTGTCGTGTGCCTCATCCCAGTCTGACCAGCTCATCCCAGGGATTCAACAAATGCCTGGTCTTGGGCGCGCGGCAGACCCGATCTCCGCCAGCTGGCGAGCCGGCCGGGAGCACGCCACCCACCCCAGGACACAATGTGTCTCACGTCACAGATCGAGGGAACCGGAATCCTGGGCACTCCCCGGGGTGCTGACCGTGCACAACACGGACGGCTACGCACGCGGCACGAACGATCCGCGGAGCACAGGCGGTTCGCGGAGCACAGGCGGTTCACGGAGCACGAAGCGGAGGCAGGCCCATGGAACTCGGTGTGCACGGAGTGAACATCATGGTGGCGGCAACCGGGAAGGACACCGCGCACCTGGCCCGCCGGGCCGAACAGCTCGGCTATCAGTCGTGGTGGACGGGCGATCATGTGGTGATGCCGGCATCGCTGCCGCCGGGTGGGCCGAACGGCCCGGCCGATCCCATCGTGGACGCGCTCGTCCACCTGTCCTATGTGGCGGCGGTGACCGAACGGATCGAACTCGGTACGGGCATTCTGATTCTGCCGCAGCGTAATCCGCTGGTGCTGGCCAAGCAGGCCGCAAGCCTGGACGCGCTCAGCGGCGGGCGGTTGCTGCTCGGGGTCGGCCCGGGCTGGCAGGAGGCCGAGATGCGGGCGGTCGGCGTGCCCCCGCAGCAGCGTGGGGCGCGCACCGACGAGTACCTCGACGCCATGACCTCACTGTGGACGGACGAGTCGCCCGAATTCCACGGCCGCTACGTCGACTTCGCCGATGTCCTGTCCCATCCGCGGCCGGTGACGCCCGGCGGGCCAAGGATCATCATCGGCGGGCACAGCCCGGCGGCGTACCGGCGGGCGGTCGCCCGCGGGCATGGCTGGTTCGGCACCGGCACCGTCACCGGCCTGGAGGAGAGCCTGCGCGGACTGGAGAAGGCCGCCGCCGAGGTCGACCGTCCGGCCCGCCTCGGCCGCCTCGAGCTCACGTTCATGCACGCCGACCCCACCGAGATCAGCGCCGATGCCGTCCGGCAGGTGGCCGACCTCGGGGTGGACCGGTACCTCGTGTTCGCGACGCCGAGCCGCACGGTCGCCGCCGCCAAGGTCTTCCTCGAGCGCCACGCCGACCTCCCCCGCTGATCTCCCCGCCGAGGCGATCGCGTAGGTCCACACCTCGATCGCGCCAGCGGCGAGACGCAGATGGTCATCGCCGGCGCCCGTCGCCGGACGCTGGCGTCGCGCTGGACGGGCCACGGGCAGGCGCCGCGCCGGCTCCGGTCGGGATGATCCGAGGCCGGCGCGGGTGGTCAGCTCTCGATCGGGGTGACGCCGACGGCCTTGTAGGGGGTGGGCTGGCCCTTGCCGTCCAGGACCGTCACCAGGGTGCCACGGACGCAGGCCGCCGGCTGGCTGGGAACCGCCTTGCCGTTGCAGCGGAACTTCAGGCCGGACGCGCCCGGCAGGTCCTTCGCCGGCATGGCCTTGATCGCGGCGGTGATGGCGGCCGGGGTGACGTCGCCGGTGAGGCCCTCGGTGGCCGCCTGCAGCGCGGCGACGGTGATGAACATCGTGAACGTGCCGGAGCGGTTGAGATCGATGTCGTGGCCGTAGGTGTCCACGACCGCCCTGATCAGCCGGCTCGACGGGTTGTCGGTGCCGACGGGTGAGGGGGCCGAGACGGCCAGGCCCCTGAGGGTGGAGCCGGGCACGGCCTTACGGGTCGAGTCCGTGATGCAGACGATGCTCGCGGTCACCGTGCCGGTGAAGCCGACCGCCTTGAGGCCGTTCAGCGCGCTGATGCAGAACGAGTCGCTGCCCAGCAGCGTCACCAGGCCCGGGTCGCTCTTGGTGAACTTCTGCAGCTGCGGCGTCATGTCGGCGGTGCCGGCCGGAATCGACACCAGGTCGAAGTCGAGGCCTGCCCTGTGGTAGGCGGGCCCGACGGCGCTTGTGAAGTAGGCGGTCACCGTGGGCACGTCGATCGCCACCGTGGTGATCTTCTTCAGGCCCTTTTGCCTGGCCTGTTCGATCGGGAGGTTGATCGAGGCGTAGGTGGGATCGGTCAGGGCGAACGTGGTGTCCCGGTCGGCGAGCGGTCCCGGCGCCGAGGTGTTGCCGAACATCACCGGGATCTTCGCCGCGTGCACCGGCTGCCAGATGCTCTCCCCCACCGACGACGAGCCGACGATGACGGCGGCGACCTTCTCCTCGACCATCCGGTTCCCGCAGTCGGTGCCCTTCGCCGGGTCCGCCAGCGCCTCACACGTGACCAGTCGGATCGGCCGGCCGGCGATTCCACCGCGGTGCGCGTTGAGCCAGGACACGGCCGCGTCGGCCACTCGGCTCTCATACGCCAGGTCGGAGACCGGACCCTTGCCGTCGGAGACCATCCCGATCCGCACCGGCGCGCCCTTGGCCTGGTCGGCCGGGCCGAGCTCGGCCGCGTCGCCGCTGGTCGACGTCGTTGCGGCGCCGCCGGCGGAGCCGACGCCGGCCGACCCGGATCCGCTGGAGCCGCAGGCGGCCACCACCAGCAGGCCGGCGGATAACGCGGCGACGGCGGCTAACGATCGCCGGGGCGAGCGCGCAGCGGTCCTTCGCCGCCGGCTACGCAGACCAGGAGTGACGGGGTATCTCATGGTGATCCCATCTGTGCAGGTGCGATCCGGGCAGCGCGGGTGTGCGTTGCCCGGGCTGAGTTGCCGCGGGTGTGCGCTGGCAGACACGGGCGGCACTACCGGAAACGCGCACTACCGAGGACGAGCGCTACCGGGGACGGGCGCCACCGCCGCGATCGTCGCGGGCTGGTCGCCGGCCGCCGGCCCAGGCGGCGTCCCCGGCGTCCCTCCGTCGTGCTCGCCGTCGGTCCAGCCGGTGGCCAGCACGGCGGCAGTGTGTTCGCCCAGGTGGGGAGCGGGGCGGGAGATCCGCCAGGGGGTGCGGGAGAACCGGTAGGGGGCACCGGGATGCAGCTCGGTGCGGCCGGTGTGCGGGTCGGGTACCTCGACGGCGAACGCGCGGGCCACCAGATGCGGGTCGCGGACCGCCGCCTCCGGCGAGACCACCATCCCGGCGACGAGGGCCCGACGCTGGCAGCCCAGAAAGAACTCGGCGGCGGGCAGGCGGCTGGCCAGCAGCATCATCGCGGCGCGGGAGGCGTCCCAGATCGGCTGGGCCAGCGGATCGGTCGCCAGGCTGACGATGCTGACACCGCCGCGTTCGACGCCGAGTTCGAGCAGCACCACGTCCGGGAAATCGTCGCGCAGCCCCGCCGCGTCGATCCACTCGACGAGCGCCGCGTACTGTGCGGCGGCCCGCGGGGGGAAGCCGAGCACCACGTACTGCCCGTCGGCGGCGCGGACCTGCGTCTCGTTGGTCGGCGACACCGTCGCGTGCCGTCCGGTCTGGCGGGAGACGATCTGCCCGTCGGCCAGGTACTGGATGGTCCCCAGTTCGCAGGACACGTTCAGGGCCGCGTCCACGCTGACATCGATGTGCTGGCCCCGGCCGGACCTCGTGCGGTGCAGCAGCGCGGTGAGCGTCGCCGCGACGGCGAACGACCCGGCGACGTGCGTCGCCTGCCCGCCGGGCCCACGCACCGGCGGCAGGTCGTGGTCGTCGTAGCCGCAGGACAACACCGGTCCGGCGCCGGCGAGCAGGGTGAGGTCGGTGACCGGCTGATCCGGGTCCGAGGCGGTGCGACCGTACGGCGTCACCGTGGTCCACACCAGGGTCGGGTACTGCCCGGTGAACCGCGCCGGGTCGAGATCGAGGGCGCCGACGGTGCGGTCGGCCGCCGACCGTCCTTCCAGGAGAACGTCGCAGTCGGCCAGCAGCCGCGCGAACCGGCCCCGGTCCTCAGCACTGCCGACCAGGTCAAGGACGATGCCACGTTTGGAGGTGTTGTAGTGGCGCCAGCCGAGGGCACCCTCCGGGTCCGGCGTGGCAGCCACGAACGGGGCGCGCCCGCGGGCCGGCGCGCCACCGGGCGGTTCGACGACGACGACGTTCGCGCCGAGGTCCGCCAGCAGTTTCCCGGGATAGGCGGTGAACTCGCCGGCCAGTTCCAGCACCCGCAACCCGAACAGCGGCCCGGACGGGACGCTCACAGCACACCGCTCGCGGCGAGATCGGCGAGCTCGGCGTCGTCGACCCCGAGCAGTTCCCCGAACACGAACTGGTTGTGCTCGCCCAGGCACGGCGCGCCGCGGCGCAGCGACCAGTCCGTTTCGGACAGGTGCACCGGCAGGCCCTCGACCCGGGCCGGTCCGATCTGGGGATGGTCGACCGTCGGCCACAGGCCCCAGTCGGGGGTGGCGGGATGCGGACCGTCGATGCGCCCGGCGGCCGAGCGCACCGGACTCGCCGGGACGCCGGCGGCGACGAGCCGGGCGGCGAGCTGCTCGGCGTCGAACCCGACGGTCCACGCGCCGAGGTGGTCGTCGAGGGCGTCCTGGCCGGCGAGGCGGGCCGCCACCGGCGCGAGCGTCGCCTCGACCGCCCAGGGTTCGCCGATCTCGGCGGCGAGGCGGCGCCAGTCGTCGTCATCGCGGCAGGCCAGGGCGATCCAGCGGTCCTCGCCACGGGCCGGGTAGATGCCGTGCGGTGCCATGGCGGGATCACGGTTGGCATGCACCGTGCCCGGCTCGCGCGGCGGGAGGCCGGCGAGGTGCCGTTCGAGGATGTCGGTACCGGTCAGGCTGATGCCAACCTCGACAGCGCAGACGTCCACCGCCTGGCCCGCACCGGTGCGGTCGCGGTGCCAGAGCGCGGCGAGCACGGCGATCGCCATCGCGTAGGCACCCATGTGGTCCATGTAGGAGTAGCCCCAGCCGGCGGGCGGCTGACCGGGCAGTCCCGAGGCGAACGTCAGGCCGCTCATCGCCTGGACGATCGGCCCCCAGGTGCGGAAGTCGCGGTACGGGCCGCTGGCGCCGAAGCCGCTGTTCGAGACGTACACGATCGACGGGTTGAGCTCGCGTAGCCGTGCGTACGGAAAGCCCATCCGGGCGAACACGCCACCGGCGAAGTTCTCGGTCACCACGTCGGAGACCGCGATCAGCCGTTCCAGCAGCTCCCGGCCGCGTTCGGTGCGCAGGTTGAGGGTGACGCCGAGTTTTTCGGGGTTGTGGTTGTTGAAGCCGGCGCCGAGTTCGATGCCGCGCCGCTCGTCGAGATACGGCGGAGCACCGCGCAGGATGTCCCAGCCGCCCTGGTTCGTCGGATCCTCGACCCGGATGACCTGGGCACCGAAGGCGGCGAGCAGTCGGGTGGCCCCGGCGCCGGCGAGCTGGCCGGACAGGTCGCACACCCGGATATGACGCAGGGCGTCGGAGTGGACATCGCGTTCGGGTGGGCCGGCGGCCCACCGGTCGGCCGGTGCGCCGAGCTCCTCCCAGGGCGATGTGGTCACCGGGCGCCCACGTCCCGCAGTCGGCCCGGAGAAGATGTTTCGTCCGTTGTGCGCAACCCGTCCACCTGTCGCCTCCCGATGCTCGGCGCAGTGCCTGCGGAGCACGGGTGTATCAAGCGTGTGGGCGGAGAGTCCAGAACTGGGACTTCTATGTGTGCAATGTCGGATATGACGGGTCAGGGATCGGTGGTTTCGCCCACGGGGTGACCGGCCGGCACCGAGCCGCCCAGCCACCCCGAGACCGTCGCGCTACACCGTCGCACTACACCGTGGAGTGACGCTCCGCGTACAGACGGGCCCATTCCTTGCGGGAGCGGATGGCGGTGTCGACGTCGGTCGCCGTCGCCCGCAGCCCGCCGACGGTCGCCCGCTCGCGCGGCAGCTCGGCGAACGGGTCCCAGTTGAAGAACCGGCAGGCGTTCTGCCAGGTGATCTTGTCGATCTCCGGGTCGGTCGCGCCCGCGTTGTTCAGCTCGTTCAGCACGAACTCCGGTGCGTTCGGCCAGATCGAGTCGGAATGCGGGTAGTCGCACTCCCACGCGATGTTCTCGATACCGATCTCGTTGCGCAGCCGCAGCGAGGTCGGGTCGGTGACATAGCAGGCCAGCGAGTGGTCGCGGAAGACCTCACTCGGCAGCCTGTCGCCGAAGTCCCGCCGCAGCCAGCGCTGGTTGGTGTAGTGCCGGTCGCAGCGGTCCAGGTAGAACGGGATCCAGCCGATCCCGCCCTCGGAGAAGGCGACCTTGAGGTCCGGGTACTGGCGGAACGCCGGGCCCCACAGCAGGTCCTGGACGCACAGCACGGTGACCTGCGTCGCCAGGATGATCAGGTTGTCGATCGGGCCGTCCGGCGCCATCTTCAGCGCGGCGAAACCGGAGCCGATGTGCAGGCACATGACCACGCCGGTGTCGCTGAACGTCTGGAAGACCGGCCCCCAGAAGTCCAGGTCGTGGTAACTGGGCAGGCCCTCCAGGTGCGGGAGCTCCGGCATCGTGATCGCCCGGGCGCCCTTGGCCGCCACCCGGCGGATCTCGTTGATGATGAGCTGGTTGTCCCACGTCGGCACCAGGGCCAGCGGGATGAACCGGCCCGGGTAGGTGGCCGCCCACTCGTCGATGTGCCAGTTGTTGTAGGCCTCGACCATGCGCACGGTGACGTCGGACTTGTAGTGGTTCAGGTGGCCGGCACTGAAACCGGTGAACGTCGGGAAGCACATCGACGCGACGATGCCGTTGCGGTCCATGTCGCGGACGCGATCATGGATGTCGTACACCCCCGGGCGCATCTCGTCGAACTTGGCCGGCTCGAAGCCCCACTCCTCCGCCGGCCAGGACACGACCGCGTTCAGGCCGCTGACCCCGGTCACCCGACCCTGGTAGATCCACTCGTCGACGCCCTGCTCGTTGCGGACCACCTTCGGTGCCTGGTCGGCGAGCTTCGCGGGCACGTGGTTGCGAAACATGTCCGGTGGCTCGACCACATGGTCGTCGATGCTCACCAGAACCATGTCGTTGATGTCCATACCAGTCCCCTCCGGGTTTGACCAGATATTCCGTGCGACCGAGCCTTCGATGTGACCAGGCATACCTACCCATCTGGTTGTACGCTGTCGAGCCGTGACCGTCTCCGCGCCGTCGGCCAGAAGCCATGCGATAACGGCCAGGTCCGTTCGGGCCCGCCAGGCCGACGGGCCACTGGCAGCGACCCATCACGGCCTGCACAGCTTCGTCCGCGACGGCGTGATCGACCTGCGCCAGGGCGGGAAGGGGCTCGGCGGGGCCTTCACCTACAACGGCCCTCCCCTGGTCACCGGCTGGCACCGGCACGACCTGCACCAGATCGAGTATGCGGTCAGCGGCGTCATCGAGGTGGAGACCGCCGCCGCGCACTACCTGCTACCCCCACAACAGGCCGCGTGGATTCCGGCCGGGCTCGAGCACTCGGCGACGATGAACTCCTCGGTGCGGTCGGTGGCCGTGCTGTTCGACCCGTCGCTCATCTCCCGGCCCGGTGACCGCACCCGCATCATCGCCGTCCCGCCGCTGATCCGGGAGATGGTGATCTATGCGCAGCGCTGGCCGATCGGCGGCGCCCAGCCCGACCCGGTGGCCGACGGCTTCTTCCGCACGCTCGGTCACCTCGTCACCGAGGCGCTCGACCAGGAGGCACCGCTCGACCTGCCCACCCCGGCCGACCCGCTGCTGGCCGCGGCGGCCGCGCACACCCGGCGCCACCTCGCGGCCATCACCGTCGAACAGGTGAGCCGGGCCGTCGGGGTCTCCGAACGCACGCTGCGTCGCCAGTTCCGAGCCGAACTCGGCTTATCCTGGCGGGACTATCTGACCCGCGCACGACTGCTGCGCGCGATGGCCCTGCTCGCCGAAACCGGACCGTCAGTACTGGAGGTATCGACCGCGGTCGGCTTCGACAGTCCCAGTTCCTTCGCTCGCGCCTTCACCCGGCACTGCGGCGAAAGTCCGTCAGACTATCGGCGCCGCGTGGCCAGCCGAACCTGACCCGCCCGTCGGTCCGACGACCCGACCAGGACCACTCGTCCTGGCAGCACCGGATTTACTCTGCTATATTGCGACATACCGCCCGGGGGGGATGGATCCCGGAGAGGTACTGTTGGCGCACATCTCGGCGCACACCACCGTCACACCCCACGACACTGTCGCATCACACAACGTTGTCGCACCGCACAACGTTGTCGCATCACACAACCTTGTCGCACCGCACGGCCGGGCACCCGGTATTCCGACGCACCCACCTCCAGTGCGCAGTTCATCGTCGCGCCGGCTCTCCATGCGCGGATTACCGGCGTTGGATCCGTCGGCGTTGGAACTGTCGGCGTATGGTTCCTCGGCTCAGGTTGTCGCGGCGCTGGGGGCACCGATCATCGTCGGTGTCGCCACGTACACGCCGGCGCGAAGACCGGGGGTCACCACCGACGCCACCCTCGGCCACATCGCCGGAATCGTTGGTTACACTGCCTTTTTCCTCATGACAGCGACGGTCATCTGGGGCGTGCTTCTGGCCACCCGCGCCCTGGACCGGCATGTTCGCCGGCCCACCCTGTACGGCGGGCACATGACGCTTGCGATCCTGGCGCTCGCGGCGTCCGTAGTCCACGCCCAGGTGCACTTCTTTCGCCATGATGCCTACTACGATGAGACGAAGATCTGGCTTCCCTGGCTCGGTGGCGCCAAGTGGGCGGTCGCCGTGGGCATTCTGGGGCTGGACCTGGTGATTGCGGTCGCGGTGTCGATCTGGTTTCAGCACCGCGTCAGCTACCGGCGATGGCACCGGTTCCACTGGCTCGCCTATCCGGGATTCATCCTCATTGCCGTACACAGCACGGTGGCCTCCCGGGAGACGTCGTTCGGCGTTATCTGGGCAGCGATGGCAGCCGTCCTTTTCATCGCCCTGGCCCTGGGCGCCATGCGGGTTCTCTCACCTGCGGTGCGCCGCGAGGGCTATGACCCCTGGTTCGACCTCGCGGAGGAGTTTGAGAATGGTATCCATCGGCGATGAAACCGGTGTGACGGTCACCTTTCCGAAAGGATTCCATCCGGCCGAACAGCCGATTCCGGCAGCCGTTCCGGCCGTGTTTCCGACGTCGCCGAATCCGATGCGGACCACCGGGCCTCTCGACGTCGCACCGCTGGTGGATCTCGGCGGATACGGCGGTGTGGCGCGCGCCGGTAGACCGCCCGCGTTCACGCCGAACGCCCGGCGCCGCCGCGGCCGGCTCCTGCGCCGTCCGGGCCGGCCGCAGGTGAGCGTCGACAACAACCGGTGCCGGCTGTATGCGATCTGCCAGATGGAGGCCCCAGCCAGTTTTCTGGTGGCCCGCGACGGCCGGCTCTACTACGACACCGCACCTGCGACCACGGAGCTCACCCGCGTGCGCCAGGCGGCGCGGCTGTGTCCCATGCAGGCCATCGCGCTACGGGCCGAGCCCCGATGAGGCCCTACCGCACGGAGTTCACCCGGGCGCTGGTGGATGTGGGTCGCGCCCGGCGGCAGCACCAGCCGCCGCGCCGGCAGGTGGTGATCGTCGGCGCCGGTATCGCGGGGTTGCGAGCGGCCGAACGCCTGCGGGAACGTGGCTTCGACGGGTCGATCGTGTTCGTCGGTGACGAGCCGCACAAGCCGTACAACCGCACCCCGCTGTCCAAGCAGCTGCTCGCGCAGACCGGCCGGCTGACCGACCTGCGGCTGCCCGTCTACCGTGAGCTGGACGCGCTCTGGCGGCTGGGTACCCGCGCCCTCGGGCTCGACCTCGCCCGCCAGCGCCTGCTGCTGCCCCGGGGCGAGGAACTCGCCTACGACGGGCTGGTCATCGCCACCGGCGTGGAGGCCCGGCATCTGCCGGGGGCGCCGCTGTGGTCGGAACACGTGTGGTCGCTGCGGGACCTCGCCGATGCGCGGGGTCTGTCCCGCCGCCTCGCCCTCGGCGTCCGGCATGTCGCCATCGTCGGAACCGGGTTCATCGGCTGTGAAGTAGCCTCCAGCCTGCGTAAACGAGGTATCGAGGTATCGCTGATCGGCCGTGGGAAGGCGCTGATGGCCTCGGCGATCGGCGGGAAGGTCGGCACCCTGATGACCCGGGTCCACCGCCGCAACCACGTCAACCTGCTCCTCGGCCGCAACCCGGTGCGCTGGGGCACCGCCGACTCCCCCGCCTCCGACCGGACCCCGGCGGGTGTCGGCGTGCGGATCTGGCTCGACGACGGCAGTCGTCTCGACGCCGACGCGGCCGTCATCGCCGTCGGTGCCCTGCCGGCGGTGCGCTGGCTGCTGGGGTCCGGGCTGGACATCAGCGACGGGGTGCTCACCACCGCTTCCTGTCATGGCGTTGTCCGTGAGGGGACCGCGACCGGGGTCGTCCCGTCGGTGGTCGCCGCCGGGGACGTCGCCCGGTGGCCGAACCTGATGATCGATGCAACGCCCCGACGGGTCGAGCACTGGATCACCGCGTCCGAGCATGGGCAGGCGGCAGCCGACGCGCTGCTGCTCGGCCCGGGGCAGGCACCCCCCTTCACCCCGCTGCCCCGGTTCTGGACCGAGCAGTTCGGAGTGCGGTTGCAGGGTGTGGGCCGCCCCGGACTCGCCGACACCTGCCGGCTCGCCGAGGGCTCCCCACGCGCCCTCGAGTTCGTCGCCTGCTACCTGCGGGCGGGTACGGTCGTCGGCGCCGTCGGCTGCAATGCCGGTGCCCGGCTGCTCGAGTACGCCGACCTGATCGGTCTGCCGCTGCACCCCAGGCCCGAGCTCATCGGGTCCCTGCCCGGGCCGGTACCCGCTGCGGCGTGACCGGGCCTAGCCGGGCCTAGCCGGGCCGACCGGCCTGCTCGGGCTGACCGGCCTTCGCGGCGAGGTCGGCGGCCCAGCGCAGGTCGGGTTTGCCGGCGGGCGAGCGCTTCACCTCGTCAACGATGATGTATGCCTTGGGCAGCTTGTAGCGGGCGATGTGCGCGGCCGCCGCCGTAGCGAGGTCGTCGTCGGTCACCGACACGCCGTCGTGCGGGCGCACGAGCGCGACGACCTCCTGCCCCCACCGTGGTGACGGTCGGCCCGTCACCACGACATCGCGCACTCCGGGGTGGCTGGTGAGGGCCTGCTCGACCTCTTCGGCGAAGATCTTCTCTCCGCCGGAGTTGATCGTCGCCGAGTCGCGGCCGAGCAGCTGGATCGTGCCGTCCGTGAGCAGGCGGGCCCGGTCGCCCGGCACGGTCATGCGCTGGCCGGCCACCGTCGGGAACGTCCGGGCGGTCTTGTCCGGATCGCCGAGGTAACCCAGCGGCAGCGCGCCGGTCTTGCCCAGCCAGCCCGTGCCGTCATGGCCGGGGGGGAGCAGGCTGTGCCGCTTCTCGTCGAGCACCACGCTGCCCTCGGTCGGGCTGAACACACCAGCCGGCAGTTTCTTGCCACGGGTGGTGATCTGCAGGCCCTGACTGCCACCCTCGGATGATCCGATCGAGTCCATGATGGTGGCTTCCGGCATCAGATCGAGCAGACGTTCCTTCGCCCCCGCCGACAGCGCCGACCCGCCGGACAGGATCGTGCGCACCGAGGAGACGTCGTAGCGGCCGGACTCGATCGCCTCGATGATCGGCAGGGCGAACGCCTCCCCGACGATCTGCAGCAGCCGCACGTGTTCCCGGTCGACCAGGGCGGCGATGTCGTGGCCGTCGAGCCGGTCGACCCGGTTCTGGATGACGACGAGGCCGCCCTTGTTCATCGTCATGAACGCCGTCCAGTGCCCGGCGCCGTGCATGAACGGCGGTGCCGGCAGCGCGACCGTCGGGTCGGTCTCCGCGGCCGCACGCGCGATCTCCGCCAGCGATGCGAACGGCGTGCGGTCGGGGCGACGACCGCCCATCGCGGTGACGTGGATGTCCCCCTGGCGCCACAGCACGCCCTTGGGCAGTCCGGTCGTGCCACCGGTGTAGAGCAGATACAGATCGTCGGGCGACCACTCGTGCGACCAGGGCGGCAGCTGCCCGGATGCCCCGGCGAGCGCGTCGGAGTACCAGCTGGCACCGGGCAGCAGCGCCTGGCCCGAGTCGTCCTCGATCTGGATGAGCACCTGCAGGTCGGGCAGGTCGGCGAGCACCTCGGCGAGCCGCGGCGCGAACTCCGACTGGTAGACGATCGCCCGACTGCGACTGTCCCGCAGGACGTACCGCAGTTCCTCGGTGACGTACCGATAGTTGATGTTCAGCGGGGCGACCCGTGCCTTGAAGGCGCCGAGCATCGCCTCGAGGTACTCGTTGCCGTTGTGGGCGTACACAGCGAGATGATCATGCTGGGATTCGTGCGGCCCGAGCCCCGCCCGGCCGCCGGGACGGGCGCCCAGCCCCCGGTCGTGCAGCACATGAGCGAACCGGCGGGTGCGGTCAGCGACCTCGGCGTAGGTCAGCCGACGGTCCCGGAACACGATGCACTCACGATCCGGCACCGCTGCGGCGACAGCCTCATGAACAGCGGCGAGATTGTATCCGGACCCCACTCCATGATCGCCCATTCGGGCGAGGCTATCTCAGTACCGCGCGCCCGGTCGACCGGTAAACAACGTTCAGTACAACCGGGGAGTTACCTGGTCAGGCCGGGGCGCGCAGGGTCTTCCATCGCTCGGCGACATCCGCGTAGACCTCGGCGTGGGCACGCGGCCAGGCCAGGTCGGCTTCCAGAGTGTTGACGGTGATGTGACTGGCGCCCACCTCGAGCCAGCGCGCGAGCCGCGCCGTCGTCTCGGCCGGCGTGCCGCCGCGCACCGCCACGTGCCCCTGCAGACCGAGGGCGTCCGGGTCACGCCCGGCCCGCTGCGCCGCCGCCCGCACCTGCTCCCAGGCGGTGGCCAGGCGCTGCCCGTCACCGAGCGCGGGATGCGGGATCCATCCGTCGGCCAGGCGTCCCACCCGGTCCAGCGCGGCAGGGGCGTCGCCACAACCGATCCAGATCGGGATCGTCCCCGCCGCCGGGCGCGGCTCGATGCCGGCCCGGTCGATCTCGTCGAACTCGCCGGCATGCGCCACCACCGGCTGCGACCACAGGGCGCGCAGCAGCGGGATCTGTTCGTCGAGCCGGCGGGCCCGGCTCCGAAACGCCACGCCGAGCGCGTCGTACTCCACCTCGTTCCAGCCGATCCCGACGCCCAGGCGCAGCCGCCCGCCACCGAGCAGCACGTCGAGGGTCGCCGCCTGCTTGGCGACCAACGCGGTCTGGCGCTGCGGCAGCACGAGGATGTCGGTCACGAACGACAGTGACGTGAGCGCCCCGAGATGCGCGAACAGCACCAGCGGCTCGAGAAAGGGCGTGGTGTGGTCGTAGTGGCCGGTCCACTCCGGCCGGCTGGTGGAGTCAGCGCCGAGCACGTGCTCGAACGCGAGCAGATCCGCGTAGCCGACGTCCTCGAGCCCGCGGGCGAAGTCGGCGATGGCGCCCGGGTCGCCCGGTCGGATCTCCGCCTGCGGAAGCACCGCCCCCAGTCGCACCGCCCGGTCCGTCACTGCGTCTCCCGCTCGCTCGTCGCGTTCCCGGCGGCTGCGGCGCCGGTGGTACCGGTTGCGGTGGTGACGTTACGCCAGATCGGGTGAAACTCCCGCCGCCGAATCACCCAGCGACCGGCCAGGTGGACGACCTCGTCGTCGTACCGGCCGAACACCGCCTGGCAGGAGGCAAGGTCGGCACTCACCAACAGGGCGTGCAGATAACAGGACGCCTCGGCGACGGCCGGCCTGCCCGCATCCCTGCCACGGCCCGCGGCTCCGGCTCCGGCCAGCGGACGGTTCGGCGGAACACCGTCGTCCGACTCCGCGCCGCCCTCCCGCGCGCCGTCGCGCCGCGGGTGCGCATGGTGGGTGGTCATCTGGTGCAGGGTCGGGCCGAGCGCGTCATGAAACGGCGGCGCCCAGGCCAGGAACTCCTCGAGCGTGCCCAGGCGGGCGGGTCGACCGAAGCCCACCCGCGCGTCCGGTGCGAAGCAGCCGCGCAGGGCTGACCAGTCCCGCCGGTCGATCGCCACGGCATAGGCGTTCTGCACACCGATGATGGCCTGCACGTCATCCGTGGCGAGACCACCGTCTGAGCTGAGTCCGTCGTCCGTCGTCACCGGCGCCTCCGTCCACCGTGCCGGCGTGCGGTCACGGCTTGCGAGCGATACCCCCGTACATGTGCACGTGCGCGTCATCGGTGGCGGCGGCGATCTCGTCGGGGTGCCAGCGGTTGACGAGTACGACGCCCGGGTCGATCAGCTCCAGACCGTCGAACAGGCGCTCGACGCGGGCCTTGTCCCTGGCCACCAGCGGAATGCCGCTGGCGTTGTAGGCGGCGACGCCCCGGTGGACCTCCTCGGGCGCACTGTCCGCCGTGCAGGTCGACAGCGCGAGAATACTTCCGGACACCAGCGGGCGCATGATCTGCCCGATCAGGTCGCGCACCACGTCGTCATCGACGATGAAGTGCACGATCGCGATCAGGCTGACCGCCACCGGCTGGCCGAGGTCCAGCGTCTCGAGCAGCTGCGGCGCCTCGATGATCGACTTCGGGTTGGCGAAGTCCGCGTCCAGATAGGAGGTGCGGCCCTCGGCCGAGCTGGAGAGCAGGGCTCGGGCATGGACGAGCACGATGGGATCGTTGTCCACGTAGACGACCCGCGCCTGCGGCGCGACCTCCTGGACGACCTCGTGCAGGTTCGGCGGCGTCGGCAGACCGGTGCCGATGTCGAGGAACTGACGGAACCCGTACTCGGTGGCCAGCACGCGGGCCTGGCGGGCCATGAAGCGCCGGTTGGTCCGCATGGACGTCGGCAGGTTGGGCCAGTCGGCGATGGTTGCGTCGGCAGCCGCACGGTCGGCCGGGAAGTTCTCCTTGCCGCCGATGATGTAGTCGTAGACCCGCGCCGAATGCGGAATGTCGGTCCGCAGATCCGCCCCGGACACCGCCCGCCCGGCGACGCTCGTATCCTCCGCAGCCCGCACGCCACTGTCAGCCACGACTCCCCCTTCGCCCGGGATGCCCACCGCCGAATGCACTGCGCCATACCGTACCGGGCCGGTTTCCATCCGCATCCAAATTGGTCTCATCCGTGGCAGCAATCGACCATGAAAACGGCCGGACGTAGCCCCGGGCGATCCTTCGTGGATCAAGGGGCTGTCGCGGTCGGGGCGTGAAGCGTGGTCGCTGGGCACGGTTGCAGTCGGGCTGAACGAGCGCGGTTCGTGAGGTGGCGATGGGCATGGACGCGCAAGGGTCGCCCTGTCCACGCAGGGCGGTGGAGCGGTTTCCTCCCGCGCCGGCACGGTGGTGAGGACGGCCCGGATGCGGCGATGGATGACCTCGGTGCGACCTTTCCGTGGCCGAATCCAGTAACTACTTTGCGTGGACAGCAGGGCAGTCGGAGATCCACGAAAGCCTCTGGCGGCCAACCAGGCCTGGCGCCGTGGCGGGACGAGAACGTCCACCATGATCGACAGCGACGTCAGCGCCCCGAGGCGCGCAACCGGCATCAGCGGCTGCGGACGACTCGCCCACCCGCCGGGCTGCCCGCCGACGTCCCACCAGGGTCGTCTGCAGGCAGGCCCGGCGTAGGCGGGCCTACAGGTCGGCGTACTGGGGGTCGTCGGCGATGAGGATGCGCTCCAGCAGGCGCGGGGTCGACCCGTAGTTGCGCACGGCGTAGTGGACCGTCGCCCGGTTGTCCCAGAAGGCCACCGAGCCCGGCCGCCAGGAGAACCGCACCTGGTTCTCCGGCCGGCGGTACTGGTCGATCACGGCCGCGAGCAGTTCGTGGCTCTCGGCGCGGTCGAGGCCGACGATCGTGGGACGCTGGGTGAAGTTCACCCACACGATCTTCTCGCCGGTCTCGCGGTGGGTGCGCACAACCGGGTGCGCGACGATCGGGTAGTCGTGTCCGGAGACCTGCAGCGCGGACCGGTAGTCGTGCGTGACGTGGTGTCCCTCGATCCGCTCCTTGATCTCGTCGGAGAGACTCTCGTAGGCGAGCGCGGCATCGACCCACACGGTGTCCCCGCCGACCTCGGGCAGGACCACGGCCCGTAGCACCGCGCCCCAGGTCGGGACGAGTCGCCAGCTGGTGTCGGTGTGGTAGGCGTCCCAGCTGTCGTCGCCGGGCTGTGGGCGGAAGGTCTTCTCGTACTTCTTCAGGTCGTCGGCGGAGATCCGGTGAATGGCGTTCGAGGTGGCGTCGGCCTTCGCCGCGCCGGGGTGGGTGTAGAGCGGGCCGAACTCGCGGGCGAACGCCTCGTGCGTCTGCTGGGTGAGCTCCTGGTCGCGGAAGAACACGACCTTGTGCCGCAGCAGGGCGGCCCGGATCTCGTCGCGCACGGCGGGGGTCAGTGGCTCGGCGATGTTCACGCCGCCGATCTCCGCGCCGATGGTGGGCTGCAGCGGACGGATGTCCAGCGACGACGAGACCGGGGTCTCCACGATGGTGGTCATTGATGCGGTTCCCTTCGATGAACGGGGCGGCGGGCCAGCCGGGGTGGCAGGTCGAGCAGGGTCAGTGGCGGGTCAGTAGTGGATCGGGCCGAGGGTGCCGCCGCCGGCGGCGATCGACTCGCCGGTGACGGCGACCGACAGCGGTGAGGCGAGGAAGGCGACGACCGCGGCGACCTCGTCGCCGGTGACGGCCCGGCCCAGGGCGATGCGGGCGGAGGCGGCCTGGATCCGCTCGTCGGACAGGACGACGCTGCCGCCGTCGTCCGCGGTGAGCGTCAGGCCGGGGTGCACCACGTTGACGGTGACGCCGTGCGGGCCCAGCTCGTCCGCGAGGGTCTTGGTGAGCGCGGCGACGCCCACGTTGCGGATCGATCCGGAGGCGAGGCCGACCTGGCGGGCCGCGAGCCCCCCGATGTTGATGATCCGGCCCCAGCCCTGCGCGGTGAAGTGCGGCGTGACGGCCTGGGCGGTGCGCAGATAGCCGAGCACCTTGACGTTGAAGTCGGCGGCGGCGTCGGCGGTCGACAGCGCCACGGTTCCCCCGCCGCCCGCCCCGGCGCCACCGGGCTTCGCGGCGTTGTTGACCAGAATGTCGACTCCGCCGAAGGCGGCGACGGTCTGCTCGACGAGCTCACGGACCGACGCGTCATCGCCGGTGTCGGCAACCACCGGCAGGACCGTGCGCCCGATGCCGTCTTCGGCAAGCTCCGCGGCCGTCGCTTTCAGCACCTCGGCATTTCTCGCGGCGATGACGACCTGAACTCCCTCGGCGAGCAGCGCCCGGGCGATCGCCCGCCCGATGCCACGGCTACCTCCGGTCACAATCGCCCGACGACCAGCAAGTTGAAGATCCACAAATTCTCCGTACGACAGGGGGAAGACGCGCATTCCACCATCGCGACACAGGACCATCGCGACACAGGACCATCGCGACACAGCCGGATCCCGAAAACACCGGAATACCGGAGGCAGGCACACCGGTGAGAACATCCGGATGCGCAAACCAGTTGCCGGCAGCAGGCCGGTAAAGATCCGCGAGATCGACGAAAAAACCCGAGCCCTCGCCACGGCACGGGGGTCGGCTCGCGGCTGGACAGGTGGACGGGCTGGCAGTCGGGGTACTGGCCGCAGGCCGGCCGCCCGGCGGGCCAGGGATCAGGAGATCAGTGGCCGCAACAGCTCGCGGAGATGACGCGCAGCAGGTCGATGTGCTGGCGGGTGACCAGGTAGGCGGTCCTCAACACACGTCAAAGTTGACCACAGTTTCCCGATCGGTCAAGTACACATGACGTGTGACCAGGATCACATTAAGAATTGATTCGCTTCAATCACGGAACGTGGCCGCAGTGCTCGCGGAAGCGCATATCGAAGGCCGTTTATTCCCGCGGCAAAAGCTTGACAGCAGATTCGTTCGTGCCGCAGAGTCCCGCTAACGGCACGTCGGGCGGTGGTGTGCCCGGGCCTTCCGGGTTGCCGTCCGCGCCACCGGCATGTCCACTGGCCACCGCCAGGCTGCCATACGACGGTAACAATTCCCGCGGCGGCGCGGCGCACCACTGACGCACGTCGCAGGTACGCCGGACACCTGCGAAAAGAACCCCGCGGGCTCGCCAGAAACACTCCAAACTGGACTTTTCGCACCCCCCCGAGATTCATGTTTTCTCATCCCCTCCCGCCGGCGGCACCTCCCGTCACCGGCAGCTGAGAACGTCGGCGGCACCGAAGGAGAACAGTTTCGTGAACCAGACCCGGACCGCGCCGCGGACCCTGGCGGAATTCATGGCCGAGCTGCAGGCCAGCCGGGATGCCGAATGGCCGGCCGAACAGCTGCGCACCCATGCCGAGCTCCGCGGGCGCTTGGTCGCACAGGCGGATCCGTCCCGGTTCGTCGCACCCGGTGACGTCGTCGCGCCGTTCGCACTGCCCACGGCGGGAGGCGGCACGACCAGGCTCGACGATCTGGTCGCTCACGGGCCGGCGGTCCTGCTGTTCTTCCGGTTCGAGGCCTGCCCCGCCTGCAACACCGCCCTGCGCGGCTACCAGCTGACCCTGGTACCCGCCCTGCGAGAACTGGGGGTGGAACTCGTGGCGATCAGCCCGCAGGTCCCCGAACGACTGGTGCGGATCCGGGAGCGTCACGGGTTCGACTTCACCGTGGCCAGCGACCCTGACCACACGCTGATCGACCGCTTCGGCATCGGCTTCGCGCCGACGGACGCCGAACGCGACGCCTCCCGGGCCCGCGGCGTCGACCTCGGCGAGATCCTCGGCACCGGCTCCTGGGTCCTGCCCTATCCGAGCGCCGTCGTGGTCGACCAGGCGCAGGTCGTGCGGTTCGCCGACGTGCAACCGAACTGGATGGTTCGCGCGGAGCCGACGCGCATCCTCGCGGCGGTCCGTGGGTCCGCCGCAGCACACGCATCGATCACCGAACAGAAAGGATCCTGATCGAGATGACACTGGCATCCGACCTCAAGCCCCAGCACAGCGAGCCAGCTCCCATCGTGGCGACGGCGGGTAGCCGGTCGGCCGGGCAGCCCAACGAGGGCGGGGCGGGCACCGAGGTCAGCAGCAGCTGGTCCGGGCTGGTCTCCCCCGCCGCGGGTGGGCAGTGGCCGCGACCGGTACCGGAGCGTTCGCTCGACGAGGAGCGGCTGCACCGCAAGCGCAAGCTCGCCGCGGCGTACCGGCTGTTCGCAAAGCTCGGCCTGGCCGAGGGCCTGTCCGGCCACATCACCGCGCGCGACCCGGAGCTCACCGACCACTTCTGGGTGAACCGGTTCGGCCTGGACTTCAGCCGCATCACGGTCTCGAACCTGCTGCTGGTGAACTCGCACGGCGAGATCGTCGAGGGTCAGCCGCCGCTGAACACCTCCGCGTTCGCCATCCACTCCCGCATCCACGCGGCCCGTCCGGACGTGATCGGCGCAGCGCACACCCACTCGCCGTACGGGCGTGCCCTGTCCGCGCTCGGCGAGCCGCTGCACCCGATCTCCCAGGACGTCTGCAGCTTCTACCAGCATCAGGCGCTGTTCGACGAGTACAACGGCGCCGTGCTCAGCGAGGACGAGGGGCAGAAGATCGCCGATGCGCTCGGCCCGCACAAGCTGGTGATCCTGCGTAACCACGGGCTGCTCACCGTCGGCTCCAGCGTCGAGGCGGCGGCCTACCGGTTCATCGCGGCCGAGCGCGCCGCCCACACCCAGCTGGTGGCGGCCGCGGCCGGCCCGCTGCGTCTGCTGGACCACGAGACCGCCAGCCACACGGCTGGCCAGGGCGGACGCGACAACGACGGCGCACGCTGGGCCTTCGATGCCCTCTACGAGATCATCGTCGAGGAGCAGCCCGACCTGCTCGACTGAGCAGATCGGGGGGCGGCTCGGCCGGGCATGTAGTGATGTTCGCCACTGCCGGGGGCCGTGAATCAGTCACGCATGGCAGCGACCCTCGGCCGTGGCAGTCACCAGCACCTACCCTGCCAACGCTCAACGCACCCCCAAATGCCTACCCATCATGGTGAATAGGCATATTTTGATCATTAGCCGCAGATCGGACGCCGGTGGCCGTGGTGACCAGCACCGATCCAGCCTGCATGTTGACGGACTTGTCGGGTGTCGGGCATTGTCCACACATGCGGTCGAGATTCCTTCCCGTGGCATGCCGCTACGTGGACTACCGGCGGACGTCCAGCGCTCTCTGTCGCTGACCCTTCGATCTTTCAGGCTTCGCGGGTTCCCCGGCTTCACGCTCTCCTTTTTGGCTGCGCTCCTGCCTGCCACGAGTGCGCCCGCTTTCTCTGCCCATGACACGAGCCCTGTCCGTTTTGTGATGCGGGCACGTCGAATCCTGCCCGCAGTGCCGTCCCGGTAACTGTGGGCGGGCGAAGCATGCCCACAGCAACGCACGCAGGCTCCACGCGAGCTACAGATTCTCCGCGTGTTCGCGCGGAATGCGCACGGCGAATATCCACACAGTCACCTTGTGACCCCGGAAACCATCCCGGAATCCGTTTCCCCAGAGAGGAACCACGGCCCCCGTGAACGCAGCACACCTACGAGCCGACTCGACTTCCCAGGATCGCCGTAGTGAGGCGATGGTGCTGGGCCGTCGAGGCTTTCTCGGCCTCGGCGCAGTTGCCGGCTCGTCCCTGTTGCTCGCCGCCTGCGGTGGCGGCAGCGACTCCGGGGTCGCGGCCGGTGGCGGCAACGGCGGAACACTGCGGTGGGGCTGGTCGGAAGTCACCTCCTGGGACCCGGTGACGTCGTCCGCCGGCTGGGACGTGCACGCCCTGTCACTGACCTATGCCGCGCTGACCAAGCTGGACGAGAAGGCCAACCCGGTCCCGGCACTGGCCGAATCGTGGAAGTACGACGCCACGGGCAAGCAGATCACCTTCGTGCTGCGCTCCGGCCTCACCTTCAGCGACGGCACCCCGCTGAACGCCACCGCGGTGCGCAAGAGCCTCGAGCGCGGTCGGGACTTCGCCGGCTCGCTGGTCGCAGCGCAGCTGGTCGACGTCCAGACCATCACGGCCAACGACAGCGCCCGCACCGTCACCCTCAACCTGTCGAACGTCAACTACCAGATCCCGAGCCTGCTCGCCGGCAAGACCGGCATGATCGTGAGCCCCACGGCCTTCGAGAAGGACGCCAAGGGCCTCGCCACGAAGCCGGTCGGCGCCGGCCCGTTCCGCCTCACCGCCTACGTGCCGAACCAGTCGGCGAACCTGGTGCGCTTCCCCGGCTACTGGGACAAGGCGAACATCCACCTGGACGCCTTCGAGCTCTACCCGGCGCCCGAGGCCGCCACGGCGATCGCCTCGCTGCAGTCGGGACGCCTCGACGTCGCCCAGATTCCGGCCAGTCAGGTGTCCGCGGCGAAGTCGGCCGGCCTTGCGGTACAGATCATCCCGTCGCTGGTCACCACGGTGCTCGACGTGAACGTCACCAAGGCGCCGTTCGACAACCCGAAGGTCGTCGAGGCGTTCAAGTACGGCATCGATCGCGCCGCACTCGCGAAGACCCAGACCTTCGGCTATGGCGTGGTGAACTACCAGCCCTTCCCGCCGGGATATGTCGGCCACGTCCCGAGCCTGGACAACGCCTTTCCCTACGACCCGGAAAAGGCGAAGAAGCTGCTCGCCGAGGCCGGCCACGCCACCGGCCTGGAAGTCCCGATCACCACCACCGGCGCGTCCACCGCAATCGCCGAACAGGTCCAGGCGCAGCTGGCGAAAATCGGGGTGAAGCTCACCATTGACACGATCCCGGCGGCCCAGGCCACCCAGATCATGTACATCCAGCATTCCAAGGCCCTCGCGGTGGACGGCTTCGCCGGGCGGGACTCGGCCGTCCAGGCCTTCCAGGTGCTCTTCGGTGAGCAGGGTCTGATGAACCCCGGCCGCAAGACCCCGCCGGAGCTCACGGCCGCGCTCGCCACGGTGCGCAAGACGCCGCTGGACGACCCGGAGTATCCCAAGGTGCTGCAGGCCGCCACGAAGATCGCGGTGGAGACGATGCCGAACATCTTCCTGTTCACCACGCCGCGCATTCTCGCCCGCAAGAAGAACGTCTCCGCGCTCGGCAGCTTCCTCGCCGTGCAGCGCTTCGAAGGGGTCCGGGTGAGCTGATGACAACGCTGGAGATCGGCCGGCCCACGGCGCCGGCACCGACGTCGACCCAGTCGTCGGCGGGACGCGGCGGCGCGCTGCGGTGGGGTGCGCTGGGGCGACCCGTGCTGCGGGTGCTGCGCTCCGCCGTGGTGGTCTGGATACCGGTGGTGCTGCTCTCGACGTTCATCACCTTCGGGCTCGGGGCCCTCACCGACACCAACCCCGCGGCCCAGGTGCTCGGGGAGACCGCGACGCCCGCGGACATCGACCGGATGAACCACTACTTCGGTCTGGACCGGCCGTTCCTCGTCCAGTACTTCAGTTGGCTCGGCCATGCAGTGACCGGGGACCTCGGCCGGTCGTACTACACCACCCTGCCGGTCACCGACAGCATCACCCAGGCGCTGCCGGTGAACGTCTCGATCACGATCGTCGCCCTGCTGATCGCGATCCTGGCCGGTGGGGCGCTGGGCATCGGAGCGGCGCTGTCGGGCGGCGGCTGGTTCGACCGCGGGGTCACCATGCTGTGCTCGGCGGCGTCGACCGTCCCACCGTTCGTCATCGGCATCGGGCTGATCGTGCTGTTCTCGGTGACGCTGCCGATCCTGCCCTCGGGCGGCTACGTGCCGATCAGCCAGGACTTCGGCCAGTGGCTGCGCTTCGCCATCCTGCCGGCGCTGGCGCTGGCGGTGGAAGCCGCGGTGGCCATCGCCCGCCAGCTGCGCACCTCCCTGGTCGGGGAGCTGCGGGAGAACTACGTCGTCGGGGCCGAGGTGCGCGGGCTGACCCGGCGGCGGGTGGTGTTCGGCCATGCGCTGCGCAACGCGTCCGGGCCGGCGGTCACCGTGCTCGGCTACTACGTCCCGCAGGTCATCGGGGCGATGGTGGTCGCCGAGGCGGTGTTCAACCTGCCCGGTCTCGGCAAGCTCAGCCTGGATGCGGCGGCCAAGGGTGACATCCCGGTGATCCAGGGTGTCCTGGTCACCATGATCGCGCTGGTCGTGCTGTCCAACCTGTTGGTGAACGCCGCCCTGCTGCGGCTCACCCCGCACGCGAAGAGGCGGGAACAATGAGCGACACGGGCGGTCAGCTACGCCAGGCCCTGCGGCTGCGGTCCGCGCGGATCTCCCTGGGGATCCTCGCCGTCGTCATCTTCCTCGGCTTCGCCGGCGGCCTGCTCGCCCCGCACGATCCGCTCGCCCAGGACACCGCGCACACCCTGTCCGGGCCGAGCGGCGAACACTGGCTCGGCACCGACTACCTGGGCCGCGATGTCCTCTCCCGGCTCATGGACGCCACCGGCCGCTCGATCGTCGGCGCCCTCGAGGCGGTCGCCGTGGCCTTCGTGATCGGCGTGCCGGCGGGGCTCGCCTCGGTCTTCTTCGGCCGGTTCTTCGACTGGGTGTCCCAGCGGATCGTCGACTCGGTGATGACCATGCCGTACATCATCTTCGCGGTGTCGGTGACCGGGGTGCTCGGCAACGGCCTGGCGCAGGCGATGCTCGCGATCGGGATCTTCCTCGCACCACTGCTGTTCCGGGTCACCCTGGCCGCCGCGCTCAGCCTCACCCGGGCGCAGTACGTGGAGGTCGCCGAGCTGCTGGGGGCGTCCCGCTGGTGGATCATCCGTCGGCACGTCTGGTCGAAGGTGCTGCCGACGATCGCGGTCACCACGGCGCAGCTGGCCGCGGCGGTTCTGCTCGTCGTCTCGTCACTGACCTTCCTCGGCATCGGGGTGAAGCCACCGGCGCCGACGTGGGGCGGGATGCTGTCGAGCGACCTGGGCTTTCTGTCCCAGCAGCCGTGGGCGCCGATCCTGCCAGCCGTCGCGATCGCCTTCACCGCCGGAGCCCTCAACGCGATCGCCGACGCCATCCGCGACACCACCGGGCTCGAGTCCGTTCCCACCGCACGCGGCCTGTTCAGGCGGCGCCCCGCCTACGCCGCCGGGCCCGCGACCGAGCCGGACGGTGCGACCAGGGCGCAACCGGTGGCCATCCCCGCGCAGGAGGAGAGCTCGCATGCCTGAGCCGAGCGCTGCCGGCACCGCGGCCGCCCACACCGAAACGGCCGCCCACACCGAAACGGTCGCCGATGCGGCTCCGGTGCTGCTGACGGTCGACGACCTGCGGGTCACGATCGGCGGCGGGGCGACCGAGGCCGTCCACGGGGTGTCGTTCGAGGTTCGCCGGGGCGAGGCCATCGGGATCGTCGGCGAGTCCGGCAGCGGCAAGACGCTGGTCTGCCGCTCGGTGCTCGGCGTGCTCGCCCCCGGCTGCGCGGTCAGCGGCGGGTCGATCGACCTCGACGGCACCCAGCTGGTCGGGCTGCCCCGGCGGGCCTGGGACGGGCTGCGCGGCACCGGCATCGCCGCGGTGTTCCAGGACCCGGCGTCCTACCTCAACCCGTCCTACCCGGTGGGCCGCCAGGTGGCCGAACAGCTGCGGGTGAAGCTCGGCGCCTCCCGCCGTGCGGCCCGCACCACCGCCGTCCGACTGCTCGCCTCGATGGGGCTGCACGACCCCGAGCGGGTCTACCGGCAGTACCCACACGAACTGTCCGGCGGGATGCTGCAGCGGGTGGTGCTGGCCATCGCCGTCTGTGGCGATCCGGCACTGCTCATCGCCGACGAGGCGACCACGGCCCTGGACGTCACCATCCAGGCCGAGGTGCTCGACCTGCTCGCGTCCCTGCGTGCCGAGCGGGGCCTGTCGATCATCGCGGTGTCCCACGATCTCGCCGTCATCGCCGAACTGTGCGACCGGGTGCTGGTGTTCTACGCCGGCGAACTCGTCGAGGCCGGCCCGACCGCCGAGGTGCTGCTCGCCCCCCGCCACCCCTACACCGAGGCGTTGTTGCAGGTCGCTTCGGTCGGCAGCTGGGACCGGCGCACCCTGGCCGTCATCGACGGCCAGCCACCGCCGGTCGGGGCGACGATCGCCGGCTGCCGGTTCGCCGACCGGTGTGCCTTCGCGACCGCCGAGTGCCGCACCAGCCCGGTGCCGCTGACCGACCAGCCGGACGGCCGATCCGTCCGCTGCCTGCGCGTCGAGGACATCGCGCTGCGGGGAACCGGAGCCACCGCCGGAGCAGGAGCCGCCTGATGACCGACATCGACCTCGTCACCCCCGATCTGGCCCACGCCGACGCCGGACGCGTGCCGTCCACCCGCTCCGGCACCGGCCGCGTCCCCGCAGTCGACCAGGCCGATCCGGGTGCCGCCGACACCGGTCGTGCCGGCGCGGCCGAGAGCCCGTCCTCGGTGCCGTTGCTGCGGGTCGAGGGGCTCGGCGTCTCCTTCCTCGAGCGGGGTGGGATCGGGCGCACCCGGGTGCTGGACGACATCGAGCTGACCGTGCGGCCCGGGGAGATCGTCGGCATCGTCGGCGAGACGGGTTCCGGCAAGACGACCCTGGCCCGCGCGATCGCCGGGCTCACTCCCGCGGACCGTGGCCAGATCCGGCTCGACGGCGAGGACATCCTCGGCCTGCGCGCCCGGGCCCGGCGCCGGTTCCGCCGCGGCGGGGCGATCCAGTTCGTCTTCCAGGATCCGCTGCGCTCTCTCGACCCGGAGCTCACCGTCGGCGCGAGCATCGCCGAGGGCATGGCCATCGCCGGCGTCGGCAGCCGGGCCGAGCGGGCCGCGCGGGTCGCCGGTGCGCTCACCCTGGTCGGCCTCGACCCGGTCGTCGCGCAGCGACGCCCGGCACAGATCTCCGGCGGCCAGCGCCAGCGCGCCTCGATCGCCCGGGCCGTCGTCGCGGACCCGCGGCTGCTGCTGTGCGACGAACCGGTCAGCGCGCTCGACGCGTCCAACCGCAACCACATTCTGATCCTGCTCGACGAGCTGCGCCGCCGGCTGTCCGTCGGCATCGTGGTGATCTCCCACGACCTGAGCTCGCTGGCCGGCATCGCCGACCGGGTGGTCGTGCTCTACCGGGGACGGGTCGTCGAGGACGGCCCGATCGCCGACGTGTTCGCCCAGCCGCGGCACCCGTACACCGCGCTGCTGATCGCCTCCGCACCCGACATCCACGGCCGTGACCGGCAGGCCGCCGCCGCGCTACGACCGGCACCCGCCGGCCCGGCCACGAGCACGGATCCGGACACCGCCTCGGCGGCGGGCTCGACCGCCGGGCCACGCCCGGACGCGCGGGACGCCGGTGGCTGTGTGTTCGCGCACCGCTGCCCGTTCGCCACCGTCGACTGTGACGCCGCCCCGCCGCGGGTGGAGGCGCCCGGCCGTCCCGCCGGCAGTTGGATCTCGGCCTGCCACCACGACCGCACCTGGCACGCACAGCTCTCCGCCACCGCCACCGCTGCGGCCACTGACACTCCTGCCGCCACTGACACTCCTGCCGCCACTGGCACTCCTGCGGCCACTGGCACTCCTGTGCCCGCCGGCACCGCTGTCGCGTCCACCGCCCGGAAGGAAACCTCGCTGTGAGCATCGAGTTCATCGGCATCGCCATCCCCTCCGCGGGCAGCGAGGCGCAGGGCTTCGGCGGGCCGGCCGTCGACCCGGACTACCTCGAGCTGCTGGTGCGTACACACGAGGACGCCGGGTTCGACCGGGTGCTCGTCGCGCACAGTTCCGCGACGCCCGACGGCTTCGTCCTCGCCGACCAGGTGCTCTCCCGGACCACGACACTGAAAGTGCTGCTCGCGCACCGGCCCGGCTTCGTCGCCCCGACGATTGCCGCCCGCACGTTCGCCACCCTGGACGCCTTCCATCCCGGCCGGATCGCCCTGCATGTCATCACCGGCGGGGACGACGCCGACCAGGCCCGCGACGGCGACCTGTCCGACAAGGTGACCCGCTACCGGCGCACCGACGAGTTCCTCGACGTGCTGCGCCGCGAGTGGGAGGCGGCCGAACCGTTCGACTACGACGGCGAGTTCTACCAGGTCCGCGGCGGGTTCTCGACGGTGCGCCCCCCGGCCGGACGCATCCCGGTCTACTTCGGCGGGGCGTCCGAGGACGCGGTCCGGGTCGGGGGCAAGCACGCCGACGTGTACGCGTTCTGGGGCGAGCCGCTGGCCGGCATCATCGAGCGGATCCGGCAGGTGCGGGCGGTCGCCGCGCCGTACGGACGCGACACCCGGTTCAGTGTGAGTCTGCGGCCCATTGTGGCCGACACCGAGCAGGCCGCCTGGGACCGGGCCGCCCACATCCTCGAGCTCACCCGCGAGCGGATCGGCGAGGTGAAGAAGGTGTTCAACATCGATGGCGCGACCCAGGTCGGCAGCCAGCGCCTGCTGCGCTACGCCGCCGAGGGCGACGTGCACGACAAGCGGCTGTGGACGGCGATCGCCAAGGCCACCGGTGCCGCGGGCAACTCCACCGCCCTGGTCGGCAGCTACGAGCAGGTCACCGAGTCTCTCGTCGACTACGTCAACGTCGGCGTCTCCACCCTGCTCATCCGCGGTTTCGACCCGGTCTCGGACGCCCGCGACTACGGCACGCTCATCCGCCTCGTCCGGGCGCAGACCGCCGAGCGCGAGCCCGTGTCGGCCTGACCGCTCGTCCCGCACGTCCCGCCTGACCTGTACGTCCAGCTCGTCCCGCACGTCCAGTACCAGGAAGGTTGCGCGCATGTCCCTCGAGATCCTCGGCATGGTGGGTACCAAGGAGGCGTCGGAGACCCGCGGCTCCTACTTCGACGGGCCCGCCGTCGACACCGCCTACCTGACCCGTTTCGCGCAGGCCCACGACACGGCCGGTTTCGACCGCGTGCTGATCGGCTACAGCGCTGTCTCCCCCGACGGGTTCGCCGTCGCCGGGCACGTCCTGGCGACCACGCCGCGCCTCGGCGTGCTCATCGCGCACCGGCCGGGCTTCGTCCAGCCGACCCTCGTCGCCCGCAAGCTCGCCACCCTCGACCACCTCAGCGGCGGCGGGCGGATCGCCATCCACCACATCTCCGGTGGCAACGACGCCGACCAACGCCGCGACGGCGACTTCGCCGACCACGACACCCGCTACGCGCGCACCGCCGAGTTCATGGACGTGCTGCGCCGCACCCTCACCTCCGACACGCCGTTCGACCACGAGGGACGGTTCTACCGGTTCGAGGGCGCCTACAGCACGGTGAAGCCGGTGCGTCCGGGCGGGATCCCGCTGTTCTTCGGCGGCCAGTCGGACGCGGCGGTGCAGGTCGGAGCGCAGCACGCCGACACCTACATGCTCTTCGGCGAGCCGCTGGAGCAGACCGCCGAGCGGATCGCGACACTGCGGGCCGAAGCGGCCAAGCACGGCCGGACCCTGCGGTTCAGCCTGTCCACCCGCCCGATCATCGCCGACACCGAGGACGCCGCCTGGGCCCGGGCCGAGACCATCCTCGCCGAGACCCGCCGCCGGGTCGAGGCCGCCGGGGCCGGCGGGGTCGCCGGGGCCGCCCTGGGCATCCGCAGCTTCGGCACCACCGAGTCCGAGTCGTCCGCCCGGATGCAGCGAGCCGCCCGCCAGCAGGTCCACGACGAGCGGCTGTGGTTCGGCGTCACCGCGCTGACCGGTCCGGGCGGCAACTCGTCCGGACACGTGGGCACCCCCCAGCAGGTTGCCGACGCGCTGCTGCGCTACCACGAGATCGGCGTCGACACCTTCCTCATCCGCGGCTTCGACCCGTATGAGGACGTCGTCGAGTGGGGCAAGGAGCTCATCCCCGCGCTGCGGGCCGGCGCCGACCGCGTCCGCGAGCCCCAGCTCGCCTAGCCGGCGTCGACTCCCGCGCCCGGGCCAGACGGCCTGGGCGCGGGAGTCCGGACGTGCTCTGGACGCGGCCCGGACGGTGGCCGAAAAAATCCTCGGTTCTGGTGCGGTCCCGTGTCGATGCGCCGGTGTTTCGTTCGACCTGTGGATGAGAGGGTCGGAGCGCGGCCCGGACGCAGGGAGATCGACACATGCCGAAGTTCATGCTGATCATGCGAAACACCGACGAGTCGTTCCAGCAGATGATCTCGACGCCGTTCGACGAGATGCTCGAGAAGGTCGGCCGGTTCAACGAGGAACTGATCCACGCCGGAGTGCTGGTCGCCGCGGAGGGCCTGGACGACGCGAACCAGGGCGTCGTCGTCGACTACTCCGGCGAGACCCCGGTGGTCACCGACGGACCGTACGGGGAGACGAAGGAGCTGTTCGGCGGCTTCTACCTCCTCGAGGTGGCCTCCAAGGACGAGGCCGTCGAGTGGGCCCGTCGGATGCCGTCCATCCCCGGCTCGAAGTGCGAGATCCGCCGGGTCCCGAGCATCGACGAGTTCCCGCAGGACAACGAGTGGGTCGTCCGGGAGCGGGCCTGGCGCGAGCGCACCGGCCAGCTCTGATGCCAGGCGGCACGACCTCACCAGGCGGCACGGCCTCCTCAGGCGGCGCGACCTCACCCGAGGGGGCGGCCGCACCCGACGGCGGCCAGGCGGCGCGGCAGACGGTCGAGGCGGTGTGGCGGACGGTCGAGGCGGTGTGGCGGATCGACGCGGCCCGCATCGTCGGCGCGCTGGCCCGGTTCACCGGGGACTTCGCCCTGGCCGAGGACGTCGCCCAGGAGGCGGTCGCGGAGGCACTCGTCGCCTGGGCCGAGACCGGCGTGCCGCGCAGCCCGGCGGGGTGGCTGCTCACGACGGGCCGGCGGCGGGCGATCGACGCGTTCCGCCGCCGCTCGGCCCGCGACGACCGCTACGCCCAGCTCGCGCACCAGCTCACCGAGGGGCAGGCCAGCTCCGGAGCGATGGTGCCGGCCGGCCGCGCCGCCCTCGACGGGCTGTCGGCCGCGTCGTTCACGCCGACCTCCCACCAGGACGCGGACGATCTGCCCTGGGACCCCGACCGGGTCCACGACGACGTGCTGGCGCTGATGTTCACGGCGTGCCATCCGGTGCTCGCACCGCAGGCCCGGGTCGCGCTGACGCTGCGGGTGGTCGGCGGGCTGTCGAGTGCGGAGATCGCCCGGGCGTTCCTGGTACCCACGCCGACCGTCCAGGCCCGGATCACCCGGGCGAAGAAGACGATCGCCGCGGCCGGCGTGCCGTTCGCCCTGCCCCCGGCCGAGGACCGGGGCGAACGGCTCGGCGCGGTGCTCAGCGTGCTGTACGTCATCTTCACCGAGGGCTCGACCGCCACGACCGGCGACGATCTGCTGCGGCCGGACCTGGCCTTCGAGGCGATCCGGCTGACCCGGATGCTCGTCGCCCTGCTGCCCGGTGAGGCGGAGGTGCACGGCCTGCTCGCGCTGTGTGAGCTCACCGCCGCCCGGTTCCCGGCCCGCACCGGTCCGGACGGCGAACCCGTCCTGCTCACCGACCAGGACCGTGGCCGCTGGGACCGGGCGGCGGTTCGGCGCGGGCTGGCCGCGCTGGGGCGGGCGTCCACCGTCGGCGGGCGCGGCCTCGGTCCCTACGGGCTGCAGGCGGCGATCGCGGCCTGTCACGCCCGGGCGTCCTCGGTGGCGGCGACCGACTGGGAGCGGATCGTGCTGCTCTACGAGGCCCTGGGCCGGGTGGCGCCCTCACCCGTGGTCGACCTCAACCGGGCGGTGGCCGTCGCGATGGCCCACGGCCCGCTGCCGGCGCTGGAGATCGTCGACGCGCTCGCCGCCGGCGGGCACCTGGATGGCTCGCATCTGCTCCCCACCGTGCGCGGCGAACTGCTGACCCGGTTGGGCCGCACCGCCCAGGCCCGCGCGGACCTCGAGCAGGCTGCCCGCCTGTGCACCAACGCCCGCGAACGCGCCATCCTGCTCCGCAAGGCCGCCGCCCTGCCCACTCCCCCCTGACCTGCCGCCCATCGCGGCCCGGCCCCGATCACGACCACCGGCACGCCCTGCGAACCGCCCCGACAGACCCGCCGCCGTGGACGTCCCAGGTTGTCCGGACAGGGACGAAAGCGTGCGTGGATGTCGTAGTTGATCGATACAATGCGAGACAGCCGTGTGGGGACACGGCTGTCTCCGTCCGTCCGCCCGCCGCCGTCCGTCCGCCGCCCTGCGGGGTTGCCGGGGCCGCCGTCCCGGCCAGGACCACCGGGCTGACCGGCCGGGGCATCGGGGGATGTTTACGGGGGATGCACCATGGCTGGCGTCCACACGGGCGAACGCACACATCTTGATGCCGCGCAGACACAGGCCGTACTGGTCGGCGTGGGGGCGCAGCGTTCCGGCGCGAGGATCGGCGCGGTCGTGCAGGCCCGGCGCACCGTGGCCGACCTTGCCGGCGCGTTGGCGCAGGGCTGCGGGCTCGATCCCGGGCGGATCCGGGTGGTGGCCGACCCGGCCTCGCCAGCCGAGGTCACGGCGGCGCTGTCCGCGGCTGCCGCCGACGCGGTGGACCTGCTGGTGTTCTGGTACGTGGGCGCGATCGTGCGCGGCGCCCACGGCGAGATCTTTCTCGCCACCGCCGGGACGGAGGGTGTTGCCGGCGAGGAGGGCAGCGGCGGGGCGAAGGGCGATGCCGCCCGGCTGGCCGACACCGGGCTGGGGTTCCTGGAGGTCATGGCGATCGCCGCGGGCAGCCGGGCCCGTCGCGTGGCGCTGGTCATCGACGCCTACGAGGTGGGCGGCCCGCAGGCGGCGGCCCGGCCCATCGGCGGGG
>NZ_JAMQQG010000335.1 GCF_023716925.1 Frankia sp. R82
CCCCCCCCCCCCCCCCCCCCCCCCCCCCCCCCCCCCCCCCCCCCCCCCCCCCCCCCCCCCCCCCCCCACCCCCCCCCGCCCCCCCCCCCCCCCCCCCCCCCCCCCCCCCCCCACGTCGCGAGGAGTGGCTGTACAGCTATCCCGCCGGAAGACGGCGGCGACTTTTCGTCCGGGAAGGCCCGGAGGACACCTCGATCTCGTTAGCCCGGCGGTTCCCGTGCCACCTGAGCCGGCAGAGATCTGGTTCACGGAAAAGAATGCCGACGGCGCGACGGAGCTTTACTCCCTGGCCGAATACCCGACTCGCGCATCGGACAACATCTCAAGGCGCTATCCGGATGGCCGTTACGGAGCCATCCCGATGATCGATCAGGAGGCGCCCGGTGCGACCCTGGGCCAGGCCGAGGCATGAGCCGGCAGGCAGCGGCTCCAGCCACATCCGATCTCCGACGAAAGCGCGGCACCAGGAAAGAACGTTCCAGAGTTCTCATCGTGACCGAAGGCGAACGCACAGAAGTCCAGTACTTCAGCGGGATCGCCGGTCTCACATTCACACCAACCAGTTACGTCAGATTCTTCACAGCCACGGGCATCAGGACAGAAGCCTGCCGGCCCGCTTCCCCTTCGCCAACCACGATGCCGCGTCCATCCGGGCAGAACAAGCAGCTCCGACGTGTGCGCCGGGTGCACGCGGGCCCGACCCATCCAGTTCTGCGGCTGCTCTGGTCGGCTACCTGACTGGGCGTCCCGACGGGCCAGAGAACGCCTGAGCGTACTTTCCTGGACCGCCGGGACGGGTCCGAAAAAAAGAGTTACAGGCGCTCGACGATGTGGTCGATGGCGGCGGTCAGGATGTCGATGTCGGCGGGGTCGATGGCGGGGAAACAGGCGACGCGCAGCTGGTTGCGGCCGAGTTTGCGGTAGGGCTCGACGTCCACGATGCCGTTGGCGCGCAGCACCGTGGCGACGGCGGCAGCGTCCACCCCGTCGAAGTCGATGGTGACGACGACCTGGGAGCGGTGTGCGGGGTCGGCGACGAACGGCGCGGTGTAGGGCGTCTTCTCGGCCCAGGTGTAGAGGATCGACGAGGATTCCGCGGTGCGCCGCACGCACCAGTCGAGACCGCCCTGGGCGAGCATCCACTCGATCTGGTCGGCGAACAGGAACAGCGTGGCCACCGCGGGGGTGTTGTAGGTCTGGTCCTTGGCGCTGTTGTCGCGGGCCGTGGTGAGGTCGAGAAACGGCGGGATCCAGCGGTCGGTCGCGGCGATCTCGGCCAGGCGTTCGAGCGCGGCCGGGGAGAACAGGGCGGTCCACAGGCCGCCGTCGGAGGCGAAGGACTTCTGCGGGGCGAAGTAGTAGACGTCGGCCTCGGTGGGGTCGACCGGCAGGCCGCCGGCCCCGGAGGTGGCGTCGACCAGGTGCAGCGCACCCGCGTCGGTTCCGCTCGGGCGACGCACCGGGCGGGCGACACCGGTGGAGGTCTCGTTGTGCGGGGTGGCATAGACGTCGATGCCGGCCGCGGGCGCCCAGTCGGAAAAGGTACCGGGCGCCGAGGACACCACCGACGGGTCGGCCAGGAACGGCGCGCCCAGGGTCGTCTCCGCGAACTTGCTGCCGAACTCACCGAACACCAGGTGCTGCGAACGGGTGCGGACCAGGTTGAACGCAGCCGCGTCCCAGAAGGCGGACGCGCCGCCGAGACCGAGGACGACCTCATAGCCGTCCGGCAGCGTGAACAGGTCGGCAAGCCCGGCCCGTACCCGGGCGACCAGGCCGCGCACCGGCTGCTGTCGGTGCGAGGTGCCCAGATAGGCCGAGCCGCTGGCCGCCAGTGCCGCCACCGCGCCCGGGCGGATCTTCGACGGCCCGCAACCGAACCGACCGTCGCCCGGGCGCAGGTGCGGCGGCAGCACAAGCGCGGGCGTCGGCGCGGGAACGGGCGCGGGCGTCGGCGCGGGAACGGGCGTGGGCGTGGGCGTGGGGACGTCAGCCACGGTTGACGCCCGGGTGGACGTCACCGAGCGGGCGCGGAGCCGGGCCGACATAGCGCGCCGACGGGCGGATCAGACGGCCGGTGCGCTGCTGCTCGAGGATGTGCGCGCTCCACCCGGCGGTTCGGGCGCAGGTGAACATGGACGTGAACATGTGCGCGGGAACCTCGGCGAAGTCGAGCACCACGGCCGACCAGAACTCGACGTTCGTGCGCAGGGGACGGTCGGGGAAGCGGTTGGTCAGCTCCTCGATCGCGGCGGCCTCCAGCGCCTCGGCCACCTCGTAGCGGGTGGAGCCGAGGTCACGGGCGGTGCGACGCAGCACGCGGGCCCGTGGGTCCTCGGCACGGTAGACGCGGTGGCCGAAGCCCATCAGCCGCTCCTTGCGGTCCAGCGCACGGCGGACGTAACCCAGCGGGTCGCCGGTGCGCTCGACCTCGTCGAGCATCGCAAGCACCCGGGACGGCGCACCGCCGTGCAGCGGACCGGACAGCGCGCCGACGGCCGCCGACAGCGCCGCGGAGGCGTCCGCACCGGTCGAGGCGACGACGCGGGCGGTGAAGGTGGAGGCGTTCATGCCGTGCTCGGCCGCCGACACCCAGTAGGCATCGATTGCCTGAACGTGCTTCGGATCCGGCTCACCCCGCCAACGGATCATGAAGCGCTCGGTGATGGTCCGGGCCCGGTCGACCTCCTTCTGCGGCACCGCCGGCTGGCCGAGCCCGCGCGCGGACTGCGCGACGAACGACAACGCCACCACCGAGGCCCGGGCCAGGTCATCACGGGCCTGCTGCGGGGAGATATCGATCAGCTGCCCGAAGCCCCAGTACGGCGCGAGCATCGCCAGAGCGCTTTGCACATCGACTCTTATGTCGCCCGAATGCACCGGCACCGGAAACGGCTCCGCAGGCGGCAGACCGGGATCGAAGGAGCCGTCGACCAGCAGGCCCCAGACGTGACCGTAGTCCACCTTGCCGACAAGATCTTCGATGTCGACACCGCGGTACCGCAGCGCGCTGCCCTCCTTGTCGGGCTCGGCGATCTCCGTCTCGAAGGCGATCACGCCTTCCAGGCCCGGCTTGAAATCGCTTGTCTTCTCGGCCATCGAGTCCGGATCTCCGCTTCTGTCTGATGTGCGCTGGTGCGTGCGTCCCGTCGGTCCCACTCCATCCGATCCTGCCCCGCGTCACCCGGACGCGCCAGAGCGCAGCCCCGTCCGCTCGCCGCCGCGGCGGCGGGGGCCGCCACCGGGACCGCTGTGGGGTGGCCGCCGGGACCGCCGCCAGCCCTGCTGCCGACCGCTATTTACTCGCTTTACGGTACCTTGATCTCACCTTGAGTGATTTTCATCGCACATTAAGTCGCTTATTGCGTTAGACGCACGTTTTTATACCAATTCGACAGCTCTTTGCATGAACCTGCCGCGGGAAGCTGGGGATGGGTCGCCGGTCCGGATCGGCACGCGCTACGGTCAAACACAGCACCGCCGCGGCGACCGACATATCCGCAGTTCATGGATGTGCCGGACGTTCGAAAGCCCAGCATGTCAGGGCATTCGGGACACGGCTGCTCGGCTGCCGGGTCCGCCCGGCGCCGGGCCGCGGGGCGCCGGCAACCCACCTCAGGCACCGGGTCGCGGGTGCCTGCTCGCACGGAGGCGGCACACCCACGCCATCTGGGCACGCCTGTGGTCGGGCGGCCCGGCCTGCCGCGCAGGTGCCGAGCGAATGCCAGCTGGTCATGTCAGTACAGGAGTCACGGGGAGATCATGGCGACCGTCTTCATCAGTCATCGTGCGGCGGACATCGCCAGTGCCACCCGGCTGGGGCGTGCGGTCAACGCCGTGGGCCACGCGGTGCACCTCGACCGCTGGGAGATTCGCATCGGCGACACCGTCCCCATGTTCCTGAACGAGGCCCTCACCTCGGCGGATTTCTTCGTGCTCGGCCATTCCACCCTCGGCATTCATGCCCCGTGGGTGGCCCAGGAATTCCTGCCGGCGCTCACCAGGGAACTCGACGCCCGCGGAATCGAACTGCTCCCAACTATTTTATCCGGCACCGACGCCCCGGCCCGGATCGGCGGTCGCCCCTGTACGGATCTCACCACCGACTGGGATCGCGGCGTCGCCACCGTTCTGGACGCCCTGGCCTGATCCCCGCGCCGGACCCGGGACCAGGCCGGCCCACGGCGACCCCCGTCATCGGCCGACTCCCGGACCAGCCACGGATCCCGGCTGGCAGCCGACTTCCGGCCCGCCGCAGCCGCAGCCGTCCTGGGACGGCGCGAGCTGGCACGATCCCAGAGATGTCCAGCTCCCCGCCACCCGATCCCAGCTCGCCACCCGATCCCGGCTCGCCACCGGACCCCTCGACGCTGCGCCGGTCCTACGAGGCGGACGGGCTCGAGCCGGAGCAGCTCGCGCCGACCTGGGTGGAGCAGTTCGCCCGATGGTTCGCGGATGCCGTCGAAGCCGCCCGCGGCGGCGATCCGTCCGGCCAGCCGGCGCCGGCCGGACGGCCGGACGGTATCGCCGAGGCCAATGCGGCCGTGCTGGCCACGGCGTCCGCCGCCGGCCGGCCCAGCGCGCGCACAGTGCTCATCAAGGCGTTCGACCATCGCGGCCTCGTGGTGTACACGAACTACACCTCCCGGAAAGGCCGCGAAAGCGCGGCGAATCCGTACGGCTCCCTGGTGCTGCCCTGGTATGCCCTGGCGCGGCAGGTCGTGGTCGTCGGGTCGCTCGAGCAGGTCAGTCGCGCGGAGACGGAACGGTATTTCCGCTCGCGGCCCCGTGGCTCGCAGCTCGGCGCCTGGGCGAGCCGTCAGTCCGAGACCATCGGATCCCGGGCGGAGCTCGACGAGCGGGCGGCCCGCCTCGCCGCGCGGTGGCCACCCGGCACACCCGTGCCGACACCCCCGTTCTGGGGCGGACTGCGCCTGGTGCCGGAAACCGTCGAGTTCTGGCAGGGACGTTCCAACCGCCTGCACGACCGGCTGCGCTACCGCCGCGGTACCGCCGATCCGGCCCGGCCTGACGTCACCGACCCGGATCACTGGATCGTCGAGCGCCTGTCGCCCTGAGCCCGCTGCCGCAAACCATCCGGCCGCCCACGAACCGTCCGGCCACGGCGCACCACCCGGCCACGCCGAACTATCCGGCCGCAACAACCCATCCGGCCACCACGGATCATCCAGGCATCCGGACTTGCTCCGGTGGGCGCCGACCGTCGGACGTGGGATAACCACGAACAGGTGCTTCCCTCCCCCAACGGTCGCGCTACGCCAGACCCGGAGGTATACCGACAGCCGGCAGGTTGCTACCTTTTCCCCGATCGGGTTTTCGGCCGGTCCAGGTCAGATCCAGGTCGAGGAGACGGATTCATGCGCAGCACCGGAATGCGGGCCGTGATGGCCGGCTTCCTCGGCATGTCGGCGATCATGCTGGCGGCTCCGGCCGCCCTGGCCAACCCGGTCACCCCGGGGCCGACACCGGGCACGACCGTCACGGCGACGCCCTCGGCGACCCCGTCCACGGGCGTTGCCCCGGCTGCCACGGGCACGCCCACCAGCACCGCGAGCGCCGAAGCCACGACGACCGCCACCCCGGACGCGACCGCGACGCCGTCCGGCCTCGGCCTGGCACCGGGCACCACCGCCACGGCCACCACCGACGCGACCCCGGGTGCCACGGCGACGCCGGGTGCGTCACCGAGCACCTCGGCACCGGCCGGCGGCAAACCGTCCACCGGGGATGAGAACCTCGATCGGTTCCTCGACCTGCTGCCGTTCCGGGTGCCGTTCAACAAGGAAATCAACGGTATCGAGGACATCGACGTCAACCCGCTGGTGCTGGCGTTCACCTGCAGCGGGGCGGAACCGTCCTGGCAGCTGCGCAACACCTCGGACAAGAGCTTCGGATTCGGCTGGTTCGACACGAACCTCGGCGGCGGGATTCTGGACATCGGCCCGCAGCAGGTCCTGCCGCTGGCCTCCAAGGCGCTCGCAGTGATCGGCTCGCCCTGGGATGCCGAGACCAAGGAACTGCTGGTCGCCATCCCGACGATCGGCGTGTCGAACTGCGGTGGCACGACGCCGACCACGATTCCCGCGATCGCGGCGCCGGCGGCCCTGCCGGCGGCGGCCCCGGCAGTGGCGGTGGCCGTCCAGGCCGAGCCGTACTACACGGGATGAGCCCGCGGCCCGGGTCTGTCCGGACCACCGTGCTCGCCGGCGTCCTGCTGGTCGCGCTGGGTGGGCTGACCGGCTGTGGTGGCAGTGGTGGCGATGGCAGCCAGGCCGCACCCACGAATCTGTCACCGCAGGTCCGCAGCCAGCTTGCCGCCATCGCGGGGATCGGGCAGGGGCGCAGCACAGTCGTGACCGCGTCCGGGGCCAGCGTGGACCTCTACAGCGCGCCGACCGACACCCAGCCGTCCTCCACGCTGGCGAGCCCCAACCAGAACGGCGTCAGGCGCGTCTTCCTGGTTCAGGCGAAGCTGCCCGGGTGGTGGCAGGTGATGCTCCCGGTCGCCCCCAACGGCAGTACCGGCTGGGTCCGGGCCGATCAGGTGACCGCGTCCGAGACGCCCTACCGGATCGTGGTGTCCCGCGGCCAGCATTCGCTGAAGGTGTTCCGGGACGGCGCCGCCATCGCCGAGGAGCCGGTCGCGATCGGCACCACCGACACGCCGACCCCCGGCGGCCGCTTCTATCTCATGGAGCTGCTGCAGCCCCGTAACCCCAAGGGTGCCTACGGACCCTATGCCTTCGGCCTCAACGGCTTCTCGACGTCCATGGCGTCCTTCGATGGCCACGAACCGGTCATCGGTATCCACGGGACCAACGAGCCCAAGCTGATCGGCAAGGACGTCAGCCACGGCTGCATCCGGATGAACAACGACGCCATCACCCGGCTGGCGCAGACCGTCCCCCTCGGCACACCCGTCGACATCACCGTCTGACGCCCGTCCGCCCGTCCGAGGTCGGGAAGGGGACGTGGCGCGCCGCGCGTGAGCTGCCCTCCACATCCCACGCGGGCGCGACCACCTCCGGCGGAGCCCGTCACCTCTCCGCCAGGTCCGGAGCAGGAGTTCCCAGCCCCCGTGTCGGCTGCCCAGGTGCATCTCCTGTGCCCAGGTACATCTCCTGCCCCGGTACAAGGGTCGCCAATCACCATGGGTCGGGTCCTTGAGACGAGACGATTCATCTGTCGGATTGCCGACATGTACCGTGGCCCACCTCTCGCGCGGGCTCAGCTGCGGGCGTCGCGGGCGGACTCGTAGCGGGCGAGGGCCTCGCGCCGCTCGACGGCGTGGTCGACGACCGGCGCCGGATAACCGGCGGGTGGGCCGTCCGGCAGGGTCCACGGCTCGTGCACCTTCGTCCGCGGGACGTCCCGAAGCTGCGGGATCCACCGGCGGACGTAGGTTCCGTCCGGATCGTAGGTGCGTCCCTGGGAAACCGGGTTGAAGACCCGAAAATACGGCGCGGCGTCGGTGCCGGTGCCGGCGGTCCACTGCCAGCCATGCTGGTTGGAGGCCAGGTCGCCGTCCACCAACCGCTCGAGAAACCAGCGGGCACCGTGCGTCCAGTGCACATGCAGGTCCTTGCAGACAAAGGAGGCCTGGATCATGCGGACGCGATTGGGCATCCAGCCCTCGGCGAGCAGCTGGCGCATTCCGGCGTCGACGATGGGAAAGCCCGTCTCGCCCCATTTCCAGGCCTCGAACGTCCGACCCGGACGGCTGTACGACATCGCCGCGAGCGAATCGGTGAGGTCCACCCTCGCCGAGCTCGGATTCGCGGCGAGAACATCGGCGTAGAAATCCCGCCAGGCAAGTTCCGAACGGAACTTCTCCGCGTCCGCCGCCCGCCCGGCCCCACCGTCGGTGGCACGGTCGGCGAGGGCGGCGAGGACGGTGCGCGGATGAAGGCAGCCGTACTTCAGGTAGGGCGACAGCCGGGAGGTGGTGTCCTCCCCCGGAACGTCCCGACGCTGCGCGTACCCGGTGAGCGGGCCGGTCAGGAAGTCGTCGAGACGCCGGCGGGCGGCGGCCTCACCGGCGGGGGGCAGCTGGACGTCACCGAGATCCGGATCGTCCGCAATGGTGTCGCCGGACAACCTGGCCCAGCGCACGCCACTGGGTTCGGCGACGGGAGCGCGCCAGCCGTGCGCGGTCCAGGCCCGGTAGAAGGGGGTGAAGACCCGAAACGGGGTGCCGCCGGCGGTATGCAGCCGACCTGGCGCGACCGCGTAGGGCGAACCGGTGGCGACCAGCTCTCGCCCGTCGGATTCCAGCGCCCGGCGCACGGCGCCATCCCGACGCTGCCCATAAGGGCCGTAGTCGGCACTGATGTGCACCCGCCGGGCCCCGACGGCCCGCGCCACCTCCGGGACGACCGGGGTCGGGTCCCCCGTACGCACGCACAGCCGGCCGGACAGCCGTTCGTCCAGCTCCCGCAGGCAGCGGTACAGGTAGGCGAGGCGGACCGCCCCGGCCGGTCGACGCAGCGCGTCGTCCAGCACGAACAGGACCAGAACCTCATCGCCGTCATCGGCCGCCGCGCACAGCGCCGGGTGGTCACCCAGGCGCAGGTCGCGCCGCAGCCAGCAGACCGACACCGTCATGCGGCCTGAGGTTAGCCCTCCCGGTCGCCCGCCCTCGACGGCCGGCCGACACCCGGGCGACGCGAGCCCCCCGACCCACCGATTGCACCCTGTTCACCCGATGGAGGAGCACCCATGGATGTGCGTTGGGCGAACTATGGCGCGCCCGGCCCGCGGGTGGGGCACTCTGGAAGCGGACGGGGCGCCGACGGTCGGCGGTCGACGCGCACCACCCATCTCACCCTGACCCGGCTATCCGGCACAGCTCGGAGTCCCGCTGGCGATCTGTTCATGACCGATCCCGCCGGCGGCGACCCCATCAACGTCACGAGTGGCGAGCGGAGGGACATCTCGGTGGACCAGCTCTCGGATCTGGAGCGTTCCCGGTTGCTTCTCGGCTGGCTGGCCGCGCGGCGCGCGGTGGACAACTGCCTGTCCGACCTGTTGGCCGCGGGGCCCGCGGGCGAACGGCGGGTACGCGAGTCACTGGCCCTGGTAGACGATCTTGAGAGTCGCGCGCAGGAGGCGTTCGACCGGTACCGCACCGCAGCGGAGCGCACGCCGGTGCCCCCGGTACGCCCGGCCGGGCGGCGCGGCGCATCGCCATCCGAGCGTCCGCGGCTCAATGTGGTCCGCGCCCCCGAAGGCGACCTTGCTCGTAGCAGTTCAAACACGAAGGGTAATCACCGGCACCGGTAACGCCGCTGGGCCACCCGTCGGGTGACAATGGCCAGCGTGCCAGCCGTTCGTCGCCACCGGATCGCCGCGGTCTGGCTCCTCTCCATCCTCGTTCCCACCCTGCTGGTGATTACAGGCTGTAGCACAGCTGGGGGATCGAGGCGCGGCGGTGTGGTCTCCGGGGCCACTCCCACCCCCACGGCCACGGCCGGCCCGGATGCCTTCGAGCGCTCCGGTCGGGGCGTGCCGCTGCGGATCACCCTGCCGCCGCCGGGCACCCCCGAGCCCTATCCCCTGATCGTGGCGCTGCACAGCCTGCACTACGACGGCACCGACCCGAAGGCCAACTGGGATCTCGACGGTCTGGCCCAGGCCGCCGGGCTCGCCGTCGTCTATCCCGACGGCATCGGCAAGGCCTGGAACGCCGGCACCTGCTGTGACGTCGCGTCCGCCCGCAACATTGACGATGTCGGCTATCTGCGCGCGCTGATCGCGCACCTGAGCGCTAACTATCCGATCGACCGGGCCCGGGTCAGCCTGGTCGGTCTGTCCAACGGCGGCATGCTCGCCTACCGGTACGCCTGCGAGCATGGCGACGAGATCGCCGGCATCGCGGTCGTCTCGGCCAGCCGACAGGTCGCCCGGTGCCAGCCGGCGGCGCCGCTCACCCTGGTCGTCGTCCACGGCGGCGCGGACCAGCACGTCCCCTATCAGGGCACCCCCTGGTCGCCCGTGCTGAACACGGCGATCACCCCCGTCGAACAGAGCATGGCGCCGATCCGGGCGCAGGACGGCTGTCCCCCGCCCAACGCTCCCGGCGACACCGTCCTGACCGACGGGTACGGGGTGCCGCTGAACGGCTCGCAGTCTGCCGCGGTGCCCGACGGGCTGTCCGTCTCCGTCGACGCCACCGGTCACGGTGGCGGCATCGCGGGCGCCGCCGGCACCGTGACCGGGCCCGGTTCCGTCCCACCGTCCGGCTCCACCGGGACGGGCCTGACGGTGATCCGACGGGAGGCCGCGTGCACGACCTCAGCCCGCGTTGTCGAGTACCTGATACCGACGATGGGCCACGGCTGGCCGCCCCGCACGGGTACGGGCTCGTTCGCCACCGCCGGCGTGCTCTGGAACCTGCTCGCCCCGGCCCGTTCGGCCCGCCCCGGGCCGCGGATGTAGGGCAGGCGGCTCAGGCTGTCAGGCGAGCCGGGCCGTTGGGCGAGCCAGGCGGCCCGCCCGGATGGCCAACGGGTCAGCCGGCCGGGGAGAACGAGGTGCGCAGGGCGCCCATCAGGGTGTTGAGGCTCGCCGACGCATCCGTGGACACCCGGGCGATCAGGACGTAGACCACGCCGTTACCGGGGACCGTGCGCATCAGGTACGACACCCGCTGACCCTCTCGGTCGTAGGAACCGGCGATCTCCTGCGTCGGCTGGCCGCTGGAGTCGGTCGCCGGACCGGACCTGTCCCTGCTCAGCCCGGAGACCCCGGCGAACTCGCCGGCCTGCACCTGGCTGAGCGCCGCGGTCTGGTCGGTGCCCGCGAGCCGGGTGGCCCCGATCATCGCGGGTCCGAAGTCGGAGGCGGTACCGGGTTCGCCGTAGAAGATGCCGGTGTTGTCCCGCCGCTGCTTCCATACCGGCGGATGCGAGTAGGTCACCTTCTGGATCGGGTCGGTGAACGCCACCCAGTCCGCCGGCACCGCCACCTGGCCGGCGGACTGGGTGGCGACGCCGGTGCCGGCGCTCGTGGCGCCTGCCGGTGGAACGACGGTAGGCGTCGGATCCGGGCCGCCAGCTCCGGCCGTGGCTGTGTGACCGCTGGGACGCACCTTCTCCCACACCACCCCCGCGCCGACGCCGACGCCGAGCGCGACCGACAGCACGGCCAGCGCGACCGCGACCCGGCGCACAAACGACATCGGCTCACCGGTCGAAGCCGACCGGGCCGTGCCGCCACGAGCACCGAGGATGACATCATCACCGTCGTCGTCCGGGCCGTCGGCGCGTTCCGGCGTGAACCTGCGCCCAGCGGTCGGCACCCGACCACCGGTGCTGACATCGCGATCCGCGGGACGCCTGCGGCCGTGCCGGGATTCCTCGCCGTACGGGGCCTCCTCGCCGTAGGGAGATTCCTGGCCGTAGCCGGATCCGTTGCGGCGGGACGAGCGGTGGTACCCGGTGGCGTCGCTGTCGTCGGCGTGCGGGCCGGTCTGGTCACGGCCGCCACCGGTGCGGACGGGCTCACGTTCCATCGCGGCGGTGAGCGGTCCACCCGGGCGGCGAGGCACCGGACCGGGACGCGCCTCCCCACGGCGACCGACCATCGTCACCCCCGGATCGGCCACCGGATCCGCGCGACGAGCCCCGGCCCGCCGCGGACCGGACGGGGCCGCTCGGGGCATCCTGCCCCGCGGATCCGAACCGCCCCGCGGGTCGGGACGCAGGCGGGTGTCCGGCCCGCCACGTGGATCCGGCCGGCCACGTGGATCCGACCCGCCAGGTGGGTCCGGGCTGCCATACGGGTCCGGGCTGCCATACGGGTCCGAGCCTGCACGTGGGTCCGGGCCGCCGCGACCGCGGCGTCCGCCTGACTGCCCGCTTGCGGACCGGGGTAGCAGACCGGTGGCCGCCGCATCCGGGGAGGCTCCGAAGCGCCCCTCGGGGGGACCGGGCTTGCTGGGACCCCCGCGGGCGCCGCCGGGCAGGGAGCCCGCGTCCGCTCGCATCGGACCGCCGCCGCGGGCGGCCTCGCCATGGGCTGCAGCGAGGTGGGCGGCCTCACCA
>NZ_JAMQQG010000336.1 GCF_023716925.1 Frankia sp. R82
AAACGGCATAACTCAACATCAACAAGAGTGGGACATCAGCCCACGATCACACCCGGTCCAGGCGCGAAAGATCTGGGCTAGTGATCGCGTGCGACGCAACCAACCAGGCGTCTTGTAAAGCGGCTATCGACGAGGCCGCAGCCGGCATGGGTGGGATAGACGCCCTCGTGTACGCGACCGGGGTCGGTCATCTGGCCCGCCTGGTGGATCTCAGCCACGAGTCCTGGCCGCGCTCGTTCGACAACAATGTCGTCGGCGCGTCATTTATCGCGGCCGCGGCAGTTCCGTACCTCACGAAGTCGAACGCCGCCCTGGACTGCCTGGCCGCAGCAGTCGACCACTGGACGGCCTCCGAAGGCCGCCTCGGCCCATGGGCCTGCTCGACCACGCCTTCGCCGCACTCGGCGTGCGCCAGAACGCCGCGACCCCCGGCTCGCCCGGTCAGCGATCTGGCGTCCGTGTAACAACCGCACCCGCGATCTTGGAGAAGAGTATGAGTATCGTCGTCACCGCCGCCACCGGACAGCTGGGCCGTCTCGTCGTCGACGAGCTGTTGACGAGGGCTGCCGCGGACCGGGTCGTCGCGGTCGCGCGCAACGAGCGCAAGGCCGCGCGCATTGCCGCCAAAGGCGTTGAGGTGAGGATCGCCGACTACGGCAAGCCAGAGACCCTGAAGAATGTGTTCGGCGTCTGCGACGTCGCCCTGTTGATCTCCGGCACTGAATTCGGCCAGCGTACCGCCCAGCACAGGAATGTCATCGACGCCGCGAAGGCGACGGGCGTTGCGCGGCTCACCTACACCAGCGTCCTCGGCGGCCTGATCGAAGGCGGCTACAAGGAGGCCGCCGAGCAGCACAAGCCCACGGAGCAGGCCATCGTTGAATCGGGCCTGACCTACACGCTCCTGCGCAACGGCTGGTACACCGAGAACTACACCGCTCAGATCCCCGGCCAGCTGAAGCACGGCGTGGTCGGTGCCGCGGGCGAAGGCAAGATCGGATCCGCCACCCGAGCGGACTTCGCCGCGGCGGCCGCCGTCGTACTGACCAGCGGGGGTCACGAGAACAAGATCTACGAGCTCAGCGGCGACAGCGCTTGGAGCTTTGCCGAGTACGCGGCGGAACTGTCCCTGCAGTCAGGCACGGAGATCGCCTATCGCGACGTCCCCGTCGAAACGCTGGCAGCGGTTTTCTCCAGGGCCGGGATTCCTGCCGAGCAGGCCTACAACTACGCCGAGATCGACCTTGGTATCAAGCGCGGTCTGCTCCAAGGCGGCAGCGGTGAGCTCAGCCGCCTGATCGGCCGTCCGACCACCCCACTGGCCGAGACCATCTCGGCAGCACTCAAAGGCTGATACCCGAGGTTCAACCCCGCTCCGGCCCACCCCGCGCGGTCCAGCCCGCGCGGTCCAGCCCGCGCGGTCCAGCTCAGCCCCGCGCCGGAACGTGCCCGTGGACCACCTGGCGCGCCGTCCCGGATCGGCGACGGATTGGGCAACAACGCGCACGGCGGCCTGTCGTCTCCGGTCCGGCCAGGCCGGACCGGAGACGACGTGGCGGCATGCGTGAGGACTGGCCGGGGGGATCCAGCCGAGTGGAGGATCTGATGAAGGTGGGACTGACCGCAGAGCAGGAGCTTCTGGTCAGGACGACGCGCAGGTTCCTGCGGGACGCCGTGGCCGGGGACGTCCTGCGCGAGCTTCGGCACGACCCCGGGAGGTATCGGCCGGAGTACTGGAAGGCTGGGGTCGAGGTGGGATGGACCTCGCTGCTGGTCTCCGAGAAGCACGGCGGCGGAAGCGTGAGCGGCGCGGGCCTGGTCGATCTGGCGCTGGTGGCGTACGAGTTCGGGCGTCAGGCGGCACCCGGGCCGCTGCTGGGGGCCAATGTGGTCGCCGGCGCGTTGTCCCGGCCGGGCGGCGAGGCCAGCACGCTGCCCCCGGACCGGATTCAAGATCGACACTGGGGCCTCGGTGGCCGCTACCCGTCAGCCGAGCCATGCGGTATGTGCAACCCGGGGACGGTCCTCAGAACCCGCCGGACCGCCAAAAGACGCAGGCCAAAAGCCTAAAGATGGGCAAGGGTGGCCGGGTCGTTGTCGACATACGCGACGCGTGACGACGGCGCGACCTGCTGGGCGACCTCGTGGGTGTTGTCGGCGGTGGGCAGGCCCGTTCCGACGTCGAGGAACTGGCGTACGCCCTGCTCACCGGCCAGGAACCGGACCGCCCGCCGCAGGAACGCCCGGGACGCCCGCGCGACCTCGACGATCTCCGGGAACGTTTCGAAAAACCGGTCGCCGGCCTGCCGGTCAACCGGATAGTTGTCCTTGCCGCCAAGCCAATGGTTCCACACTCGGGCCGAGTGCGGGACGGTGATGTCGATACCGGCCGGAGCCGCGTCCGTTGGTACAGCCGCCTCCGCGGCCACCGATCGGAAGTCCCCGTCACCTGGCACGCCGCCCTGGTCCGCCACCGCCGCCCTACCCCCAGTACAGATCAGCCGATCCGCCTGACCGTTTCGTGGTAGATCGCGCATGTTCCGTGCGCTTCACGCAGACTGCCGCCGGCGGAATCGGCGCGAATCGGTACCTCGAACACCCACAGCGGGTGGCGCCCGAAGCCGCGCCTGGACGTCGGCGCCGCGTCCCGTCTGCCGACGATCATTTTCCGAGCCCGCTCCCTGAGCGAGCGCACACCTGCCGTCATCACGCCACCGACGACGAAACCATCGGGTTTCGGTTGTCCAAATTCTCGAACTTAACCGCGATCCGTCGTGTTTCCTGGTCATGCAACCGACTCGGGTTGCGTCTACGGGGGGACAGGTTGTGCCTGTACGTCGAAAACACTCGATATGCCTGGTCAGGGGCCCGCGGCGGCGCGAGGCGTGGCGCTGCGCCGGCGTGCTCGCGCGGGTGGCGGTCGCACGGGTGACGCTCACACGGATGGCAGTCACCCTGACGGTCGCGGTGGCCGCCGCGACCGCACTGCCCCGGGCGGCTCTGGCCGCGGACACCCGCGACTACCCCGCGGTGGCGTCCCGCGGCAACGGCGTCGCCGTGCCGTTCCAGGGTTTCGTCGGCGCCGACGGCCGGCCGACCCCGATCGGCGGGGCGGTCGGGGTGGATCTCGTCCTCGGCTCCACTGCTCGGCCATATCTGCCCTGCCAGCACTACAACCGACAGTCCGGCACCGGTGACACGTTCGTGAACGCCTGCCAGGAGAAGGGCAGCTATGCCACCTACACCCGGTTCCCGGCCGGCAGCGGGCTGGTCTTCCCGCACGGCTACTTCGTCGGGAACACCCAGCCTGACCTCGTCCGCGGCGGAGTCCTGAACACCGACTGGGGCGCGCGGACCGCGGGCCTCTCGTTCGAGTTCTACCCGGATCCGCGTTACGACGCGGAATACGTGCACTCCCGTTTCTACGTCGACGCGTTCACCCGACCAGCCAACGGCTGGACGTACTCGGTCGACTTCGGCAGCATTCCACTGCTCACGGCCACCGACCCGAACACCGCGCGCCTCGGCGGCCAGTTGACCGTCGCCGGACGCCCACCCGCGCCCGGCCGGGTGTCGATGACCATCTTCGGTGGCACGGCACACTCGTCAACCGGCCAGCCCATCTCCTCGTTCGCCGTGTACGCCGGCAGCGGCTCGTCGAGGTGGACGACCAGCCCGCTGTACGCCGGATCCCAGCGGATCACCATCGTCGACACCGCAACGCGCCGCCAGTGCATGCTGGATCGCCTCAACGTGCGCGGCAACGTCACCGTCGACTTCGACCTGGCGCAGCCCGGTTTCGGCCACCCCGACAGCGTCTGCACCGGCTGAGTCGGGTCACCCGACGACGAGACTCCGAAGCCGGGCGCGTCAGCAGTGCGTGCAGATCATGTGGCGAGACCTCAATGACCCCTGACAGACCGCTCCACACGGCGAAGCCCCGGCAGATGTCGGGGCTTCGCCGTCGCTGCCGGCCATCGCCCCCAGTCGTGCCGCTGGAACGTCGGTGCCCGCACACCCGGGCACGAAGGGCTGACCTGCGACCGTTTCGATCCCACGCTGTGGCCTGAAACCCTGCGTTGTGGCCTGAAACCCTGCGTTCTGGGCGCTCTCCCGCCGAAGCATCAAAGCGTATCGCTACGGTGGCAACCGCGAGCGACATGACCGGCGCGGAGGACGCCGACCTGAGCGCCACGGGTAGCGCAGCGCAAGGCTGGCTACGGACACCGGCGAAGCCGGCCATACGGGCAGCGCGCGCGTCCAGTGTCCAGGTGGCGGCGCCGCGACCATTTCCCTTGCACGCACCAAACCCCTGACCTATATTTGCCCGAAGAGAGCACACGGCCGCACGTCTGTGAACCATTCGGTTCGTGATGGCACCACGATATTTAACGAAGGGGGTCTCCGGTGGCAGACCACGCCTCCCGTGGCTGAATTAAAGCTCGCAACCATTTAACGCCGCCAGCCCTGGAGAAAAAGAATACCACATGAACACCGACCGCATCTATTCGGTACTCGTCCCAACCATCCGACCGATCGTTCGTGCGACCAACCGCCCACGGATCGCCCAGTTCGAAGCGGCTCCACTGGCGGCCCGGCGGGTGGTGTTTCTTGGTGACAGCATCACTCAGGGCGGGTTCTGGGATGCCTGGTTCCCGGAGCTTCTCACGCTGAATCGCGGCGTCAACGGGGACACCACCACCGACGTCATCCATCGCCTCGACAGTGCGATCTTCAAGCCTGCCGCGGTGTCCTTGCTCATCGGCACAAACGATCTCCACGGAAAGCCTCGCGAGAGGATTCTCAGCGGCATCTCCGATCGCACTCATGAGATCATAAACCGCATCCAGGACGCATCTCCCGACACGACGATCCTGCTCAACAGCGTGTTGCCGAGAACCGCCCACCTTGCGGCCCGGATCCAAGAGCTCAACGCGCATTATCGAACGATCGCCCAGAAGACCGGCGCCACCTACGTCGACCTGTGGCCAGCGTTGGCCGACGGCCTCGCGCTGCACAAGGAATACACCCAGGACAACCTGCATCTCGTGAGCGCCGGATATCGGGCGTGGACCGGTGTTCTGCGCCCCCACCTCGCGCCGTTCGCCGTTTCCGGACCGGGCGAGAAATGAAATCCACGACCTGGTCACGTTTCGAGAAAAAACGCTGGCGCCTCTAGTTTCTCATGATTCAGAAAACCTTATGTCATGCCAAGTGACACGTATCGGTTATGAGCCTGGCTTGAAATCTCGGACTCACCTTGTGGACGATCGCTGTCTGTGCCGGGCGCAGCCACCGGTGATCCTGACGCGTTCTCACCAACCCGCCATGATCACCGGTGGCTGTTCGCGTTCCGCCACCGGCCCTGCACGCCTAACGGCGGCCGCCCAGATCAGGTGATCACAAAACGACAGCTGCCGTACTTAGGGAATCGGGCTGTAGCCGACGACCTGGTAGGAGGCCGGTTGGCCCTTGCCGTCCAGCTGTGCGGTCAGGCCACCGCGGCTGCACACCGCCGGTGTGGCCGAGTAGGCCTTGCCGTCGCAGCGGAACCTCAGACCACCGCTGCCGGGGATCTCCTTCTCCGGCATCGACTTGAACGTCGAGATGACCGTGGTCGGGGTGATCTCACCCTTGATGTCCGCCAGTGCGGTCTGGAAGGCGTTCAGCTCCGCGAACATGTTCATGCCGCTGGAGTCGTCGGTTTTGATGTTGCTGCCGTAGGCCGCCACGACGGCCTTGTAGAGCCGGGTGGACGGGTTGTCGATGCCCACCGGCGCGGACGCGTTGATCGTGACCCGCGCCAGCGTCTCCGCCGGAACCGCCTTGCGGGTCGCATCCGTGACGCACTGGGAGTTCACAAAGAACGGGCCAGTGAAACCAGACGTCCGCAGCGCGTTGAACGCACTGATGCAGAACCCGTCGTTCCCGACGATCTCGATGACACCCGGCGCGCTGCCGGACAGGCTCTGCAGCTGAGGGGTCATGTCGGCCGTTCCCAGCGGGACAGGAATGATCTTAAAGCTGATCCCGGCCTTCGTGAGCGCCGCCGCGCCCGTGCCCTTGAACTGGGCCAGCGCCGGCGGCACGTCGATGATGACCCCGGTCAGGTTCTTGGTCTTCGCCTTGGCGGCCAGCGGCAGGATTCCACTGATCGTGACCCCGGTCGGGTCGCTCAGCACGAACGTCGACTGGGTGTCCTGCAGCTGCTCCGGGAGGGCCGTGGAGAAGAGCAACACCGGGACCTTTGCCGCGTGCAGCGGCGTCCAGATCTGCTGCGCGACCGCAGACGCACCCACGATCACTGCCACGGCCTTCTGCTCGATCACCTGGTTCGCGCAGTCGGTGCCCTTACTCGGATCGTTCGCCGTCTCACACGTGACCAGCTGGATCGGCCGACCACCGATACCAGAGCGGTGTTCGTTGAGGAACTTGACCGTCGCATCCGCCGCCCGCAGCTCGATCGAGGAGTCAGCCGACGGACCCTTGCCGTCCGAGATCAGACCGATCTTCACCGGGGCACCGGAGGCCCGTGCCACCGGGCCCAGCAACGCCGCGCTACTCGAGGCATCCGCCGTGGATCCCCCACTGCTGCTACCGCCGCTCCCGCAGCCGGCCACCACCGCTAACAACATTCCCGCGGACAAGGTCGCCACGGCCGCAGTGGCACGGGGTCTCAGCCCCCTGGACCGAGACCGCCCCGGAGCCACTCGGTAGCCGAGCGCGCCGAACCACTTTCCATCTGTGAGCATATGTCTCCTGACGTCATTCAGTCATAGCTCCGCACCGCCGACAACAGCGCACTGAGGCATGGACCGGGCCCACGGCAGGCGGGGTGCGTCGAACCAGCCCAGATGGCACCCCATCCGGGAAGAAAAGTGTGACACCGTCTACATTCGGGGGCAACTTCCATCGACCCGGTAGACGGGGTCGTTCCAATCCGGACACGTCGGACCGTCGAGATCTTGAAAGTCCCCACACCCGATACAGCCATGATCCAAAAGTCGCCCCTCGTACGCCAGGCGAATAAGCCGGCAGCGTCTGCGAGGAGATCACAACGGCAGGCTCGGGCGACGTGAACGGACCGTTCAGAGTTACCGAACAGTGCGCCTGAGATTGTGATTGTCACCGTGCCGAGCAGGCTGTCGGCTGCTCCCAACGTGACAAACTGCGGGAGGAAGTGGTCGGGTGATGGATGCGCGAGCGGCGTGCGGGTGTTCCACGAGGACTTCGTACAATGACGACACGCGAGGACGACACGCGAGGACGACACGCGAGGACGACACGCGAGGACGACACGCGAGGACGACACGCGAGGACGACTCATGAGCTCGCCGAAGCCCTTCGATGTCGCCGTGGCCTGGCAGTACAGAGCGCAGGATGCCGAGATCGTGAGATGAGGTCGGACAGGTGCGGGTCCTGCTACCGCCGAGCGAGGCGAAGGCCGCCGGTGGCGATGGACCGTCGCTGCGGACGGCCGGGTTCGGTACCGGCCCGCTCGCGGACGCCCGCGCCGAGGTAGCACGGGCGGTCACGGCGTTCTGCCGGGCAGAGCCGAACGCGGCGATCACCGCACTGCGGCTACCGGCCTCACGCGCGCAGGCCGACCTGGCCGCCAACACCACGATGCTGGACGCACCGACGATGCCCGCGCTCGACCGCTTCGTCGGCGTCCTCTACCAGGCACTGGCCCCGGCGACCCTGCCACTCGCCGCGCGAGCCGCGGCCGGCCACACCCTGTTCGTCTCCACCGGTGCATTCGGCCTCCTCGGCGCGGCCGAGCCGGTGCCCGACCATCGGGTCGCCATGGCCGCAGCGGTCCCCGGCCTCGGCGGCCGCAGCGCACCGACCGTCCTCGCGGCCTTCTGGCGTACCCGGCTCGCGTCAGCCCTGCCCGACCTGCTCGCCCGCACCCCGGACGACGTCGGCGAGCACCTCGTCGTGGATCTTCGTTCGTCGGACTACGCGACCGTGCCATCCCTGTCCGGACCGATGCGCGCCACCGCCCTGCCGGTACGTTCCCTGACCGAGAAACTCGTCGACGGACACTGGATCCGCCGTCCGCTCAGCTACCAGGCGAAGCAGACGAAAGGCCGGCTGACCCGCGCGCTCCTGCTCGCCGAAGCCGCCGGACGCCCGGTGAAGACCATCGACGACGTGGCCGAGGCGGCCGAGTCCGCCGGCCTCGTCGCCGAGCCACGCGGCACCGCCACCGCGCCCACCCTCGACGTCATCACCCGCTGGAACCCAACCACCTGAACCCGACGCCATCGCCTTCGGAGAATCCGACGCCGGACTGCCCGGCCGCCGACGGCGCTGGTACCCGTTCAGTTTCATACACCACGTCCGCCCGTCCACCCTCTTCCGCCGGCCGCCGCGAAATGGGCCACCCCAACCCGCCGTCAACCGCGAAACATCTCACCGGCCGACCGGTGTCGTCCCGGCGCGACCACCGGGCCTCCGGGTATATTTGCTCCACTTAAATAGTGTCGATCTTCCATGCGACGCACGCCTTCTTGTCGCAGGCCTTTTCTGGCACAGCCGGGGTTCACTGTCAACGCAGGAGTCGGACATGACAAAAAATCGACCGGTCACCGAGGCCGAACTGGACGGCCGCAGGTGACAGGCCGCATTTTCCGGGGGGATGCGGCACCGCGGGCCGGCCACGACGCGCCGGCGGACAGGAACCAGGCGGCTGAAAATGGCACCGCGGGGTGGCTGTCGCGGGCGACCGCGAAGCGCCGGCCCAGCAGCGCAGCTTTTCCCAGGCAGACGTTCACGCCGATGGACACAGTCCTTCTCGGGTACCAGCGCGCATTTCCGGCGACGCCGTTCGCAGTAGGCTGCCTTCTGGATGTCCGCGGGTCGGTACCCGACATCGAGGCGTTGTGTGAACTGGTCGCCGACCGGGCCCGCACCTGTCTCCCGTTGACCCAGCGTGTCCTCTCGCCCCGGCGAAGGCGCCCGTGCTGGGTCGTGGACGACGCCTTCGATGCCGCCCGGCACATTCATGCCTGTCGGCTCTCGGCCGGGTCGGACACTGCGGAACTACGCGTCGCGGTGCAGCGACTGTCAGCATCAGGATTCCCCGCGGACCGACCTCCCTGGCAGCTCTGGCTGCTGCACGGTCACCGTCCGGACGGCTTCTCCCTGTTGTTCCGCTCCAGTCATGTGTGGATGGACGGTCTGGGGCAGAACCTGTTGCTGGAGCGGCTGTTCGGCCATCCGGGCCCCGGGTCGACCCACGCTCCGCTTCGGTCGGCATCGGTTCGCCGGTCCGACCCGCGGGCCCTTGGCCGTGCAACTGCACACATGTTGAGCTGGTGCACTCGGACAGCCACGATCGGCCCGTTCGAACAGGTGCTGGTCGGACACCCACAGCACACCTGGCTGGAGGTCGACCTGGCCAGGTTGCGAGCCATCAGCCGCGCGTTCCAGGTACCTGTGAACGACATCTTCCTGGCCGCGGTCACCGGCATCCTGCGTGCCTGGTCAGGCTCGAACACCGAGCACGCCGGTCGGCGACGGGAACTGGTGCATGCCGCGATGCCGGTCAGCACGCGCCGGACGACCGAACAGATCCGCGTGGGCAATCACCTGACCTCTGTCCGCATCGCGCTGCCCTACGGTGAGGCTTCGGTTCGCCGGCGGGTCGAAGCGATCCATCGGCAAACGTCGCGACACAAGCGAGTCGGAACACCGGGCGTCGCCGAACGCCTTTTTCTCTGGACAGTTCCGGCCCCGCTTCGGCCGAGCGTGATGGCCGCCGGCATGATGTCCCGGGTCTTTGCGCTGACTGCGTCAAATCCACACGGTCTGACCGGGCCACTGCACGTCCTCGGCCGCCCGGTCACCGCAGCGGTACCGATTCCGCCGCTGCCCGGCAGTCAGCGCATGGCAGTCATGCTCGGTGGACTCGATGGGCAGGCGGCCATCGGATTCACGCTGGACGGGTCCGTCCAGGGCGGCTCATATCTGCCCGCGCTCCTCGAGGCCGAACTGCACGCCCTCGAGGTGGAAGGAGGCCTGCTCCCGGGCCAGGCGCCGCTCGAGTGGACCCCCTCGCCCACTGCGGACCTGGCCGGCGCCGATCGCTGAGATCGGCTCGCGGCGGACTGTGGGCGCCTCCGTTGGTACCTGCGGTACGCGCTGTCCTACCGGGACGTCGAGGAGCTGCTCCCCGAGACCTGGCACGTCGACGCCGCTCGGAAGAACAACCGCATCGAAGCCGACCACGGCCGGTCTGACCGGCAGCCACCTCGGCCGCCGGCATACCCAACTTCTCCGTAACGCAACAGCACCAGTCGTTCGGCTCTACGTGCACCCGCGAGTGACCACAGTCGTCCAGCCGATCCGGCGACTCGCCGGATTCGAACGCATCGAACTCGAAGCGGGCGAGTCCCGCGAGATCATGTTTCCGGTCGGACCAGCACAACTCGCGATTCTGAACAATCGCGTGCAGCGCACCATCGAGACCGGCCTCGTCGACACCTTGGTCGACACCAACGCAGCATACACCGCGAGCGCCCAATTCGAGGTGCGCACCCGACGTCGTACGCGACTCGACCGTTCGCAATCCGTCTGGAAGGAGACAATCGAATGTCTCAGCGGTTGGAAGGCAAAGTGGCCCTTGTCACGGGAAGTGGCAACGGTATCGGTAAGGAGGTCGCGCTTCTGCTGGCGGCCGAGGGGGCGTCGGTCGTCGTGAACGACCTCGGCACCGATACCGAAGGCGAGGGCAGAAGCTCCGCTGCCGCGGATGGGACCGTCGCTCAGATCACCGCGTCCGGTGGCACGGCCGTCGCCAACTATGACTCGATTGCCACACCCGACGGCTGCGTGAACGCGGTCCAGACCGCCGTGGACAACTCGGCGCATGCGACATCGTCATCGCCAACGCCAGCGCGCTTGTCGCTGGCAGCCTGGCGGGCATCGAAGCAGACGACACTTCATGGCAGAAACTACTGAACCTCTATCTCGGCCAGAAATTCTGGCTATCCCGGGCCGCAGTACCCTCGATGCTCAAGCGCCGCTGGGGCCGGGTGCTGTTCGCCACTTCCGAGATCGCTCGCGGCACACAGGCCAATCCCCTCGGTGCCGCGGTGCTCGGTGGTGGAATCGCTATGTCCCACGACCTGGCAACCCAGTACCGCGACAGCGGTGTCACGTTCAACTGTTACGCACCCGGCGCCGGCACCCGCACATTCGATCTTTACAAAGATCAGATGGATGATGCCCTCCATGCCCAAGGAGTCCCCGAGGACGAATTCGGAAAGTTCTACCTGCCGCCGGCAAACCTCATCGCGCCGATGCTCACCTGGCTATGCACCGCCGCCGCCGCGAGCGTCAGCGGGCAGGTATTTGCGGTGAGGGGATCCGCAGTCACGCGCTGGACCGACGTGGCGGACGGACCAACCATCGTCAAGGACGGTGACCCGCGCGCCCTCTGGACCTTGGATGAACTCGATACCCAGGTCCCGGCGCACCTCCTCTCCAACGACGCCTGATCGTTCAACACGGTCCGTTCAGGTCGAGCGGAGGTAGCCGACACACCCGCGCGACTGCCTCCGCCCAGCTCGGCGATTTCGAAGACTTTGAGCTGTCAGCGACGCATGAAGACCGACTCCCTGACGACGGGTGAATATCGACCTCCTCCCATCGACCACCCGGCTTCACACCGTCAGGCAAAAGCACAGAGCCCCGCACCGTGTGATCGACTGCGGGGCTCTGGACTGCCGCAACCTGACGTGCGCTCGGCAATGCACACAAAAAAACCCAACCGGCGCTGCTACGGATTACGCACACTGAAGCTGCCCCGGTTTCGTTCACAGGTAGGGCTTTGAACGGTTAGGCGGCTTTATCGTACTCCTGGAAGCGGG
>NZ_JAMQQG010000337.1 GCF_023716925.1 Frankia sp. R82
GGCGAACCCGGTGCGCGCGCCCGGCCAGGGCCATCCGGTGAGCGCGGGGCAGCGCCGGATGTGGTTCCTGGCGCGGCTGCGGCCCGACAGCCGGGCCTACACGATCTCGACGGCCTTCGACCTGACCGGCCCGTTGGACGTCGACGCCCTGCACGCCGCGCTGCGCACCGTCGCCCGCCGGCACGAGATCCTGCGCACCACCTACCGGGTGACCGCGGGCGGCGAGCTCGAACAGGTCGTGCGCGACGACGTCGAACCCGGCTGGAGCCGGGTGGATGTCGGCGCCGAACCGGCCGAGCGGCAGGCCGAGGTCACCCGGGACGCCGCACTGCGGGCCGCCCGCCGTCCGTTCGACCTGGCCGCCGACTCGCCGCTGCGGGTCACCGTGATCCGCCACGACGACCACCGGCACACCCTGGCGCTGGCCGCGCACCACATCGCCTGGGACGACGCCTGCTGGGACATCTTCTTCGGCGACCTGCTCGCCGCCTACGACACCGTCGGCGCGGCCGACTCCACCGAGGCCGGTGTCCGGAAGGCCGGTGCCCGCGAAGTCGACGCGACCCCCGGCCAGTACCTCGACGTGGCACCGCCCGCCCACGGCCCGGACGAGTCCGGGCTCGTCTACTGGCGCCAGGCCCTGTCCCCGTTGGCCGAACCGGTGACCCTGCCGGCCCCCACCGCCGACGACCGTGGTGCCGGTGCCGGTGCCGGTGCCGGTGCCGCGGTTGCCGGGACGGGGACGGACGGTGGTCGGCAGGTCGTCCATCAGGCGTCGGAGGAGCTGGCTGGTCAGGTCCGTGCGTTCGCCGCCCGGCACGGGGCCACCCCGTTCATGGTGGTGTTCGCCGCCTACGCGGCCCTGCTGCACCGGGTGACCGGCTCCCGGGACGTCACCATCGGCACGCCGGTGGTCAACCGGGACGGCACCGAGACCGCGGGCGTGCTCGGCTATTTCGGTAACAGCCTGGCCCTGCGGCTGCCCGTCGGGCCGGCCGACACGTTCACCGACCTGCTGCTGCGCGCCCGCGAGGTGTGCCGGGGCGGTTTCGCCCACGCCGACGTCGACCTCGCCGACGTCGCCCGCGCGGTCAACCCGGACCGCGCGGACGGGGTGTCCAGCCTGTTCGCCACGATGATCGCGGTACGCCGGCCGGCCGCGGGGGCGCTGCGCGGCCGCGACCTGCACGGCGTGCGCCGCCCGCTGCACAACGGCACCGCCCAGTTCCCGCTGCTGGTCGTCGCCGAGTTCGCCGACGGCGCCGAGGCCGATCCCGGCGGGTTCGAACTGGAGACGACCTACCAGCACGGCGTGGTGTCGGCGGCGTTCGCGGAGTCGGTCGGCCCCCGGCTGGCACGGCTGCTCGCCGCCGCCCTCGCCACCCCGGACGCCCCGATCGGCATCCTTGACCTGCTCGCTTTCGAGGAACGGGCCCGCGTCCTGACCGCCGGCAACGTCAGCACCGCCGGCAACGTCACCGAGGACGCGGACGCCTCCGGCACGGTGCCGTGGACGACCCGGTTCGCCGCCCAGGCCGCCCGCGCACCGCAGCGTACGGCACTGGTCACCGCGGCGGGCAGCCTCACCTACGGTGAGCTGGCCGCGCGCGCCGACGACCTCGCCCGCACGCTGGTCGGTCAGGGTGTGCGACCCGGGACCGTCGTCGCCGTCGCGCTGCCCCGCACGGCCGAGCTGGTCGTGGCGGTGGCCGGCATCGGCCGGGCGGGCGGGGCGTACCTGCCCGTCGACGTCGACCACCCGGCCGACCGGATCGCCTTCGTGCTCGCCGACGCGGCACCGACGGTGCTGGTGACGACGAGCGCCCTCGCCGCCGGCCTGCCCCGCCCGCCCGGCACCGGACTTCTGCTGCTCGATGTCTCCGTGACCAATGCCTCCGCGACCAATGTCTCCGCGACCAGCGCCCCCACGACCGCCGTCTCCGCGGCGGAGCCGGCGCCGACGACATGGCCGCCGACGGTGGACCCGGACAGCGCCGTGTACGTGATCTACACGTCGGGGTCGACGGGACGGCCGAAGGGTGTGGTCGTCACCCACCGGTCGCTTGCGGTGTTCCTCGCGTCGTTCGTCGAGGCGGTGCGGATCGGCCCGGACGACCGGCTGCTCGGCGCGACGACCCTGGGCTTCGACCCGAGCACGGTCGAACTGCTGGCGCCGCTGACCCTGGGTGCGTCCTGCCGTCTCGTCGAGGCCGATGCGGGCCGGGACCCGGCGCGGCTCGCCGCGATCGTGACGTCCGGGGACGTGACGATCGCCCAGGCGACCCCGTCCCAGTGGCGGTCGATCCTGGCCGCGGCCGATCCGGGGCCGCTGCCGGTGCGCGTCCTGTGCGGCGGCGAGCCGTTGCCGCCCGACCTGGCCCGCGAACTCACCGAGCGGGCCCGCGACGTGACCAACGTCTATGGCCCGACCGAGGTGACCGTCTGGGCCACCACCGGCCCGACCGGGGGCAGGGGTGCGGCGTGCGGTCGTCCGACGGTGGGACGGCCGCTGCGCCACGTCCACGCCTATGTGCTCGACGGCGCGCTGATGCCCGTGGCACCCGGGGCGACCGGCGAGCTCTACCTGGCCGGGCCGGCCGTGGCCGCCGCCTATCTGGCCCGTCCGGCGCTGTCGGCCACCCGGTTCGTGGCCGACCCGTTCCACCCCGACCAGCGGATGTACCGCACCGGCGACCTCGCGCGCTGGACGGCCAGCGGCGAGCTGGACGTCGCCGGCCGCACGGACGACCAGGTGAAGCTGCGCGGTTTCCGGATCGAGCTGGGCGAGATCGAGACGGTGCTCGCCGCGCATCCGTCGGTGGCCCGCGCCGCCGCCGTCGTCCGCGAGGACGGCCCCGCCGGCCGCATCCTGGTCGCCTATGTCGTACCCGCGGCCGATGCCGCCGCCGATGCCGCCGATGCCGACGGTGACGGACGGCGGGTGTGGACCGAGCGGCTGCGGGCGCACGTGGCGAGCCGGCTGCCCGGGCACATGGTGCCGGCAGCGTTCGTCGGGCTGGCGGCACTGCCGACCACCGCCAACGGCAAGCTGGACCGCCGGGCGCTGCCCGCGCCGGACCTCGCCGCCGCCGGTGCCGGCCGGGCCCCGGCGACCGTGGCCGAGACGATCCTGCGCGACGCCTTCGCCGAGGTGCTCGCCCAGCCCGGAGTCGGCGTCGACGACTCGTTCTTCCACCTGGGCGGCGACAGCATCCTGGCGTTCGCGATGGTCACCCGGGCCGCGGCCCACGGGCTGACGGTGGCCCTGGCCGACGTCTTCGCCCACCCGACCGTCGCGGCTCTCGCCGAACTGGCCGAACTCGCCGAACTGGCTGAACCGGCCGAACTGGCTGAACCGAGCGCGCTGGCGGTGGACGAGACGGATCTGGCGCGCTGGCGGGCGCGGTTCCCGGCCGCGACGCAGGTGTGGCCGTTGTCCCCGTCGCAGGCGGGACTGCTGTTCCACCGGCTGCTCGATGGCGAGGACAGCTCCGACGTCTACGTCCTGCAGTTCGTCCTGGACCTGCAGGACGTGCCAGTCGCCGGGGACGCGTCAGTCGCCGGGGATGTGGCTCGGCTGCGGGCGGCGTCACGGGCGCTGGTCGCCCGGCACGAGGTGCTGCGGGCCGCGATCGTGTCCGACGGGCGTGCCCCGGCGCAGGTGGTTCTGCCCGCCGCGGAGCCGGAGTGGACCGTGGTCGACCTCTCCGACTGGCCGGTCGCCGAGACCCGGGCCGAGACCCGCCGGCTGATCGAGGCCGACCGGGCCGGGCGGTTCGATCTGGCGGCCCCACCGCTGATCCGCTTCCTGTGGGTGCGCACCGGCGCGGACACGGCCACCCTGGCCGTCTGCGCCCACCACATCGTCACCGACGGATGGTCGCTGCCGCTGTTGCTGCGCGAGCTGTTCACCCTCGCCGGTGCCGCGGACCCGGCGCAGGCCGCGTCCCGGCTGCCGGCACCGCGGCCGTACGCCGACCATCTGCGCTGGCTACAGGCCCAGGACGCGGACGCCGCCCGGGCCGCCTGGCGCATGGCACTGGCCGGCCTCGAGGCGCCGACCCTGCTCGCCCCCGCCGACGGCCACCGCACGCCAGCGGCACCTACCGCAGACGAGTCGGTCGAGGTGCCGCGGAGGGCGGCGGGGCCGGTCGCGTTGGAGCGGGAGATCGACACGGATCTCGCCCGGCGCCTCGACGTTCTTGGACGACAGCGGGGCGTGACGTTCGCGACGATCCTGCGGGCCGCGCACGCGGTGCTGCTGTCGCGGGCCGTCGGCCGTGACGACGTCGTGTTCGGCACCGCGGCCTCCGGTCGCCCGCCGGCGCTGGCCGGCGTCGACGCGATGGTCGGCTTGTTCGTCACCACCGTGCCGGTGCGGGTGGCGGTGCGCCCCGGTGACCCCGTCGTCACCCTGATGGTGAACCTGCAGGCCGCGCAGGGTGCCCTGTTCGACCATCATCACCTTGGTCTGGCCGAGATCCAGGCGACGGCCGGGCTCGGGGAACTGTTCGACACGCTGCTCGTCGTCGAGTCCTACCCGTTCGAGCCGGCCACCCTGCTGCCACCTGGCGGCCCGCGCCTGGTCGGCATCGACGGCCACGACGCCGCCCACTTCGCCCTCACCGTCCGGGTCATCCCCGGTGACCGGCCCCGGCTGACCTTCGGCTACCAGCCGGACCTGCTGGGCGCCGGGACCGTGGCGGGCCTGGCCGACCGGATGCTCGCCCTGCTGGCCGACATCGCCGCCGACCCGGACCGTCCCATCGGCGCCCTGGCCGCCCAAGCTCCCCAGCCGGCGTTCACCCTCGCACCCCGCGGTTCGTCGTCCGACGGGTTCGACCCGGAGGTGACCCTGCCGGCGCTGTTCGAGGCCCAGGTGCGCCGCGCACCGGACGCGGTGGCGCTGCGCTGGCGGGAGACCGAGCTGACCTACGCCGAGCTGGACGTGCGAGCGAACCGGCTCGCCCGGCTGCTGCGTGCTCGCGGCGTCGGGGCCGAATCGATCGTCGCGGTCGCCCTGCCCCGCTCGATCGACCTGGTCGTGGCACTGCTCGCGGTGCAGAAGGCGGGCGGGGCCTACCTCCCCGTCGACCCGGCCTACCCAGCCGAGCGGATCACCTTCATGCTGCGCGACGCGGCCCCGGTCTGTGCGGTGACGACCGTCGCCGTCCGTGGGACGCTGCCCGTGCGGGCCGGCGTGCCGCTGCTCGCCCTGGACGATCCGCTGGTCACCGCCGCGCTTGCCGAGCTGCCCCCGACCCCGCCGGACTCCGGTTCCGACGTCGACGCGCGCGCCGGCGCCCGCCGGGCCCGCGGGGACAACCTCGCCTACGTCATCTACACCTCCGGCTCCACCGGACGGCCCAAGGGCACCCTGGTCGCGCACCGCAACGTGGTGCGGCTGTTCGCCGACACCCGGGCCTGGTTCCACTTCGACGACCACGACGTGTGGACGCTGTTCCACTCGGTGTCGTTCGACTTCTCCGTCTGGGAGCTGTGGGGGCCGCTGCTGCACGGCGGCCGTCTCGTCGTCGTCGACCATGAGGTGTCCCGCTCGCCCGAGGCGTTCCGCGCCCTGCTGGCCCGCGAGTCGGTCACCGTCCTGAACCAGACGCCGTCCGCGTTCACCGCCCTCATCGACGCTGACCGGGACGCCGCGTCGGACGCCCCCGCGCTGGCACTGCGACTGGTGATCTTCGGTGGGGAGGCGCTGGAGACCAGCCGGCTCCAGCCCTGGTACGCCCGGTACGCGCCGGACGCCCCGCGCCTGGTCAACATGTACGGGATCACCGAGACCACGGTGCACGTCACCTACCTGCCGTTGGACGCCTCCTGCGGCACCGGCGGACGTGGGCTGATCGGCGAGCCGATCCCCGGCCTGCGGGCACGGCTGCTCGACCGGCACCTCACCCCCGTCCTGCCGGGTGCGCCCGGGGAGATCTACGTCAGTGGGATGCAGCTCGCGCGCGGCTACCTCGGCCGGCCCGGGCTGAGTGCCACCCGGTTCGTCGCCGACCCGCACGGCGGGCCCGGCGACCGGCTGTACCGTACCGGTGACCTTGCCCGGCAGGCCCCGGACGGCAGGCTGGAATACCTGGGCCGGGCTGACGACCAGGTTAAGATCCGCGGCTTCCGGATCGAGCCGGGGGAGATCGAGGCGGTGCTCGCCGCCGACCCGACGGTGGCCCACGCCGTCGTTCTCGCCCGCCCCGACGCCACCGGCCGGCCCCGCCTGATCGCCTACGTCGTTCCGTCCGGCGTTGGCTCCAACGGTGCTGGTCCCGACAGTGCTGGTCCCGACAGTGCTGGTCCCGACAGTGCCGGGCAGGTCGACGCGGCGGCGTTGCGGGCCCGGGTCGCGGCTGCACTGCCCGAGTTCATGGTGCCCGCGGCCATCGTCGCGCTGGCCGCCCTGCCGCTGACCGGCAATGGCAAGCTCGACCGGGCCGCGCTGCCCGCCCCCGACCTCGCCGCCGCGACCTCGGGCCGGGCCGGGCGCACGCAGCTCGAACGAACCCTGTGCGCGGTGTTCGGCGCCGTCCTCGGGCTTGACCGGGTCGGCGTCGACGACGACTTCCTGGCGCTCGGCGGCGACAGCATCCTTGCCATCGGGCTGGTCAACCGCGTCCGCCGGGAGGGCGTGCGGCTCACCCCCCGTGAGGTGTTCCTGCAGCGCACTCCGGCGGCGCTCGCCGCCCTCGTCGCCGCCCGCACCCCCGCCCCGCACGGCCCCGCACCCTTGACCAGCACCACCTTGACCAGCACCACCTCGGACGGGACCGTAGCGTCCGCACCGTCCGTCGCCGCGGCGGTCACCGGTCGCTCGGCCGCTGGCACCCTTGGCGGCGCGGCACCCGACGGCGAGGCGTTCGGGATGCTGACACCGCTGCCGATCATCGCCCGACTGGCCGAGTGGGGCGGGCAGATCCGGCGGTTCAACCAGGCCTTCCTGGTGAACACGCCGGCCGGCGCCGACGAGGCGAGCCTGCGGGCGGCGCTCGAGGCGCTGCGGGAACATCACGACGGGCTGCGGGCCCGCCTGCTGCGCCCGGCACCGTCGGTGTGGCTGCTGCAGGTTGACCCGCCGGCCGGCGCCGACCCGGACCTGCTCACCCGGATCGACGTGGCCGGGCTCGACGAGCCGGCACTGCGGGCGACGATCGCCGCCGCGTCCGGTGCGGCCGCGGGCCGGCTCGACCCCGACGCCGGGGCAATGGTGCGGGCGGTGTGGCTGGACGCCGGACCGGACCGGCCCGGCCGGCTGGTGCTGGTCGTCCACCATCTCGTCGTCGACGGGGTGTCGTGGCGGATCCTGCTCGACGACCTGGCCGAGGCGTACGCGGCGGTGCGTGCCCGGCAGCCCGCTGCCCTCGACCCGGTCGGTACCTCGCTGCGCGCCTTCACCCGGATCTTCGCCGACGCCGCCGGCGCACCCGAACGGCTGGGCGAGCTGGAGCACTGGCTGGCGACCCTCGCCCCCGGCGGACGCCCCTTCACCGCGCCAGCCCGACGGCCGATCGCCGCGGCCGGCACCGAACCACCGGGACCTGGCGCGGTGGGCACGGTTGCCGGCACCGAACGGCTGCGGGTCGACCTGCCCGTGTCGACGACATCGGCGCTGCTCACCGGCGTGCCGGTCACCACCGGCGCCGAGATCACCGACGTGGTGCTCACTGCGCTGCGCCGGGCGATCCCGTCGGATGATTTGTCCGGGGAGCTGATCGTCGACCTGGAACGGCACGGGCGCACCGAGCTCACCCCGGAGGTGGACCTCGCCCGCACGGTCGGCTGGTTCACCAGCATCGCCCCCGTGCGGCTCGGTTCCGGCCAGGGTCCGATCCGCGAGGTGCTCGCCGAGGTCGGCGCGGCGCTGCGGGCGGTGCCGGACGCCGGGGTCGGCTTCGGCATGCTGCGCTACGCCAACCCGCTGGCCGGGCCCGCCCTCGCCGCCGCGGGACGCGCCCAGGTGCTGTTCAACTACCTGGGCCGGTTCGGTACCGACGGACGGGTCGAGTTCGCCCCGGCCGCCGAGTTCGACGCGCTCGCCGCCGCACCCGACCCGGGCCTCGGCGTCGGCTATCCCCTGACCGTCGACGTGGCCTGCGTCGAGACGGCGCAGGGCCCGCGCCTGCAGGCCACGTTCACGTTTCTCACGACCGTCCTCGCCCCGGACGCGGTCGCCCGCATCGCCGCCGCCTTCCTCACCGCCCTCGACGAACTGGCCGCCCTCGTCCCGCCGGCGCCGGTCGAACTGTCGGCGCCGGTCGAACTGTCGGAGGTGCAGACGCGGCAGATCGCGCGGGCCTTCCCGGCCGGGATCGACGCGGTCTGGCCACTGTCCCCGCTGCAGGAAGGCCTGTACTTCCAGTGGGCGCTGGACCGCACCAGCGACGCCTACACCGCCCAGTTCTCCTTCGACTTCGACCACCGGCTGGACGTCGATCGGCTGCGCCGCGCCACCGCGGAGTTCATGGCCCACCACCCGACCGTGCGGGCCGGTTTCCTCAGCGACGCGCTGCCGCACACGGTGCAGGTCATTGTTCGGGACCTGCCGGTGCCGGTCGAGGAGATCGACCTGACCGGGCTCCCGGAACAGGTGCGTGACCAGCGGGCCACCGAGATCGCGGCGGCTGACCGGGCCCGCCCCTTCGACGTCGCCGCGCCGCCGCTGTTCCGGCTGACCCTGCTGCACCTGGCCGACGGCCTCGACCGACTCGTCATCAACCGCCAGGTCCTGCTGTGGGACGGCTGGTCCGGCGCCCTGGTCGTCGAGGACCTGCTCACCCGCTACGCCGCCCTGGCCACCCCGGCTGCACCGGCCGGCCCGGCGGCACCGGGCGCGTCCTTCGCCGACTACCTGGCCTGGCTGGGCGAACAGGACACGGCGGCGGCCGAGGTGGCCTGGCGCACGGCGCTCGACGGGCTGGACGAGCCCACCCTGGTGATCCCGGCGGCGCGGGGGCTGGCGCCGGTCGCGCCGGAGCGGATCACCGCCGAGGTGCCCGAAGCCACCACCGCGGCGGCCCGCGCGGCCGCCCGGGCGCACGGTGTCACCCTCAACACGATCTTCAACGCGGCGTTGGCGCTGGTGCTCGCGAGCGTCACCGGCAGTGACGACATCGTGTTCGGGACGACGGTGGCCGGGCGGCCGACCGACCTCAAGGGCATCGACGAGGTCGTCGGGCTGTTCCTGAACACCGTCCCGGTGCGGATCCGGCTCGATCCGGCCGAGTCCGTCGGGGACCTGCTGCGCCGGGTTGCCGGCGACCGCCTCGATCTGCTCGACCACGAGTACCTCGGGCTCGCCGAGATCCAGCGGGCCAGCGGGCATCCGGTGCTGTTCGACACGCTCTACGTGCTGCAGAACTTCATCGACGAGGTGGCGAACGAGCAGACCACCGCCCGCCACGGCATCATCGGCGGCTCAAGCCTCGACCACACCCACTTCCCGCTGACGTTCGTCCTGTTCCCGGGCGCGCGGATCACGATGCGCCTCGAGTACCGGGCGGACGTCGTCGGCGCGCCGCTCGCGCACGCCCTGTTCGACCGGTTCCTGGCCACCGTCGCCACCCTGGCGGCCGACCTCGACGCGCCCGTCGGCGGGATCGACCCACTGCTGCCGGCGGAGCGGGCCCGGCTGGCCGTCGACACCGCGCTGGTGCGCGAGCCGATCGGCACCGAGACCATCGCCGATCTGCTGGCCACCCGGGCCGCGGTGGTCGGCGCCGAGACCGCGCTCGTCCTCGGTGACCAGCGGCTGACCTACGCCGCCCTCGACACCCGGGTCAACCAGGTCGCCCGGCTGCTGATCGCCCGCGGCGCCGGCCCGGAGACGGTGGTCGCCCTGGGCCTTGGCCGCACCCTGGACATGGTCGTGGCCCTGTTCGCCGTACTGCGCACCGGCGCGGCCTACCTGCCGCTCGAACTCGACCATCCGCCGGCCCGCCTGGTGAGCATGGTCGCCGACGCCGGCGCCACCCTGGCCCTGACCACCGTCGCGGCCCGCCGTTACCTCACCGAACTCCCGGACGGCGCCGACCGCTGCGCCGATGTGGACGGTGCCGTCGGGCCAGACGGCGCCGCGGCATCCCGTCCGGACCGCACCGCCTCCCCGGCGGTGCGGTGGCTGGAGCTCGACGACCCGAAGCTGGCTGCGGAGCTTGCCGCCACCGCGTCGGGGGCGCTGTCGGACACGGAACTCGGCGCGTTCGCCCCCGACCGGGCCGACCGGCTCGACCATCCCGCCTACGTGATCTACACGTCCGGGTCGACGGGACGACCCAAGGGGGTCGTCACGCCCTACCGCGGGCTGACGAACATGCAGCTCAACCACCAGCGGGAGATCTTCGCCCCCACGGTGGCGGCGGCCGGCGGGCGGCAGCTGCGCATCGCGCACACCGTCTCGTTCGCCTTCGACATGTCCTGGGAGGAGCTGCTCTGGCTGGTCGAGGGCCACGAAGTGCACATCTGCGACGAGGAGCTGCGCCGCGACGCCGAGGGACTGGTCGCCTACTGCGACCGGCACCGCATCGACGTCGTCAACGTGACGCCGACCTACGCGCTGCACCTGTTCGAGGCCGGCCTGCTCGAGCGGGACGAGGACGCGGCCGAGGCGGCGCCCGGCGCCGGCCGGCACCGTCCGGCGCTGGTCATGCTCGGCGGGGAGGCGGTGCCCGACTCGGTGTGGAACCGGCTGCGCGACACCGACGACACCGCCGGCTACAACCTGTACGGGCCGACCGAGTACACCATCAACACCCTCGGCGCCGGCACGTCCGACAGCGTCACCCCCGCGGTCGGCCGGCCGATCCGCAACACGGCCGTGCACGTGTTGGACCGCTGGCTGCGCCCCGTCCCCGACGGCGTCGCCGGCGAGCTCTACATCACCGGAGACGGCCTGGCCCGCGGCTACCTGGGGCAGGTCGGCCTGACCGCGGCCCGGTTCGTCGCCGACCCCGTCCACCAGGGCGCACGGATGTACCGCACCGGGGACCTGGTGGTCCGCCGGCCCGACGGCAACCTGGACTTCCTCGGCCGCACCGACGACCAGCTCAAGATCCGCGGCCACCGGATCGAACTCGGCGAGGTCGTCTCGGCGCTCGACGGCCATCCGGCGGTCAGCCAGTCCGCGGTCATCGCCGTCCCCGATCCGACCCTGCCGGGCGCCAAGCGGCTGGTCGCCTACGTCGTGCCGGCCCGGCGCGCGGCGGACGACCGGGCGGCGACCGAGACCGAGCAGGTCGGCGAGTGGCAGCAGATCTACACCGACGAGTACGAACGGATCCCGACCGCGGCCACCGTGGCGGACTTCGCCGGCTGGGATTCCAGCTACGACGGGACGCCGATCCCGCTGCCCGACATGCGCCAGTGGCGGGCGGCCACCGTCGAGCGGATCCGGGCGCTCGCGCCCCAGCGGTCGCGCGACGGGGACGGATCGGGCCGGCGGATCCTGGAGATCGGGGTCGGCACCGGGCTGCTGCTCGGCCCGCTCGCCCCCGACTGCGCGGCGTACTGGGCGACGGACTTCGCCGCCCCGGTCATCGCGAAGCTGCGCGCCGAGGTCGCCGCCGACCCGGCCCGGTTCGGCGCCGTCGAGCTGCGCCACGCCCCGGCGCACGTCACCGACGGTCTGCCCCGCGCCTTCTTCGACACCATCGTGATCAACTCGGTGATCCAGTACTTCCCGAGCGCCGACTACCTGCGCGGCGTGCTGCTCGGTGCGCTGGACCTGCTCGCCCCCGACGGCGCGATCTTCGTCGGTGACGTGCGGGACCTCGGCCGGCTGCGGGCCTTCCACAGCGCGATAGAACGGGCCGCCACGGCCGCCACGGCCGCCACGGCCGCCACGGCCGCCACGGCCGCCACGGCCACCGCG
>NZ_JAMQQG010000338.1 GCF_023716925.1 Frankia sp. R82
GTCCGGGGCCGTCAGCGGGGTCGGGGCCAACAGCCGCCGCCCGCCCAGCGCGGTGGCCCGCAGGGCGGGTCTGGGACCGCCGCCGACGCGGTCGAGGGTGACCTCGACGTCGAAGTCGAGCCGGGGTGGCACCTGGGCGAGCCGGATCGTGGCCACCCGCAGGCCGTCCGCACCGCGCTGCCAGGTGGTCTCGGCACTCGGTGCCGACACCGCCAGGCTCGCCGCCCCCACGGTCTGGTCGCCGTGGCGCGATGGCGGGACGACGACGAGCCGGTGCGTCAGATCGACCGCCTCGCCGTCGTAGGTGTAGCGCAGGCCCTGGGAGATCTGATAGGTGACCCGGGTGCCGGCGGGCAGCCCGGTCAGATCCGGTGCGACCGCTGTGAGTTCGGACACGTGCTGGGCCGGCGTCACGCCACCGGGACCCGCGTCCCCGATCTCCCGGGCCGGCGCCGTGGCACCCGATGTTTCGGTCACGCTGCCGATCGTCGCCGCCGGGTGTTTCCAGACCGTTAACTCGGCCCGGTCGAACCGGCCGGAGGATGCTGTCATCGCGACCGGCCGCTCACTACGGTGCCATGCGGGTGGGGCGTACCCGGGCTCGCGGCGCCGACGACGGGGCGGACGGCTTTTCCGGGTCGTTCGCCCGCAGTGCCGAGCTCGCCGGAGACTGGCACCATCTAGTGTCATGAGCGAGCTGATGGCGACCAGATCCGAGCAGCCGCAGCGCAAGGCCCGCAGCGGTCTGCTCGAGCCGTTGGAGGCGCCCCGCCCGCTTGCACCGTCCGATCTCCCCGCGGACCGTTTCATCAACCGTGAGACGTCCTGGCTGGATTTCAACGCCCGGGTGCTCGCGCTCGCCGAGGATGTCGCCACGCCGCTGCTGGAGCGGGCGAAGTTCCTGGCGATCTTCGCGAGCAACCTGGACGAGTTCTACATGGTGCGGGTGGCCGGGCTGATGCGCCGGGAGGCGACCGGGCTCGCCGTGCGCTCCGCCGACGGGCTCAGCGCCCGCGAGCAGCTGGCCCTGGTCAGCCGGACGACCGCGGAGCTGTCCCGCCGGCACTCCCGCTGTTTCACCGACGAGGTGGTGCCGTCGCTGACCCACGCGGGGATCAGCATCCGGTTCTGGTCCCAGCTCACCGAGTCCCAGCGCGAGCGGCTGCACGACTACTTCCACGAGCAGATCTTCCCGGTGCTGACCCCGCTGGCCGTGGATCCGGCCCACCCGTTCCCCTACATCAGCGGGCTGTCGCTGAACCTCGCCGTGCAGGTGCGGGAGCCGGGTGGCGAGACCGACCACTTCGCCCGGGTGAAGGTGCCGCAGAACGTCCCGCGGCTGGTGCCGGTGGAGCTTGACAGTCCGGCGGCCGGCGGCGCCCGCCGGGCCGGGGAGCACGGCGACGACCAGCCGGTCCGGCAGGCCTGTTTCGTGCCGCTCGAGGAGGTCATCGCCGCCCACCTCGACCAGCTCTTCCCCGGCATGGAAGTGATCAACTCGCATCTGTTCCGGGTCACCCGCAACGCCGATCTCGAGGTCGAGGAGGACGAGGCGGAGGACCTGCTGCAGGCACTCGAGCGGGAACTGGCCCGGCGCCGCTTCGGCCCGGCGGTCCGCCTCGAGGTGGACAGTGGCATCGACGCCGACCTGCTGGCGCTGCTCATGCGCGAGCTCGAGGTGACCGAGCGCGAGGTGCACCGGGTGTCGGGCATGCTCGACCTGTCCGCGCTGTGGGCGCTCTACGGGCTGGACCGCCCGGAGCTGCGGGACCCGCCGCGGGTTCCGACCACCCACCCGCGGCTGTCCGCCGAGGACGGGGAGACCCCGGACTTCTTCGCGGTGCTGCGCGAGGGTGACGTGCTGGTCCACCATCCATACGACTCGTTCACCACCTCGGTGCAGCGGTTCATCGAACAGGCCGCGGCTGATCCGCAGGTGCTGGCCATCAAGCAGACGCTCTACCGCACCTCCGGCGACTCGCCGATCGTGGACGCGCTCGTCGCCGCCGCCGAGGCGGGCAAGCAGGTCGTCGTCCTCGTCGAGATCAAGGCCCGGTTCGACGAGAGCGCGAACATCCGCTGGGCCCGGGAACTGGAGCGGGCTGGCTGCCATGTCGTCTACGGCCTGATCGGGCTGAAGACCCACTGCAAGACCTGCCTGGTCGTGCGGCAGGAACGTGGGGGGCTGCGCCGGTACTGCCACGTCGGCACCGGCAACTACAACCCCAAGACCGCCCGCCTGTACGAGGACCTGGGCCTGCTGACCGCCGACCCGGGGGTGGGGGCCGACCTCACCGACCTGTTCAACGTGCTGACCGGCTACAGCCGGCAGACGGAGTACCGCTCGCTGCTGGTCGCCCCGCAGCACATGCGCGAGGGCATCCTGGCCCGCATCGACGCCGAGGCACGGGCCGCGGCGCAGGGCCGTCCGTGCGGGGTCCGACTGAAGGTGAACAGCCTCGTCGACGAGCAGGTGATCGACGCGCTGTACCACGCCTCCCAGGCGGGCGTGCCGGTGCACTGCCTGGTCCGCGGAATCTGCGCACTGCGTCCTGGCGTGCCCGGACTATCGGAGACCGTACGCGTCCGATCCATTCTCGGCCGCTTTCTCGAACACAGCCGCGTGCTGGAGTTCGCCTCGTCCGACGAGTTCTGGATCGGCAGCGCCGACATGATGCACCGCAACCTGGACCGGCGGATCGAGGCACTCGTGCGGGTGGGCCAGTCGGCGGACCGCGACATCGTGCGCGGCCTGCTCGACCACGCCTTCTCCGACGCGGTGTCCGCCTGGGACCTGCAGCCCGACGGCCGGTGGGAGCGTCATACCAGCGGGTCGGACGACAACCGGCTCGCCGACTACCAGCATGACCTCATGACGCAGGCCGTCCGGCGCGGGCACCGGTAGTCGGTCGGCTGGCCTGGCCAGCGTTGACCGGCGCCCGCACCGCCGGTCAGTCGGTGCTCGCCGAGACGCTGGACTTGAACTCCGAGCCGGGCCGGAACTTCGGCACGACGGAGGCGGCGACGTGCACGGGCTCGCCGGTCGCCGGGTTACGGCCGGTGCGGGCGGCCCGCTCCACCCGCTCGAACACGCCGAAACCGGTGATCGTCACCTTCTCGCCGCTGGCGACGGCCTCCTGGATCGCGTCGAACACCGCGTCGACGGCCTTGGTGGCGTTCGACCGTCCGCCCTCGATCTGCTGGGCGATGCGGTCAACCAACTGGGACTTGTTCACAACAACCTCCGGACGCCCCCGCAGAGCGCGGGGTGGGGAGCAGATCGGGCATCACACTGCGCTGCACCGTAGGCATCTCCACTGTCGAGGGCAATTCCCGCCACCGTGTCGCGTCACACAAACCCGCACGTCATCGCGTTCATGGCAGTGGGCGCCGGGATGCGCGGTGTGGGAACGACTCCAACCATCCGGTAGATTCGTCACTTTCAGTAATGAGTGTCATGGAAATTTTTGGGCTCAATGTCACGCTTTGGTCGCCAGCCGCCTTCAACCCGGCCAAGCCCGCTCTGCTACGTAGCCATCCAAATGCCTCGGGCGATGATCGACGGATGGAATGCCGACACCACAGGGCAAGCCGCCAACGGCCCCGCACCCCGTCGTTGACGACAATGTGATTTACACCACATTCTCGCCAACGACGTCGTGGGGACACGCACGGGGGTGGATCCCCGGTCAGCCAGCGGTCGGCAGCCAGGCGGGTCGAGTCCGTTCGAACGCGGTGATGTGCTCCTCGTGCCGCAGGGTCAGGCCCACGTCGTCGAGGCCCTCCAGCAGCCGCCAGCGGGTGAAGTCGTCCAGCTCGAACGACGCTGTGATCCCGGCCCCGCGCACCTCCCGTGCGACCAGGTCGACCGTGATCTCGACGGCCGGGTCGCCTTCGACCGCCGTCTGCAGGCTCTCCACGATCTGTGCCGGCAGCTGGACGGGCAGCAGGCCGTTACCCAGCGCGTTGCCCCGGAAGATGTCGGCGAACCGGGCGGAGATGACCGCGCGGAACCCGTAGTCCTGCAACGCCCACACGGCGTGCTCACGCGACGAGCCGGTGCCGAAGTCGACGCCGGCGATCAGGATCGACGCTCCCGCGTAGGCGGGGTTGTTCAGCACGAAGTTCTCGTCCGTACGCCACTCGGAGAACAGGCCGGCGCCGAAGCCGGTGCGCTCGATGCGCTTGAGCCAGTCGCTCGGGATGATCTGGTCGGTGTCCACGTCGCTGCGGCGCAGCGGCACGGCCCGTCCGGTGTGGGTCGTGAACGCCTCCATCAGGGAAACGCTCCTTTCTGCGGTAGGGCGAGGGCGATGAGGGGCGATGCGGACGGCCGCCACGGCGGCGGCCGGGCGATCCGGCGCGGCCGGGCGTTACAGGTCGGCCGGAGCGGTGAGCCGGCCGGTGACGGCGGTGGCGGCGGCCACCTGCGGGGAGACCAGATGGGTTCGCCCGCCCTGGCCCTGCCGGCCCTCGAAGTTGCGGTTCGACGTCGACGCGCTGCGTTCCCCGGGCGCCAGCGTGTCCGGGTTCATCCCGAGACACATCGAGCAGCCGGCGCTGCGCCACTGCGCGCCCGCCGCCTCGAACACCTCGTCCAGCCCCTCGGCCTCCGCCTCGGCCTTGATCCGCATGGAGCCGGGCACGATCAGCACCCGCACGCCCTCGGCCACCTGGCGCCCGCGCAGCACGTCGGCCGCGGCCCGCAGGTCACTGAGCCGACCGTTGGTGCACGAACCGATGAACACCGTGTCGACGGCGACCTCGGACAGCGGGGTGCCGGCCGTCAGGCCCATGTAGGTGAGCGCCCGCTGCGCCGAGGCCCGGGCCGCCGGGTCGGCGTAGTCCTCGGGGGTCGGCACCGGCGAGCCCAGCGGGGCGGCCTGGCCCGGGTTGGTCCCCCAGGTGACGTACGGGGTGAGGGTCGTGGCGTCGATCACGACCTCCCGGTCGAACACGGCGTCCGGGTCGGAGGACAGCGTGCGCCAGAAGGCGACGGCGGCGTCCCAGTCGGCGCCGGTGGCGACCCGCTCGCGGCCGGCGAGGTAGGCGAAGGTCGTCTCGTCCGGGGCGATCATGCCGGCCCGCGCGCCGGCCTCGATCGACATGTTGCAGACGGTCATCCGGCCCTCCATGGACAGGCCCCGGACCGCCGCGCCGCGGTACTCGATGACGTGCCCGGCGCCGCCACCGGTGCCGATCCGGGCGATGATCGCCAGGATCAGGTCCTTGGCGGTGACCCCCGCGGGCAGGTCGCCCTCGACGGTGACGGCCATCGTCTTCGGGCGCCGCTGCGGCAGCGTCTGGGTGGCGAGCACGTGCTCGACCTGGCTGGTGCCGATCCCGAAGGCAAGCGCGCCGAACGCGCCGTGGGTGGAGGTGTGGCTGTCCCCGCAGACGATCGTCATACCCGGCTGGGACAGGCCGAGCTGCGGACCGACCACGTGCACGATCCCCTGGCCGGGATCGTTCATCGGATACAGCCGCACCCCGAACTCGGCGCAGTTCTTGCGCAGCGCCTCGACCTGCGCGGCCGACACCGGATCCGCGATCGGCGCCAGCGTGTCGGTCGTCGGGACGTTGTGGTCCTCGGTGGCGACGGTCAGGTCGGTCCGGCGAACCGGCCGCCCGGCCAGCCGCAGCGCCTCGAAGGCCTGCGGCGAGGTGACCTCGTGCACCAGGTGCAGATCGATGTACAGCAGATCCGGTTCACCCTCAGCCTGGCGCACCACGTGGGCGTCCCAGACCTTCTCCGCGAGTGTGCGACCCATGACCGGCCCGCTCCCTTCCGGTTTCCGGCGCTCGTCGTCCGACGCCGCTCGTCGATGCCGCGTGCCGCCTCCTGCCGCCGGACTCCGCCGCGCCGACGATCGCCGGCCGGCCGACCCACCTACCGGCGGATGCGGCCTGCCCGTCCGGACGCCCGCGGTCCGGATGGTGGACACCGGGGCTTGTCCTGTCGGCGCTTGTCCTGTCGGCGCTTGTCGTCTCAGGATGCAGGATGGCAGTATCAGCTTATGAAACAGCTTAGCGGAGTCGGTGTGCTTGACAAGGCGGCCCTGGTCCTCGCCGCCGTCGAGCAGGGCCCTGTCTCACTCGCCGAGCTGGTCGCGCACACCGGGCTCAACCGGGCGACGGCACACCGGCTGGCCAGCGCACTCGAGGTGCACCGGCTGGTGGGACGCGACCCGGCCGGCCGTTTCGTCGCCGGCCCGCGACTGGCTGCCGCCGGCTTCGCGTCCCCCCTGCCGTGGGAGCTGGTCGACCGGGCCGACGAGATCCTCACCGAGCTGCGCCATGCCACCGGCGAGAGCACCCAGCTCTACGTGCGCCGCGGCGCCCTGCGGCTGTGCGTGGCCGCCTCCGAACGGGCCAGCGGGCTGCGCGACACCGTGCCGGTCGGCGCGGCGCTGCCGATGACGGCGGGGTCCGGCGCCCAGGTCCTGCTGGCGTTCGCCGACGAGCCCGAGCCGGACCTGCTCGAAGCGGCCCCCTTCGACGCGGCGGTGCTCGCCCAGGTACGGGAACGAGGCTGGGCGCAGAGCGTGGGTGAGCGGGAGACCGGCCTCGGCTCGGTGTCGGCGCCGGTCCGCGGCGAGGACGGAGCAGTGATCGCTGCCGTGTCACTGTCCGGACCGTTGGAGCGGCTCACCCGCACGCCGGGACATCGCCACGGCCCGGCGGTGGTCGCGGCCGCACAGCGGCTGTCGGCGACGGCGGTCTCCGGCTAGGCGGACGACGGTCTCCCGCTGAGCGAAGGTCACCGACCGAGCGACCGCATCCGGGTGGGTGAATCGGCCACAATCGCGTGTTCCACACGGCCAACCGGCGGACACCGCGACAGTCAACTGCCGGACACCGGAAATCGGTGGATGGTTGCGCCAGGACGGGTGTGATCCGCCTTCCGGCCGTTCGACCACGATGGTCATCGTCCCGATTCCGCTGGTAATCCGCGGGTCAGCGGCCCAGTTGGATAATGGGCATCACCCATTCGGACCCCACAACGAATGCAGGCCCGGGCTACGCCAAGCGGGCTGTCACCCGGCCGCCACACCGCCCCGCCGCGGGTTGAGGAGCCTCGGCGTCGTAGCCTGTTCGAGTCGTCCGTCTCGGATGATCGGAGAGTCAGATCGGATGGTCCAAGCGGGCCATTGCCACCCGGTAAGCAGACGGATGTCCACCGCACCATCGGAATGGGCGGCCGGAAGCGCCGGATGCATCCGGTTCGGAGATGATCTCCGGGTTCCGCACGAACGGGCGAGAAGCGCCCACGGCGGTGCCGGCGAAAGGCATGACCGCCACGGGCGGCGCCAGGGAGGGGCAGGGCGCGGTGCGCAGACTCGGTTCGCGGTACGTGCTGCACGAGGTACTGGGGCAGGGAACGACCGGCCAGGTATGGCGGGGCGCACGGGTCTCCGACGGCACTCCGGTTGCCATCAAGGTGCTGCGGCGGGAGCTCGCCGATGACCCGGTGATCGTCGAGCGGTTCCTGCGCGAGTGGGACCTGCTCGCCACGTTGGACGATCCCGGACTGGTCGCCGTCCGCGACCTGGTCAACGAGCCGGACACGCTGGCGCTGGTCATGGACCTCGTCGAGGGCCCCGACCTGCGCGCCCACCTGCGGGAGTTCGGGCCACGGCCGGCCCGGGAGGCGGTCGGCATCACGATCGGCACCCTGGACGCCCTCGACCGGGTGCACGCCGCCGGCATCGTGCACCGTGACGTCAAGCCCGAGAACATCCTCATCGACACGGCCGATCCGGACCGCCCGGTGGTGCGTCTCACCGACTTCGGCATCGCCCGGATGGTCGGGCCGCATTCCCGGCAGACGACCGGCCCGGTCGGCACGCCCCTCTACATGGCACCGGAACTCGGTGCGGGTGCCCCGCCGACCGCCGCGGCCGACGTCTACGCCGCCGGTGTCGTGCTCTACGAGATCCTCGCCGGATCGCCGCCGTTCGACTCGCCGAATCCGGTCGAGCTCCTGCGGGCACACCGCGAGGACGAGCCGGAGCTGATCCAGGGGGTGCCGGCACCGTTGTGGGACGTCCTGTCCCGGATGCTGGCCAAGTCGCCTCGGCAGCGGCCGATGAGTGCCGCCGAGGCCGCTGACGAGCTCGACGAGGCCCTCGCCGCCGTCCTGCGCGGCGGCATGGCATCGGCTGGGCCGGCCGGCCTGCCGATCGGTCCGGCCGCGGCCCGGCCCGGGCGCTACGCCACCGTGGCAGTCGCCGCCCACCCGCACCGCGGCGCGGTGCGGACCGGCACCCAGCGGGTTCTGCACCCGGTCGGTGTCGGTGGCGCAGCCGCACTGGACAGCGCCGCACTGCACACCAGCGCACTGAACACCACCGGACTGGACACCAGCGCCCTGAACACCACCGCGCTGGGTACCAGCACCATCCTGGCGTCAGCCGCGTCGGGGTCGGGCGCCTCGGGTGGTGCCGGTGAGAGCCGGGCGAACTGGAACGACATGGAGCACACCCAGATCGCCGGCAGTCTCCCCCCCGCCACGGGACGGACCGGCCGGGGCTGGGAGTCCGACGCGGAACGCACCCGGATCGCCGGGGCGACGGGCGCTGGCAGCACCGGCGGCTTCGGCGGCGGCGGTGGGAACCGGACCGGTGCTCGGGCGGGCTGGGACGACGCCGACGCGCCGACCGGGCTGCGCCCTGCCGTACGCGTTCCGGCCCGCTCAGGCGGGCCGGCCGCCGACACGAACACCGTGATGTCCGCGGTTGCCCCCGACCAGCAGCCCGCCCCGTCCAGCGGCGGGCCCGGCGGGCCTGGCGGGCCGCGAGCCGACCGCCGTCGACGCACCCGGATCGCCGCCGGCGCGGGGCTCGTCGTCGCCCTGGTCGCCGGGGCCGGCGGCTGGGCCCTTGCCTCGAACGGCGACGCGAACAGCTCACTGAGCGCGGCCACCGGCACCGAGGTCTCGCTCAACCCGAGCGTGAGCACCACAGGCGATCCGACCAGCCAGGCCCCCGGGGTCATCGCGATCCCGGGGGCGACCCACGCCGGGGTGGTCGGCCAGCCTGGCGCCCACCCCGTGTCCACCGGGGCGAACCCCGCGAACCACGCGGCCACCACCGCACCCGCCGCGGCCGCGACAGCGGCCTCCGCTGCCACGACCGCGGGCAGCCCCCCCTCGCCATCCCCGACCGACGACGGGACAGCGGTGGTCCCCAACACCGAGGGCACGTCGGTCAACGCCGCGGTCAACACCCTGGCCGCGGCCGGTTTCCAGGGTGTGGACAAGAAGTTCGACTGCTACGACACCGGAGCCGTGGACGCGGTCGTGCGTCAGAGCCCCAAGGGCGTGCGGGTCGCGAAGACCACCCGCATCTCGCTACAGGTCCAGGGAAACGACTGCACGGTGGTCCCGAACGTCACCGGGATGACCGAGGCCGGGGCGAAGAACGCACTGAGCGCCAAGGGCTTCTACTGGGTCAACGGAGCCTGCCCCCAGGGTTACACCAGTCAGGTCACGGCCTACACACCGACCGGACGGCGCCCCAGCGGCTCCACCACGATCACCCTCACCCTGAACTGCACCGCCCCCGCACCGCCCCCGACCACGAAGCCGACGGCCGCGAAGCCGACGGCCGCGAAGTAGGCGCAGGCCTCTTGCGCCCGCGGAGGTGCGGGCTGTCCTCTCCGCCAGCCCGCACCTTCCCACCACCGCTGACGCCACGCGCCGACGTGAGGCGTCCACTCGATGCCGCCGCCGGTGTGACACCACGAGCACCAACGTGACGCACAGTGACCGCTGAGGCCGTCTCAAGCCACCGTGACGCAGCCGAGACGACGCGGCCGAAGTCAGAACGGGTCCTTGGGGCATGCTTTCGCGCTCGCATTCCGTCACCCGACCCGCGGCAGGTAGCGCCAGGCGGGTCGCCGGTCGATACAACGGGCACGGACCCGATTACGGCGCCCCGGTAGCCCCCTCTCCCCGCGGGCCCGGTAGGGCTTGTCCCGGCTGGTAGCCAGGCCCGGTGACAGCCCGGCGGCGGCTCTGAGGTGACGGACGAGGACGGGACGCCAAGAGCGGTGGCCACGTGGCAGGCGGAGCTGCCACGGTTGGCATGCGGTTGGCAGGACGGCCCCGCGTGGGGTCAGCCGAACCGGTCGATCGGCAGGGAGCGCAGGTCCTCCGAGGACGGCAACGAACGCAGCTCCGGGCGGCTCCCCCGGCCCAGCGGCCGCGGCGGGCGGGCGTCCTCGACCCGTAGGCTGCGCGGCAACGGCATGGGGACCGGCAGGTCCGGCTCCGCGTCGTCCGCTGGCGGGACGCTGGTGGCGGTGGCCGCCCAGAGGTTCACCTCGACGATGATCTCGCCGCTGTCCGACGACATCCGCAGCCGCCCGCCATGCACCTCGACCAGTCGGCGGACGACGTACAGGCCCATCCCGGCGCCGTCCGTGGATCGTGTAGCCGTTCCATCTCGCTGGGTAAAAGGTTCGAACAGCTGGCGGATCGTGTCGGGATCCAGGTCCGGACCGGGGTTGCGCACCCGCAACACGACCTCGTCGCCCACCCGGCCGGCGATGAGCCGCACCGGCGCGCCCGGCCAGGAGTGCACCAGCGCGTTGTCCACGAGGTTCGCGACGACCTGGATGAGGGCCTGACGGGCCATCCGGACGGGCAGCTGGGTGGGCAGGTCCACCGTGACGCTGCTCGGCGAGCTGGTGTAGGGCAGACCGGCCAGAACATGCCGGACGACCTCGGGCAGGTCGGCGATGGTCGTCTCGTCGGTACCGGTGGCCGTGGCGGCCGTGAGCATGTTCTCCAGCAGCCGGGAGAGCCGGTCGGAGTGGCGCACCGCGGTGTCGAGCAGATCGTCGAGCTGGGCGTCGGTGAGCCGGTCACGGCGGCGCCGGATGGTGAGCAGATTTCCCCGGATGCCCGTCAGCGGAGTGCGGAACTCGTGCGAGACGGTGGCGACGAGGTCGCTGCGGATCCGGTCGGTCTCCTCCAACCGGGCCATGAGGGACTGCTGTCCCTCATGTAGCTGCTGGCGGTAGTGCTCGACCCGGCGGCGGGACTGCTCGTTGTAATGCCAGAAGACCATCTGCGCGCAGGCCAGCGCGAAGATGAAGCCGGCGTGCAGGCCGGCGAGCAGCCACGCGTTGTCCAGGGTCTGCGAGCTGTCGGTGACGATGTTGCCCATCGCCAGGTTCGCGACGAACACGAACCCGATCGCCAGCAGGTAGACCGTCCACTCCTCGTAGAGCGCGATCAGGGCGACCACGACGAAGAAGTGGAAGTACATGGGCGTCAGGCCGTCGGACAGGTGCACCAGCACGACCGAGCAACACAGCAGGCCCAGGCTCGCCGCCAGGGCGCGCACCCGGCGCCGCCCCGGCACCACCGCCGCGGCGAACAGCAGGCCCGGGGGGGTCGCGGCCAGCAGACCGTGGCCCGCGCTCAGGCCCTCGATGACGGCGTAGCCGACGATGACCGGAAGGTGCAGCGCCAGCACCAGGCACATCAGGGTGTGTCGGGCAGTCCAGTCCTCGACCGGCAGACCACGGCCCTGCGGGAGGACCGCGGCCAGGCGGCGCATCGGGCTCGACGTGCCGGGCTCACCGTCCACCGGGGGCATCGACAGCGTGGACACCGTCGCCGCGGCCGGCTGGGCCGCGGC